>JBJSXX010000024.1:0-33270 GCA_046086605.1 Pirellula sp. | reverse complement strand
GCTTGGATTCGGGATCACGTGGATCGGACAAGAGCAAATGACTCGAGGAATAAGTCCTACTCATTTCAACGTCCGAGGCATCCTCAAATTTCCTCACGGGGCTGCTTTGCATGCGATTCAAACGCTGGCCATCGTCGCGTGGTTTACCGATCGATGGAGGATCTTAAACTCGGTTCGGATCATCCACTGCTTGGCCGCCGCCCACATTTGCTGGCTTGGCTATGCCCTCTACCAAACATTCGCGGGACTAGATCGCTTCGAACTCAGCACGACCATCAGCCTCCTTTTACTAGCAGCGACAATCCTCTGCGGACTTGCATCGGGAGCATTGGCCCTCTACGGTCGCACGAAAAAACCAGTAGCTTAGACGCCCGAGCCCAATTGAGCATCGATCCGGGACAGTATCGATTGGGTTTCTATCGCTAGCGACAAAGCATCAAGCGATTCGTCCAAAGAGATATTTTCGACCGAGCGAACCATTTGGGCTTCTTGAAAGACACCCACACCCTCAGTCTCGCTCCTCGCTTTGCCGTCCGAACCGTGCACCCAAAACCGTGGTTTATCGATATCCCAAGGCCTTAAAAAATCATCGCAGATCACCGATGCTTGCGTGCCGGCTATCTCGATCCACTTGCGTCCAGCGGCTTCGTACCCGCAATCCCAACTTGCGACCAAGGAACGATGGGCAAGATGCGGTGTGCTTGGCAAGGACGGTTCGAGTCTTGCTACCGTTTGAACTTGGTACCATGCCGAAGTTGGATCCGCGCTGACACGAGTCCCGATCGAGTGCATTTGCGAGGGCCGAAAACCTGTAAACCACAGAGTCGAGTAGACGCAGTACCAACCTAGATCGAGCAAGCATCCGCCACCGGCACTTGCATTCCCACGATGATCTTTTCGATCGAGGATACCGCCGACGCTACAGGCGACACTCACCCGGCATATCTCTCCGAGCTCATCACTTTCAATGATCTTGCGCATCGCTACTGATCGCGGATGGTGCGGAAATGCCGTCGCGTGAACCAAAGGAATCTTGGTCTCCCTAACTGTTTGACGGATCATCTCGGCTTGGCCAACATCCACTGAAAGCGATTTTTCGCACAAGACTCTTTTGCCAGCGCGAAGGGCTACCGTAGCAAACTCGGTGTGCAACGAAGGGGGCAAGGCTACGTACACGGCATCTACCTGGTGGGAATTGCAAGCCGCATGCAAGTTGGTCGTGCCGTAACGGACCTCGAATCGGTCTTGCCAATCCCGCAGTTTATTCAGGTCACGGCCTGCGCAGAAGACGACCTCGTGACCGGCAGCCCTAACGGCCTCGACCATCCGGTGGGTAACTCGCCCGATTCCGACAAAAGCCCATCGCATTACATCGCCGAGGGAACAAAGAACCAAAGAATCGTTAGCACTGTGCAAATCGTATAGGCGAAAAAGAGGCTCGGGCGAAACACCCGAAGCGGTACATGCGATTCGCTCTTGGTGTACAGGGTGCTCAGGATTCGCCAGTAGTAACCAGCGGCGATGACCGCATTGATCGCCATCAGTGCACCCATGAGCATGCTGATCGAGTCGACTCGACGGTCGGCGACCGTGCCGACAAAAATCATGAACTTGGCCCAAAATCCGGCAGTAAACGGTAGTCCAATCAAACTCACAAGTGCGACTGTAAGACCGATTGAAGCGGCTGGCCGACGTTGAAACATCCCGGCCAAATCCCCGATCAAATGCGATTTACCCCCGGCGGCTTCGATTTCTCCAAGGCAAGCGAACAATCCCAAGGTCATGGCCGCATAAGCCGCCAAGTACGAGAACATCACTCCAGGGCTGGCGTCTTGTCGGATCAGTGCGACGAAGGCCAAAAGCAAGTAGCCCGTGTGAGCCACGCTCGAGTAAGCCATCATGCGTCGTAGATTGTTTTGGGCCAAAGCCAACACGTTGCCAACACACATCGTCAGGGCTGCACATCCAAGGAGCACGGGAATCACTACGCTACTTGCACCTGAACTGAGGGTACCGGCACCGATGAGTCGAATCAGAGCGACGAAACCTGCCACTTTGGGCAGATAGCTCATCGCACCGGCCATCGTTACGCTGGTGCCTTCAAAAACATCGGGAGCGTAGAAATGAAAGGGGACCGCAGTGATTCGGAACGACAGACCGCAAATCGCAAGCAGCATGCCCAGGGCCATCAGTCGTTTTCCTTCACCAAAGGAGGCTTGGATGACCGAGAGGTTCGTCGAGCCGCAAAACCCATAGAGATAACTGACACCCAGCAGAAAAAAACAGGATGCAAAAGCGCTGAGCAGAAAATACTTGAGGGTCGCTTCGGCTCCCGAATTGTCGGTTTTGACGATCCCCAAGAGGATGTAGGTTGGGATACTCACGAGTTCCAATCCCAAGAACAACGAGACTAGGTCGTTTGCTGCACCGACGATCGGGATGGCCGCCAGGATGATCAGCAAGCATCCGTAGTACTCGGCTAAACGACCCTTGGGTGCGGTCGACCAAGACATCAAGATCAGGATCAGTCCGCCGATGAATGTCAATCGTTCGGCTGCGAGGGCTGATGCATCAAATCGAAACAGACCTAAATCTCCCGGTGCGATGTTTGGTGCTCCCAGCCAATACCGAGCAATGACTGCGGCGATCAGACACAAGAGCGATCCGAAAGCGTAGTTGTTCCGCTGAGTATGAATATTCTCTCGAGCCGATTTAGTGGTCAGCACCGAGGCGCACATGACCAGAGTCCCACCGATCAGTAGCACGATCTCGGGGGTCAAGTGACCGACGGTTGCTTTGGTGATTTGAATCAAGTCCACGATTAGATCTCGCTGATTTTCTATATGCTTACTTAAGGATTCGTCGACTCAACCACGAGCGTGTCCATATCGCGATGCGCTTGCTTGGACACCGGTTCAACCAAACTTGCAAGTCGATCGGTATCGGGCTGAAAGAGCTTCATCGTTCGCATGGGGAATAGACCGATGTACAAGCAAAGCACGGCGACACTCACCAGAGGTAGCCATTCCTTGGGCTGCAAATCTGAACCTGCAAGGGGGCGTTGTTGCGCGTCAACACGAGGCCCATCGCTACCGAAGAGCAACCTTTGAACGATTCGCAAACCGTACCAAGCTCCCAGAACCGTTCCTAGTACAGCGATCGCTACCAAGGTCGCACAGACTCGCATCATGCCGGACATGGTTAAGAGTTCGCCGACGAATCCGTTGAGTCCTGGAAGACCCGCTCCTGCAAGGGTGAAGAAGACTAAGAGCACCGCAAGCTTAGGGTATTGTGCTGCAAGGCCGCGATCTTCGCTTTTGAGGCTGATCGTTCCATGTCGCTGTTCGAGCATCGATAGGATCCAGAACATCGAGGCGGTGATCAGTCCGTGGTTGAACATCTGCAGGGCCGCTCCCCCGAGCCCTTCTTTCGTGAGGCTCATTAGCCCGAGTGTGATGAATCCGACGTGGGACAGGGAACTAAAGGCCAACACCTCTCGCAGGTTGTCTTTCGTCAGGGCTACCAAGGCACCGTAGACGATGACGATCGCTCCGAGGGTTCCAATCACCATTTGGGCTTCGATCGAAAGGGCCGTGGGTGTCAACGGAATCACAATCCGAAGGATGCCATAGAGACCAAGCTTAGCAACGACCGAGGCGATGAGCGATGTTGTGTTGGGATGGGCCGCTGCGTAGGTCATCGGGAGCCAAGTATGCAGCGGCAGAATTGCCAGTTTGATCCCAAAGCCAAGGAGCAACAACCACACTGCCCAAGAGTCTTTGGACCCGATCGGAATACCGCTTGAGACCGCCTGAGACGCTATTCGCGAAAGTTCGCTAAAGGATACTGTTGAAGGTTGGCCGTGGATATTTGGAGACATCGCCAGCGAAATTAAGCCGACGACCATCGGGATACTACCTGCGAGGGTAAAAAGCAGAAATCTCTTCGAGGCTGCTTGGGGATTCTTTCCGTCTCCCCAGCCGTGAATCAAGAGAATCAGCGGGATCAAAACGGCTTCAAAGAAGATGTAAAACGAAACCAAGTCCATCGATAAAAATACGCCCATGAGCATCGAGATCGTTACGAGCAGTAAGCCGATGTAAGTCTCCTTGCGCTTATCGATTTGGCTCGAGGCGAGCCAAATGGTGAAGAAACCGATGATCCCGGTCAAAAGCACCATCAGTGCCGAGATTCCATCGGCACCGAAGGAGAGTTGCCAATCGATGGGATGTCCACCGACAGAAATCGGCAGGACAAACCTGAGCGAATCGGAGATGAAACTCACCTTGGGCTCGATCGTCGATTCCGACACGCCAGCGTTTCCACTGAGTCTCGAAGGAGCTTGGTAGACCTCAAAGCACAGTCCGATGCTCAGTAGCAATGTAAGGAGTGCTGCGAGGATTCCAAACGGAGCCATCGCCTTGGCCCTGTTTCCGGAAAAGAAGATCACCAAGGCACAAGCCAGGGGAACAAAAATCAGTAAAGGGATCAATATGCTCATGACTACCAACTTGCTCTGGTGACAATCCAAATAGCAACCGCCGCGATACCTATGGCCGTCAGCAGGCTATAGGAGGGGACTCGTCCGGTCTGAATCCGCTGGCCAACAAGACCCAAAAGCTTGGGCAAGCCTGCTACCGCATCGGTGATCGCACCGATGATGTTTGTGTCGAACCATTCGAGGAATTTTGCGACCGATAGCATCGGCTGGACGATCGCGACATTGTAAAGCCAATCGATGTAAAGACGGTTGCGACCAAAATCCAAAAGGGACTTGAGCAAACCGCTCTTTGGTGCCCCCTTCTGGCTAATGGTGTATCCGACAAAGACACCTGCCAGGGCGATGATCGAAGAGACAACCAGAAGCCACATCGGTTCGGAATGCTCGTGATGATGCAGTAGTGGCGTTTTGGAAATGTACTCGGAGATCTTTCCAGTTGGGCCTAACAGGGCTCCAGCAATCAGAGCGCCAACGGCAAGCAACGCCATCGGTGCGAGCATGACTGACGAAGCCTCATGCGCATGATGACCCGCAGCAGCAGGAATCTTCTCAGGACCATGGAATGTCTTGAAGTATGCCTTCGAGGTGTAGATCGCAGTCAAAAAGGCCGTTAGGAAACCGATGCCTAGGAGCGTCAAGAAATGGACTCCGACCATCGTGTCTTTGCTTGCGTCCAGTAGTACTGCAAGTACTCCGTCCTTGCTAAAAAAGCCAGCAAGGAGGGGAACTCCGGCTAGGGCTGCTGCTCCGATTGCAAAGAGAATATTGGTTTTGGGTAGCACTCGTTTGAGCCCCGAGAATTCTCGCATATCGATCACATCACCCATCGCATGCATCACATTGCCAGCCGAGAGGAAAAGCAACGCCTTGAAGAATGCGTGGGTTACAAGGTGGAACATTGCCGCGACGACTGCTACGGTCGCTAGATCTTTAACTGCACCGGCCCCCAAGGCCATGAAGAGATAACCCAACTGGCTAACTGTCGAGTAAGCCAACACACGTTTGAGGTCGTCTTGGCATAGTGCCATCACGGCCCCAATGAGGGATGTGATTCCTCCGAGCCATGCGACGGTGATCAAAACCGACGGAGTGAACTCGGTCAGCGGAGAGAGTCTTGCCATAAGGTAAACCCCTGCGGTGACCATCGTCGCAGCGTGAATCAAAGCTGAAACTGGCGTGGGGCCTTCCATCGCATCGGGCAACCACACATGGAATGGGAACTGAGCCGACTTACCGATGGCTCCAATCATCAAAAACAGAGCGACCCACCCAAGGAGTCCTGCATGTTTTTCGGCCAGCACGGGGGCGGCATCAAAGATGTTTTGAAAGTCCAACCTTGCGAACCAACTCTGTCCGGCACCCACGTCGGTATGGCCGATGGCATATCCGAGCAACATAATCCCAAACAGGAATGCCGTGTCGGCGACGCGGTTGACCAAGAAGGCCTTGGTCGCGGCACGGGCGGCGGAAGGCTTGCGGAACCAATATCCGATCAACAAATAGCTGCAGGTTCCGACCCCTTCCCAAAACGCATACATCATCAGTAGGTTGTGAGACAAAACCAGCATCGTCATCGAGAAGACGAATCCGCAAAAGACGGCAAAGTACCGGGCATAGCCAGGATCGTCATGCATGTAGCCTTTCGAATAGATCGCTATCATCGCAGAGATCGACGTCACGACCGAAAGCAATGTCAAGCAAAGCGTATCGATCCTCAGCGAAAGACTGAGTTTGATATTTCCGATTTGGAGGTACTGATAGCCTTCGGAGATCAAGTATCCGGCATCCGCGTTATCGGGATCCCAACGAAACAGGACGATCAAAGCGCTAGCTGCCGCGATCAGTAGCGATGCGATCGCCGGCAGGTGCGCGTCGTGCTTGTTCCCCCGAAACGACAATATCGCACAAAGGATACAACCAATGAGTGGTGCAAGCGGCACGACCCAGATGAGTGAATAAAAGTTAGGCACGTTGATTTACCTCCGACACAATGGGAGATGTCTTAGTTGGTTGGTCTGACGAGGTTTGTTCGATGGTTGCTTGAAGCGAACTTGGGACTGGTTTTGCTAACGGATCCAAACCAGCGGGGATGAGCTTCGGATAGTCTTCCTCTTTCTCTGCTGATTGGTAATCACCCTGGGTATCCTTCGGAAGAATCGTTTCGCTGAGTTCATCCCACGCTTGGACATCCAAGGTTGCTTTGCGGCGGTAAAGAGAAACGACCAGGGCCAATGCGATAGCGGCCTCACAAGCTGCGATCGTTAGCACCATCACAGCCAGAATCTGGCCCTGGTAGTTCTGATGGTACCTTGAGAAGACAATCAAATTGAGGCTAACTCCCGAGAGCATCGTCTCGAGGGACAGGAACATGAGAATGAGTGATCGCCGGGTCAAAAAACCTATGAGCCCAAGTGCAAAGAGGATTCCTCCGAGCACCAGGAGGTTTTGAACTTCGGAGTGGTTCACGATGGATCCCTTTCTGGTTTCTGAGCCAGTACGATCGCACCGAGGGTCGCCACTAGCAAGATGGTGCCAGCCAGTTCAATGGCAAGCAAGTAATCGGTGAACATAGAGCGACCGAGCCCCGATGTCTTCGCAGGTGTAAATTCCGCAAGCTGACTTGGACTCATCGTCGCATCCGGCACTGGAGGCATTCCCTCGCCGGGTGCTGGACCCACAACCGATAGGCTGTAAGGACGTGTAAGATCCAGTTTGACGGGAAGAATCTCACCGGGCTCTGAAACGCTCCAAGCGATTGCAAAGAGCAAACTAGTTGCGACACCGGCGGCGATCAGCGGGTTGGTCAACTGAACGTCATACCATTGCAATTTCGCCTTTTGTGCGAACATCAGAACAAACAAGAAGATGATGATCGTCGCACCGGCATAAACAATCATCGTCGCAGCGGCGATGAAATAAGCCGACTGCATGAACATCACACCGCAGGAAGACAGAACAGCGGTCGCAAAGCCGAGTGCAGCATGAACGGGTTCCCCTGCCGTTACAAATGCGATTCCACCGGCCACCGCAAGGATGCTAAAGCACATACGCACGATCGATTCGAGTTGCATGGGAATCGACATGAAGGCCATCAAGCCAGCGAATGCGAACAAGGCCGCCCCAGCCATGGCCATCATCTTGGATTTCACGAGCCCATGTTGCAAAAGCAAATAGGCTGCGGTTCCCATCAAGATCACTAGGAGCAAGATTTGGGAAAGGTTACCTTGGAACTCATCACCGCTCACCAGAGGCAAGTTCTTGGGGTCTATAGGCAAGGGGTTCACTTTGAGCCTCTTTGTTTACTTAGCTTGAAAGTTGATTGATCGATGGGTTGGATTGCGGAATTCTTCTGAGCTCAACCCGACTTGCCACGTCCTGGCGGGGGTGGGGCGTCCTTGGCTGACGGTGCGACTTCGGATGCTGGACCGAGTTTGCCTCGATGGGTTCTGACCGGATCGCGTCCCGACTTGACCGTTTCATCGAACACCGAAAGGAGTTTCTCCTTGTCGAAGATCATCTCTTGGCGCGTCATGCCTGTTAGGTCGTAGACACTCGTCAGTTCGATCGCATCGACGGGACAAGCTTCCTCGCACATTCCGCAATAGATGCAGCGGAGTTCATCAATGGTGAACGTCGCTGGAAACTTATCTCGATCCTTCCAATGTGGATCATCCTTGGGTGCCGGTGCAGCGATGATTTCGATGCAGTTGGCCGGACATGCCGTCTGGCACATGTAGCACGCAACGCATTTGACGCGACCGGCTTCGTCGCGATTCAGGCGATGCACACCGCGATAATTCGGCGGAATCTCGGGTTCGACTTCAGGGTACTGACGGGTCGTCGGTTTGCCTGAGACCGCATGCCGAACTGCTGTGGCTAATCCCGATGCGATCGCTGGGAGATACAAAGCATCGAGCACCGTAAGCTTCGGGGCTTCACCCCATTTAACTGTTTTTTTCTTGGGGGCGTTGGTGGGTTTGGACTCACTCATAAGACACCGCTCCTTGGGGTTGGAGACTACTTCTCACAGTGTTATCGCTTGCCATCGAAGCATTGAACTTCGCGGCGCTGTAGTAAGCCGCCAGGACGGGTAGGACGGCTGTTGCAATCAGCAAGTGTTTTGGAAGATCGAGCGTGAGCACAATCGCAACTCCAACGAGGTTGACTAACGCCAAAGGAATCAGACCCTTCCATGCCAGTCCCATGAGTTGGTCGAATCGGAAGCGAGGAAGCGCCCAACGCAAGAGGATGATCACCATGACGACCAAAGACACTTTGGCCAACAGCACCAAAAGGCCGAAGGCCAAGACCAGGGTCGAAGCCCCAGATGGGTCCGGAAGGCCTGGGAAGTGCCAGCCACCTAGGAATAGCAATGCCGTCAGAAAACTCACAGTGACGATGTGGGTGTATTCAGCCAAGAAGAACAAAACGAACTTGATTCCGCTGTACTCGGTATGAAATCCACCGACGAGCTCTTGTTCGCACTCGGGAAGGTCAAACGGCAAACGATTCGTTTCAGCCAGTGCACTGGTGAAAAACACAAGCATGGCGACCGGTTGCCAGAACACATTCCAATCAAGCAGGCTACCCGATTGCGCTTTGACAATCTGCTCGATGTTCAGCGAACCTGTGATCGCGATCACACCCAGAATCGACATCCCCAAGGGAATCTCATAGCTGATGAACTGCGCACAAGAACGAATTGCACCGTAGATCGAATACTTGTTGTTCGAAGCCCATCCGCCGACAATGATCCCGTAGGCAGATAGGGAGCTGATTGCAAGCATCATCAGAATGCCGATGTCGATGCCCGGTGCAACCATGAATCGAAAACCGCTCTTGTAATCGGTGGCAACCGGCCCAAAAGGCATCACCACTAAGGCGAACATCGCGGTGATCAAGCTAAAGGAAGGAGCGATGAAGTAGAGGGCCGTGTAGACGTGATCAGGGATCAGCTGTTCTTTAAGGAAGATCTTGATACCGTCAGCGACTGCTTGAAAAAGCCCAAAGGGACCGACGCGGTTCGGACCGACGCGGTCTTGGACATACGCAGCTACCTTACGTTCAATAAAGGTCATGTAGAGCCCGAGGAATGGCACGACCGCAAGGATCACTGCGATCGCTGCCAAAGCGGGCCAAAGAACGGGCCAATATTCCAATAAACGACTGATCATTCGTGTTGTTCCTAAGAATGCTTTTTAGCTTTTGGCACCAACAGGTTGATTGTTGTACTTGGCCAAACGGACACCATGCTCTCCCAGATCGCCTGGGGCGATCGCCGAAAGCTCAGCGATAGCGTTCCCGATCTCCTTGCGAAGTGCCATGGCATTGAATAGTCCACTGCGACCAGCGAGTTCCATCAGGATGCGACCATCGGCTCGGGCTTCTTCAGGTGGGCGAATCGAAGCATGGGCGGCTTGTGCCAGCCCAGCATGATTGACATAGGTGCCATCGCGTTCTGCGAAAGATCCAGCCGCCAGAACAATGTCGGCCCGATCGCTTAGTGGCGATGGGAAGATATCTTGAACAATCAGTAGCGATGGTGTTCCAACGGCCTGATCGAGTTTCTCAGTCACCCAGCCTGAACTGTAACCGCCGACGACATACCAAGCGCTCGCGGAAGATTTACCAAGAGAATCCGCATGGATCACCGAACGCTCGAAGTGCCGCAAAACGGCTTCGACTCCAAGCCTATTGGGACACTTCTCAGCACGGATCGTGAACTTCACTTTACCGGTTGCCGGTGGTTCGCCCTTGGGCCCTTTGGGATAAAGATCATCGCTTCCGACGATCGGAACTGGACCAAGAGTCAATTTGGTTCGAGGATCGATCCCCTTGATATAAGAAGCCAGCAAGTAGGCTTCCTCGACGGTCATCAAGGGGGAAAGAACGGCGACAAATCCTGAGGGATCGTTCTGAATCGCTTGTTGAATTCGCTTCTTGGCCTCTGCCAAGACCATAGGCCATGGATCGGCAAACGACAAATCGGATGCTTGGCCCGAATTCTCTGTCGTTGTTGGGATCGCCGATACACTCTTGAGCCTGGGGTATTTCAACCGCCTTTCGTCATGGATGTATTTGAATCCGAATCGCCCTTCGTCGCACATGAAGTGCCCTTGGGCCTGCGGATTCTCCCTTGGTCGAAGCCGATAGACCTTGTTTTCATTTTGATCGATATGGATCGAGCAACCTGTCGAGCAACCGGTACAGACGCTTTCGGCATGCTTAAGCCACCAGACCCGTTTCTTGTAGAGGAAATCTTTGCTGCACAAAGCTCCAACGGGGCAAAGATCCACGACGTTGCCAGCGAGCTTGTTGTTGCATGGGGTATCGGGGAATACATCGATCTCTTCATGCGATCCACGAGCGACGACTTGGAGTTCTGCCGTACCGCTGACTTCCCTCGTGAATCGAACACAACGAGTACACATCACGCATCGATCGGTAAACAAAGCGATCTGCTCGCCGATGTGGTACTTGTCCTCGCGATGCAACTTCGGTTCGTCGAGCCGACTTTGCGCTTTGCCGTACTTGTAGGTGTAATCCTGCAGGTAGCACTCGCCTGCTTGATCGCAGATCGAACAATCCAGTGGGTGATTGAGCAAAAGCAGTTCGAGTGTCATCTGCTGCGAAGTTTTCACTTTGGCAGAGTCGGTTCGAATGACGGTTCCCTCTTTGATGGGCGTTTGGCAACCAGGAACCAGCTTGGGACCCATCGCTACGGTGCCATCGGGCTTGGTCTCGCCGACTTCGACTAGGCACATGCGGCAGGAGGCTACCACCGAGAGCGACTCGTGCCAGCAGTAGTGAGGGATCTCGACTCCTGCCTTTCTGGCCGCCAGGATGCAGTTGTCTTTGGGGTCCGCATCGACCTCGACATCATTGACTTTGACTTTGACCACTTTGATCGCTTTCCCAAAAAGTGTTGTTCAAGTGTTCTTTGTTAGTGGGCACCGGCAAGAACAGGGCTCTCGCTGCGACGACCGCTCTTGATGTACTCTTCAAACTCACCACGGAATTTGTTGATCGCTGTTTTGATCGGCCAAGCGGCACCGTCTGCAAGTCCGCAGATGGTTGTTCCTGGGATCGTTCCGATCGAGTTGGCGATCTCAAGCAACAAGTCGATATCGCTGAGCTTTCCTCGACCTTCCCGAATCCGTTCGAGAATCTTTGTCGACCAAGCGGTTCCTTCTCGACACGGTGTGCATTGGCCACAGGATTCGTGAGCAAAGAACCGGCACGCGTTGTAGAGAACATCGACCATGCTCGTATGGTCATCGATCACGACAACGGCTGCAGTTCCCAATCCCAAGCAACCGACGCGACCAGGACCGTTGAAGTCCAGAGGAGTATCGAGTTCAGCGTTGGTCATGAATCCCATGCTCAATCCGCCTGGAATCACTGCCTTGGCCTTGCGCCCCTTCCATACTCCTCCGCCGTGCTGATCGATCAGATTCCGCGCGGTGATGCCCATCGGGAGTTCGACGAGCCCCGGTTTGTTAACATGGCCCGAGATGCAATAGAGCTTTGGACCATAGGATCCAGCATCCCGAGGATTGTTGGGATCCTTAGCAATCCCCATCGATTGAAACCATTCTGGACCGTGCTTGAGGATGTGCGGGATGCAAGCCATTGTCTCGACGTTGTTGACAACCGTGGGTCTTCGAAACGCACCTTCGATCGCAGGAAACGGAGGCTTGATACGAGGCCAAGCCCGTTTGCCTTCGAGGCTTTCGATCAATCCGGTTTCTTCACCACAGATGTACGCGCACGCCCCGCGATGCAAGTAGATGTCGAGGTCGTATCCCGAACCAAGGATGTTCTTGCCCAGTAGATTGTTCGCATACATCTCGTCGACTGCTTTTTGCAGCGTCCGGTAGCAGCGACCATACTCGTAGCGAAGATAGAAGTAAGCAGTTGTAGAGCGGGTTGCAAAACTGCTGATAACGATCCCTTCAAGAACTTGATGCGGATCCTCTTCGATCAAAACTCGGTTGTTGAAGGTGCCCGGTTCACTTTCGTCCCCGTTGATGCACAAGTAGATTGGGCCTTTGACATCCTTGGGAAGAAAAGTCCATTTCAGACCCGTTGGGAAGCCAGCACCACCTCGTCCGCGTAGGCCGGAGTTCTTGACCACATCGATCACTTCGGTGTTTGGCATCTTCAAGGCTTTGGCCAATGCCTCATAACCACCGTCGGCTCGGTAGGATGCAAGCGACTGGCTATCAGGTCTGCCGACTCGGCCTAAAAGTACAGGTTTGAATTCACTCTCACTCATGGACTTGAACCTTGCTTGTGACTTTCTGGTCAGACTTTCTTGTTGCCCGAAGTGGACTCATTGGCAATTCGTTCGACATCATCGAGGCTGCATCGCAGATGAAGTTCGTCTTCGAGCAGGATGCAAGGAGCACCGTCGCAGGCACCCAAGCACTCGGCAAGCTCGATGGTCAGTTTTCCATCGGCGGTCGTTTCGCCAGGAGCGATTCCATACTTCTGGCAAAGGGCTGCAAGGAGTTCCTCGCCGCCTCGGAGCATGCATGGCAAAGAGCGACAGACCCAAATGCGCTGTTGCCCAAGCGGGTTGTCTTCCGTGCGGAAAAATCCGTAGAAGGAAGCAGTGTCGTGGATCTGTGCCGGGGAGAGTTCAAGGATCTCGGCGATTTCCTCCATCGCCTTTTTGCTGACACATCCTCGCTCTTGCTGCACCACATGCAATGCAGGCAGCGTCACGGCTTGCTTGCTTGGGTAGCGTGGCAAATGTTCGGCAATGGTTTGTTTTGCGTTATCGCTAAGTTCGCTCATCGATCCAACTCCGCAGCGATGATGTTGATGCTACCGAGAACAGCGGCGACGTCGCTGAGCATGCAGCCTCGGATCATGCGGCTAAACAGAGAAAAATGAAGCAGGGAAGGGGGACGAGTCCGAGCTCGGTAGGCTTTAAAATCACCATCCGAAACAATGTAGTAACCTAGTTCGCCGTTGGGGGACTCGGTCGCACCGTAATAGGACTCCTTGGGCGATGGCATCTGGCGATTGGGCATGATGTTCTCAAAGTGATGGATCAAGCCTTCGATGCTGCGATACACCTCGGTCTTGTCGGGAATCCCTTCTTTACCAGTTCCCGAAATGAACACAGGACCCGATGGGAGGTTGTTGACCGCTTGTTCGATGATCTTGAGGCTTTCGAGCATCTCCATCATTCGGACTTGGAAGCGCGCATAGCAATCGCCACCTTGGGCACAGCAGACATCAAAGTCCAGATCGTTGTAAGCCAGATAGGGTTCGTCGCGTCGTAAATCTCGCTCGACACCACTGGCCCGAGCCACCGGACCGGTTGCTCCACCGGCGATCGCTTCCTGCTTGGTCAATACTCCGACACCCTTGGTGCGTTCGACGAAGATTCGATTCTTCATGACCAAACCGGCGAAATCGCGATAAGCCTTTGGAAAGGTCTTGCAGAAATCTCGAACCATGGCGACCCAGTCGTCGGTCACGTCATAGAGCAGACCACCGACGCGAGTGTATCCTGTGTGGAATCGTTGGCCGCTGGCTCGTTCGCAAATCTCGTAGATCTTCTCGCGTTCGTTGAACGCGTACATAAAGGCCGTGGCCCCCCCGAGGTCCAGAACACAAGTCCCCGTGCAGAGCAAGTGATCGTGGATCCGCATGAGTTCTGCAAAGATGGTGCGGATGTACTTGCAGCGGGGCGTAAGTTCGATTCCAACGAGTCCTTCAACCGCGTGGTGCCAAGCGATTTCGTTGGCCATCGGAGAAATATAGTTCATCCGATCGACGATCGTAACGTACTGGTTGTAGTCGAGGACTTCGGCGAGTTTTTCAAAACCGCTATGAAGGAATCCGATGTCGGGTTCGGCACCGATGACCATCTCGCCATCGAGTTGCAGAACCAATCGCAACGTGGTGTGAGTAGCCGGGTGCTGTGGACCGAAGTTCAGCGTCCAGAGACCTTCGCGGTAGCCCGCATCCAAATCAGGAGAATCAACAATCTCAAGTGGCATCCGATTTAGCTCTCCGCACGGGTGATGATGGGGAAGTTATGGCGTTCGCCCCGGCCCTTGACCGGATAATCCTTGCGAAGCGGGAACGACTCAAACGCATCGGGCAACAGCAAGCGTTTGAAGTTTGGGTGACCTTCGAAGACGATCCCAAACATGTCGTAGACCTCGCGCTCGAGCCAGTCGGCTCCAAACCAAATCGGACATGCCGAGGGGAGTTTCAAATCCGGTTCGTTGACGTGGGTTTTGACCGTAAGACGCTCGCCACTATTGGTGTTGAGCAACAAATAAACGACCTCGAAGCGGTCGGTGGCACCCGGATACTCAAGCATGTCTACGGCGGTGATATCCACCAGTTGATCCATGCCCGCATCGCGCAGCGTTTCTAGCGCCACGGAAATCTTTGCCGCAGGCACCGTCACACGCTGCTGGGAGCGAAACTCTGACCATTGCAGGGATACACCGCTGAGCTTTGAGTCGAGCGAATCTTTCAACGTCTTTGTTTCCGACATCGGGATATTTCCAAGCGATTAGTGGATCGGGTCGTACTTGGGTTCTTCGAGCTTGAAGCCGTTTCGCTCGCGGATACGAACCAATTCGTCTTCGTCGAAGCGCTTTGGGCCGTCTGGCAGAATACGGAACTGGAATTCACGGGCGTTGTAAGTGCCAGTCTTCTTGATCTTGTCCTGGAGATCCATGATCGCTTTGATCAATTGCTCTGGCCTCGGAGGACAGCCAGGGATGTAGATATCGACAGGCAGGAATCGATCGATGCCTTGAACGACAGCATAAGTATCGAACACGCCACCCGAGCAGGCGCAAGCACCCATCGAGATGCACCACTTGGGCTCAGGCATCTGCAACCAGATACGTTGCAGCACCGGGATCATCTTCATGACCACACGACCAGCAACGATCATCAAGTCGCATTGGCGAGGGGTGAATCGCATCACCTCACTGCCAAAGCGTGATAAATCGTGCTTGGATGCAGCGGTGCTCATGAGTTCGATGCCGCAACAAGCCGTCGCGAAGGGCATTGGCCAAAGGCTGTTGGCCCTAGCCCAGGATGCGGCCGCATCGATTGTCGTTAAAAAGACATTGTCACCGAGTTGTTTGTTTATTTGCGTCGCCAATCGAAGACTCCTTTGCGGTAGGCTACCCAATAGGCAAGGCCGAGGGTAACAAGAAGAACCATCAGGACTGCTAAGACCGCTGGCCGGAAGGCTTCAGGTACTCCGTCGGGAGCCTTGAGCGAAACGGCCCATGGATAAAGGAACAGCAGTTCGATGTCGAAGACTAGAAACAGTATGGCAGTTAAATAGAATTTGATGTCGAAGGGTTTGCGGGCGTCGCCTACTGGATCCATGCCAGATTCGTAGGGCATATCCTTGATCTTCGTCGGCCTGCGCGGGGCCACCAAGTGGGGCAGCAGGAGCGAGACCGCGGCGAACCCTAAGACTGCGATGAGGTAGATTAGGATAGGAAGGTGAGCGACCATTGGGGGCACCTGCTTCTACGAGGACTTTAAAAACGTTGGGTCAAGCAAAAACATTGGTCGAGCGTTTTTCGCATGCTGCTATCACCCGGGCGGCTACTTTGTGAAAATTTTCACAAAGTCAACCGCAGCATTGTAGAAGATTGCGACGATTTGTCATCTCCAGTATTGAGCTTTTTGAAAGAATCCAAGAAAGTCCTTGTAGAAAGCAGGCTTATTCAGGATTGATTTCAGTAAGCATAGGCTCACTTGCTGGCGGTCTTCTCTTTTTGCGAACAATCGCCAGAGATGCGGCCGGGGGCGAGTAATTTAACAAGGGTCCCCATGACTCTACGTCTGGAGTATAAGGGATCGAGGCGGTCGAGAAGAGCCAAAGGGCGACGTGGTCTTACAACCCTTTAGACGGAGGTTGTTCGAAGGACCGCGGGCTGGAGTCGTTCGACTTTACCATCCTTGAGTTTGACCACTGCGTCGCACTGCTGTGCGATCGATTCATCATGGGTGACCATCACGATGGTTAAACCATGCTCGCGATTGAGACGACGCAAGATACCAAGTATCGTCTGCCCTGACTCCTGATCGAGATTTCCGGTCGGTTCATCGGCTAGGAGCAACGAAGGGCTTGCGATCAGCGCGCGAGCTATGGCTGTGCGCTGCATCTCACCCCCCGATAGCTCTCGTGGACGATGCTTCATGCGGTGCGACAAACCCACAAGCTCGATCAGGTGCTTGGCCCTTTCGTGGATCGATCGTCGGTTGCGCATGTACGAGAGCACTCCATGCCCAATCATCGCTGGGGCTAACACGTTCTCTAGAAGTGTCAGTTCTGGGAGCAAGTGATAGAACTGGAATATCATCCCGAGTTGTCGGTTTCGAAACGCATCACGCTGGTGGGATCCAAGACAATCAATGCGCTGGCCATCAAACGCGATTTCGCCGGCATCAGGACGATCGAGGGTACCTAACAAATGCAACAGCGTGCTTTTGCCTGAACCGCTTTGGCCAATGATCGCAGTAACGCGGCCTTTGGCCGCCACAAAATCGACTCCCTTGAGAACCGGCACCGAGGTTTTGTGCCTTCGATAGGACTTGAACAAGCCCGTTGCGGTGATCATCGGATCAGCAACACCTAATTGCGCGTGCCGCTTGGAATTCGATCCATCGATTTCCTCAGGACGTACAACGCGATAGGGAGCTGCGGCTTTTGTTTCCATTTCCAACATATGCGGTGCCGGTATAAGTGGTTGGCGTGGTGATTCAGAATTATTCATAGCGCAGGGCCTCGACCGGATGCATGCGTGCAGCTCGGATGCTCGGAAGCACACTGGCGAGAACCGCAATCAGGATCGCTCCGAGTGTGACCCAAACGAGCATCGTCGGGTGGATGATCGTCGGGATGGTATCAAAGTAATAGACCGTCGGGTCAAAGACCTCTCGGCCAGTAATCCATTCGATCACACGAGCAATATCGTTGATCTTCCAAACAAAGATCAGTCCGCATACCACACCGACTCCGGCTCCGACCGTTCCTAAGAGAACTCCATAGCCCAGAAAGATTGTTGCGATCCCCGTTCCGGTAGCTCCGAGCGATTTGAGGACCCCAATGTCTCGGGTCTTCTCGACGACGATCATGAAGAAGGTCGCCAGAATACCAAAACCCGCTACAGCGATGATCATAAAGAGCAGAATGTTGAGGATCGTCGTTTCCAATTGAACCGCTGCAAGCAACGGGCCTTGGGTCTCTCTCCACGTTCTGACTTCGACAAAATCATGCGTCGGTGGGAACTCATCGCGCAGTGCATCTCGGGCCGCATTGAGATCGTAGCCAGGTTTGAGTTTGATCTGAATCGATGTCACAGAACCGATCCCCGTCTGAGGATCGATCATGCCCCGGGAGTGCTGAAGTTTTTCCAGTGGAACGAAGGCGAATGTCGAATCGTACTCGCTCATCTTGCTCTCGTAAAAATCGACGATCGTAAAGGATTCATCGATCCCACGTGGTGGAGTCCCAGCGTTGGGAAAAGTGACTTGGACATCGTCCCCTGGACGCAGGAAGAAAAAGTCTTCGACGGTTCCATCCGGCTCGCGACCTCGGATGCTCCCGAGGTTGATCCCCAGAACGATCCCGGTGCGTTGTTCTTTTTCAGGGTCGAATTGGCTGATCTGTTGGGCGTTGTTGGCGATTTGAATTCCAGGTCCGGCCATCAAGGAAGCGACCGGGTCGGGTTGAGCGTCTTGCTCGGTTTCCTGGGCGATGGCGCTGTTGGCTTTCTCATCGTTGGCTTTCTCATCTTGAATCTTTTGTTGCAATTGTTCGAAGCGTTGCTGCTCGAGTTCCTTGGAATTGCGTTGCCGTTGCTCGACCACTTTTTGGTAACGAGCCATCGGTGCGCGGTACTCCCAGCCCGAAGGTTGCATGCGTTCACGATCCGGTGCATAGCCAGAGCTCTTGAGCAGGAAATCCAGCTGCTTGCTATTCTCGGGGTGAAGCAGGTACTTGCTAAAGTCGCTCACCGTGGCAAAGGTCTTTTGATCGATGCCGATCAAATTCACTTGCTGGGTATGGCTGTTGCCGTTGCGTTGGAAGGTCATCATCGCAGGCAGAGCGACAATGGTTGTCACCCCAGAGACTTGTTCGCCCAATCGAGCTCGAATCCGTTCCTCGTACCACTTGGGCTGGGTAATGCCGGTTTGAGATCGAGTCTCCAAAACAATGTCGCTTAGGATTCCATGCATGCGGTCTTGCATCGTGGTCGTAAAGCCGTCCATGACGCTGTTGACGACGATCAGAGTCGCTACACCGAGCGTTACCGAGACGATCGAAGCCAAAGCGATCCATCGCGTTCTGAGATAACGCATGCATAACAGGAACTTGTACATCCAAAACCTCCTTCGAACATCGGGAGAGCTCTCCTTGTCAGAAGAGCCCTAGCACGCGTCGGAGTCTAGCAAGATCCATTGGGCGGTTGCCATAGCACTCGTGGCTGTTTGTTACTGACAGGAGCGGTGAAGCAACGTCCGCCTGCGGCGGTCGCGTGGGTTTTGGACGGCATTGACCTTATTGACGGCATTGACGGTATTGACAGCGGACCTTGTTGACGAGGTTGACCTCGTTGGCAAGAGACCGTCAATGATGTCAATCTTGTCAATTCTGTCCGCGGTCAATCCAGTCAACCTTGTCAATGCTGTCAATGCCGTCAAATCGACGCCGCCGTCAGGCGGCGTAGCAAGAGCCTGAGACCAACGTCCGCCTGCGGCGGACGGGTTGGGTTTTGGACGGCATTGACCTTATTGACGGCATTGACGGTATTGACTGCGGACCTTATTGACGAGGTTGACCTCGTTGGCAAGAGACCGTCAGGCGGCGAAAGCGTCATTTCGTGTCTTGTTACGGGAATGCCGGATCGGCTAGAGTCTGGCGATCTATGAGCCAACGAAGATGCCGAAGAATCCTCGCGATGTCGATCAACCGTTCGGGCAAGGGCTGGCGGGCTAGTGTTTCCGTTTTTGCGGCCTTGCTCGTTGGGTACTTCGCGCCTGTGGTTTTTGGGCAGGAGTCTAGCCGCAATAAAATCCGGGCCGTGATGGCTTCGAGACAAACGGCCGCTCCAAACCAGGATCCGGCCCCCAAGGAACCACCTTCTAAAACAGCGCCCGGTGGGGATGCACAGGCGACGAACCCAACGAATCCTGATTCGTCAGCCATATCGGTCGATGCAGTCGCGGCCCAGTTGCAACAGCTTCAATCGGCCAGCGATTTGGATGCGAATCTCAAGCAAACGTTGACGACGACCTACGAAGCGGTCTTGGCCGAGACCAAGAAGAGGATCGAGGAAGATAAGGCGATCAAGGATTATCAATCCGCATTGGAGGCTGCTCCTGGTGCGACAGCCGAAGCGAAGCGTCGCAAGGAGAAACCGGAATTTAAATCCGTCTATTTCGATGGCTCGTTGACTTGGTCGAATCTCGAACGTCTGCAGGCATTTCAGCTCGATGCCAACGCGATGCTTCAAGCTGCGGCCAAGAATCGTACGGAAACGGAAACAAAAATGACCGCTCGCGAGGCGCGCAAAAAAGAGCTCCCTCGTTTCATCAATGATGACAAGCAAGCGATCACCAAGCTCAACGAAGAGCTTGCAGCTCCGGTACCTGAGGGGACGGATCCCAAGGTGCGAGAGGCCAATCAACTGCTGATTCGAGCCAAATTGGCGACGACCGGTGCGCACTTGAGGCGAGTGGAGCTAGAGCAACGCACCTACGAGGCAGAGAACGAGCTTTTGCCTTTACGCAAAGATTTGTATTTGGCGGAGGAAAAGTTTTACCAAGGCCAGCTCAAGGAGATCGCCGAAGAGCTCGGAAAGCGTCGCGAGACGCTCATCGGCAAGTATTCGGATTTGCTCGAGCGATTGCGCAAGGACCTAAAGATCGCTGATCGGAGCAAAGACCCCAAGGAATTCAGCGATTTGCCGGCACAGATCGTTTCTTGGAGAGAGCTTGTTAGTGAACAAGCCTTGAATCGGTCGCGGCTCGAAGAAGCCAGAAACCGACTGCGGTATCTAACCGAGCGTTATCGAACGATGGTCGATCGGCTCGGTAACGCGACCAATAGCAACGAAACGAATCCATCGAGTTTGAATGTCTCTCGGATGAAGAGTTTGGTTGCGAGTGTTCTTAAAAAACAGCGTGAGGATTTACCGAGGATCGACCAGCTCAATCGCGAGCTTGAAGACTGCCAGTCAAAAATCATCCTGGTGCAATCGCGGATATTGGCCTTGGACGATTTGAAAACCTCCATGGAGGATAGTCAAGAATTCAATGCGACGGCAGCCGAGTACGAGTCGCTTGTATCGGAATACGGCGTTTTAGCTAAGGACGGATTTTCGCAGGACAAGAAGAAGACGTTGCTGGTGGCGACCGAGCAGCGGATCGTCGATGAGTTTCGAATTGACGCAAACAATGCTGCCGAGACCTTGTTCAATCTCGCCGTCGTCTATCAATCGCTTATCGAGCATGTGACGAAGTATCGGAAGTTCATCGATGAGCATATTCTCTGGATCCGGTCGACCGATCCGTTTGGATTAGCTGACTGGAAATCGGTTGTAGATCAGACCAAGCGATTGTTTGATTTGTCCAAATGGAGAGAGATTCCCATTCGCATTGTGCAGGACTTCCGAGAACACACCTGGGGGTACATCACTGCGATTCTTTCGGTTTTATTGCTTGCTGCTTACACGACCAAGATGCGTCAGCACGTCAACAAGGCAGGAGCATTAGCGATTAAATCGACGACCACGTCGTTTATGCCTACATTTCAGACGATCCTTTTGTGCTTGCTGCTAGCCTCTCCGCTTGCGATCGTCCATTTGCTGCTTGGATGGCGACTGCTATCGATCGCCGATGACGAGACCTTTGTTTCTGCGCTGGGTTGGGCGTTGTTGGTCAGTGCCAGATACTTCTTTCCGCTCGAGGTATTGAGGCAAATCGCCCGCACTGGGGGCTTGGCCGAAAACCACTTTCAATGGTCCAAGCATTCGACGGGGGTGCTACGGAGCCAGTTGAGATGGTTGATCGATTTAGCCGTCCCCTGCGTGGGAATGTATGCTTTGGTGGTTAACCACACCGAACTTCGAGCCGAGGACGCATTGGGCCGTGTGCTCTTTGGGATACTCTTGTTTATGTGCTCGGTGTTCCTGATCAACGCTCTTCATCCTAGGCATGGAGTCTTGCAAGAGTATTTGCAAGCCAACTCGGGGGGGTGGATCGATCGACTGCGATTTGTTTGGTACACGGGACTCTGTGCAGCTCCGCTCGTCCTCTTGGGGATGAGTCTCATGGGTTACCATTACACGGCAACTCGCCTGTCGATGCATCTCCATACGAGCTTTATGACACTTGTCGGTTTGCTTTTGCTCTACTGCATCATTTGTCGTTGGTTATTGCTTCGCAAGCGGACCTTGATTCTCCAGCAAGCCCGTCAGCGGCTCGAGGAGGCAAGGCGGAGAGATTCCGATAATTCGCCTTCGGTTCAGGCAACGACAGCCAGTGTGCCGGCGGATTTAACGGATTTGTCCCAGATCAACGCTCAGACAATACGGTTGGTTTCCAGTACGTTGGTCTTTGCAGCGATTGCAGCCATTGCGTTTATATGGTCCTCGGTTTTGCCTGCCGTTGGAGCGTTGGATTCGGTGAAGCTTTGGACTGTCACGGGCGCGACTCCAAGCGAGAAGCTTCCTGTGACACTTGCGAACCTTTTACTGGCCATCCCGGCAGCGATCATGACGATTGTGGCTGCAAAGAACTTGCCAGGATTGCTCGAGATCGCGCTGTTGCAACACCTGCCGATCGAGAATGCTGTTCGGTATGCAATCACATCGATCTCTCGATATACGATCTTGATGCTTGGGATTGCCATGACCTTCAACAGTCTCGGGGTTCGCTGGGCCAGTATCCAATGGCTTGTGGCAGCCTTGGGTGTTGGTCTTGGATTTGGCCTTCAGGAAATCTTCGCCAACTTCATTTCAGGCCTGATCCTACTCTTTGAACAACCGATCCGGGTCGGGGATGTCATTACCGTCGGTGACACCACAGGGACTGTTTCGAAGATTCGAATGCGTGCGACGACGGTGATGAATTTTGATCAGCAGGAATTGGTCATCCCCAATAAGGATTTGGTAACAGGAAGACTTCTGAACTGGACTCTCAGCGATTCGACCAATCGAATGATCATCGATGTCAACGTCGCTTATGGGACCGATACGACACGAGCTTGTCAGATTCTGCGTGAGATATGCATCGGTCACCCAAACGTTTTGAAGGATCCAGAGCCAACCGCTTTCTTCGAGGTTATTGCCGATAGCACTTTGCAACTGAAGGTTCGATTGTTCCTGGCCAGTTTGGATCTGCGTTTACCGACTAGGCATGATTTGCTCACAATCATTCATCAGAGGTTTGCGCAGGAAGGGATCGAAATGTCGTTTCCAACGCGGGATTTGCATATCAAATCGATGCCGAGAGATTGGAGCGTTCCGGGCATGTTCGGCAAAAAATCGGCTTAGTCTCCCCGCGTCGTTGACACCCTTGTTGCTTACAAATAACTTAACGCCCACAATAACGCATCCGAGAATTGTTGCGTGCTGGAAAATTAGATAACGGGGGCATCCATGTTGCGGTTACTTGTCGGTTTGTCGATTGCTTCGGTAGTGCTGCTAAGTAGCGTTCGTGCGGACGATTCGGCCGAGAACTGGCCGCAGTTTCGGGGCCCCGCCAGCGCACATGCCTCTGGACACCGTCCCCCGATGCAATGGTCTGACACCCAGAATGTCCAGTGGCAAATCCCGATCGCCGGTTTAGGTTGGTCCTCACCTTCGATCCATCGAGGGGTGATCTACCTGACGACCGCAGTACCCAACGGCCAAGGGTTGTCATTGCGAGCACTGGCTCTCGATGCGCAAACGGGTAAGACGATTTGGGATACGGAGATCAAATCGGTCGATAAGGCACCTTCGATCCATGCGAAGAACAGCCATGCAAGCCCGACTCCGATTGTCAGAGACGACGCGGTCTATGTTCATTTTGGAACCTTGGGTACCGCCAAACTCAATCCCCAGGATGGCAAGATACTTTGGCTATGTGAAGAACTTGTCTATCCACCGATGCATGGTAGTGGTGGCTCGCCGGTTCTCTACGACGACAAGCTTGCGATTATCTGTGACGGTAGCACGAATCCATTTGTTTGTGCGCTCGACGCAAAAACTGGCAAGGTGTTATGGAAGACGCCCCGCAGCGTCGCCGCGAGGATATCGCATTCCTTTGGAACTGTTGCGATTGCTAAGGTTGATGGCAGGGCACAGGTCTTGGCACCCGGACCAGATCACTTGGCCGCATACGATCTTGAAGATGGCAAGGAGATTTGGAAGGTGCTGGCTCCGGGTTGGTCGGTCGTACCCGAGCCGATCTTGATCGATGACATGGTGATCTACAACCATGACTACGACAATCCCGAGTTGATGGCTGTACGTTTAGGGGGCAAGGGGGATATGACCGAAAAGAGCATTGTGTGGAGATCACCGCGAGGTGCACCGAGCACTCCGACACCGCTGCTGGTAGGTTCCGAGCTTTATTTTGTTTCTGATAACGGAGTCGCATCGTGCGTCGATGCTCGCACGGGTCAGAGGCACTGGATGGAGAGACTCGGAGGGAACTATTCTGCATCGCCGGTCTTTGTGAACGATCACATACTTTTTCTGAGCGAAGACGGAATGGCAACTTGGGTCAAACCGACCAAAGAGTTTGAAGTTGTCGGCAAGAACCAAATCACCGGTCGGACGTTTGCGACTCCAGCGTTTTATAAGAATTCCATGTTCTTGCGAACCGACGAGCACTTGATGAAAATTTCGCAGGAAAAGAACTAGCAAGTTCGGAAGCGGATTGGATCGGCATGAACCATTCTCAAGGGATTCTCGAAGCGATTCAACGGGTAAGACGCGCTCAGGGGCTTTGGCAACAAACGTCTTTAAGGGATCGATCCAAAAGAATCGCTCGCTTTGCCAACGCCGTCGTCGAGCATCGCAAAACGCTCGCTGATGGGATCGTGTATCCCTCACGAAGCAGTTACCTTGAGACGGTCAGTGCCGAGCTGATCCCGCTTGCGGAAACTGCACATTGGCTTGGGGTTCATGCAGGACGAATTTTGAAGACCAGGAAGACCTCTCGGTTTTCCACACCGATGTGGCTCGGTTCGCTCGATTCGCAAATCCAACGCGTACCCCGGGGGGTGGTGTTGATCCTAGGCACTTGGAACTACCCAATTTTTCTCACTGGCTCCCAGATGCTCCATGCGATTGTCGCGGGCAATGGAGTCATCCTCAAACCTGCTCCGGGTTGCCAAGAGGTCACTTCGAAGCTTGCCCAGATGTGCATCGAGTGCGGTGTTCCAGAAGATCTAATCCAGGTCATCGGCACATCGGTACAAGATGGCAAGTCCGCGATGGAACTCGGGGTCGATCATGTGGTCATGACCGGTAGTTCTCGAAGCGGTCGTCGAGTGCTTGAGCAGTCGATTGCCAACCTTTGCTCATCGACCCTTGAACTCAGCGGATCCGATGGCGTGATTGTCTTGCCCAGTGCGGATCTCAAGCGGGTGACCAAGCTCCTGCGATTTGGGCTTCGATTAAACGGTGGAGCGACTTGCATCGCCCCTCGTCGGATTTTAGTTCACGAGTCGATGATCGTGGCGTTTAGGAAAATGCTCGAGGAAGAGCTCTGCCAGCCACCCGGCGAGCCGTGGGGTACATCCATGACCTCGGCAAGCTACGAGCAGTTAAAGCCCCTGGTACAGATGGCATTAACGCAGGGAGCAAGGCTACTTGTGGATTGGGAGTGCAATCCCGACTTAGGCGAAACACTTGATTATCCCCAGCCCCAGACGCAATGGTTACCCAGTGGTCCGGTGGTATTAGAGAATGTCACGCCGCAGATGGATATCTATGGACTCGACATCTTTGCTCCGTTGATGACGATCGTTATGTTTCGGGACATCGAGCAGGCCATCGAGTACAACGAGCGTTGTAAGTATGGCTTGTGTGTGAGTATTTTCGGAGAGCACTCGCAAGCAACCCAGATCGCTTCTCGGATCCGAGCCGGTTCGGTGATTCTCAATGATCTGATTGTTCCGACGGCTGATCCGAGGCTACCCTTTGGCGGTCGAGGAGAAAGCGGATTTGGAGTGACTCGGGGGGAAGAAGGTTTATTGGAAATGACGATTCCACGGGTAATTTCGTCAAGGAGGGGTAATTGGCTGCCCCATAGCGATTTGCCGCAGCGCAGGGATGAGCAATTGCTAGACAGTTTGCTACAATTCTCCCATAGCGCGCGTTGGACTCAACGATTTCAAGGTCTAAGGAGTCTGATTGCATCGTTTCGCACAAAATCGAACCAGAAGAATGAACAATGATTGAGCGCTCCAAATCGAGCCTGACGGTAGGAGTTATTGGTGGTGGATTGGCCGGCTTGGCAGCCGCTTGCACTTTGGCTGCTCGTGGACATCAAGTCACCTTATTCGATAAAAACGCATGGTTTGGGGGCAAGGCAGCCGTACACCATCAGGACGGCTATCGCTTTGACATGGGGCCGACCATCCTGACGATCCCGTCGGTACTCAAGCGAATATTCGCTGAGTCGGGTCGCAAGGTTGAAGACTACATGGAGTTGGTATTGCTCGACCCTCAGTGGCGATGCTTCTTTGAGGATGGCGGCGTTTTGGATCTGGTAGCAGATGCCGCTAAAATGCGAAAGAATCTTGAGAAGTTCTCTGCCGTGCTGAGTGTCCCAGATGGCTACGAGCAATTCATGAAGGTTGCATCGAAACTTCATGAGGTTTCCGACAAGTTCTTTTTCTGGAAGAGTGTCGGTGGCATAAAGGATACGATGAAGGTCGGCGGGGCTTTTTCGCCAACGGTAATGGCCGATGTGATGAGTTTGAGGATGGGTAAGTCGGTTGCGAGTCTGGTCCGCAAGTACATCCACGACGAGGATGTCGCACAGATGATCGATCACTTTACCCAGTACGTCGGATCTTCGCCTGAAGCCTCCCCGGCAGTTCTATGCGGCATCGCCAGCATGCAAACCAAGGAAGGGGTATGGTATCCGATGGGTGGTACACGGGCTGTTCCCGAAGGACTTGAGAAACTCGCTCGGGAACTCGGTGTGATCTTCAAACCGAGCACCGATATCGCAAGGATCGAACACGACGGCAAAAAGGTTACAGGACTCACGACCACGCAAGGCGAAACGTACCGATTCGACTCTGTGGTCTCGAATTGCGATTCCGTACGCACCCACCGAGAATTGCTTGAAGGATCCAAGATAGCGACCAAGTTCGAGCGTCGCAGAACCTACGAACCCGCTTGTTCAGGTGTCGTGCTGTATCTGGGGCTCAAAGAGCGCTACGATCATTTGCTCCACCATAATTTTGTGTTTAGCAAAGACCCCCATCGCGAGTTCGATTACATCTACAACCGAGGGCGACCGGCCCCAGATCCGACCGCCTACGTGTGTGCTCCTGCATGCACCGAACCGGGCGTAGCCCCACCAGGAGGTGAGGCCTTGTATGTTTTGGTGCATACACCCTACTTGCGACCCGATCACAATTGGTCGGAGATGCTTCCGAAGTATCGCGAAGTCATCCTCGATAAGCTTGAGCATACCGGCAAGATGAAGGATCTGCGATCGAACATTGTTACCGAAAGCCATTTGACCCCCGAGGGTATTCACAAACGGTATCGCGTTCTGAATGGTGCGATCTATGGACTTGCAAGTCACGGCAAGTACTTAGGTGCTTTCAAACCTGCAAACCGCTCGACTGATCTCCAAGGACTGTATCTTGCCGGTGGTGCGGCGCACCCTGGGCCCGGTATGCCGATGGTGATGATGAGCGGTTGGATCGCCGGCGACACGTTGGACCAAGACGTCCAAGCCGGTAAACTTGCAGTCAGCAAAAACTAAAAGGCACGCCCTCGCACCGTCACAATGAGTCTTCCGCAGTCGAAAACTTGGTTGGTTGACGGTTTTTGTCGGTTCACGACTCGAATGGTCCGCAAGAACTTTCACTGCTTTGCGGTGCAAGGTTTGGAACACCTCCCATCGTTCGCCTCTTCGGATTGTTCGCTAGTCGTGTATGCAAATCACATCGGATGGTGGGATCCGATCGTTGCGATGCTGCTGCGAAAGAAGTACCTGCCAGATCGGGTTTTCTATGCACCGATCGATGCCAAAGCCTTGGAAGCCTATGGGGTCTTTCGCCAACTGGGCTTCTACGGACTCAAGCTCGATACGTTCGCTGGAGCCTCGGATTTTCTCAAGACATCACGAGCACTACTTGCCGATCCAAAATCCTCCGTGTGGATCACACCCGAGGGTGACTTTTGTGATTGCCGGGATCAAGATCACCCTTTCATGCCGGGTTTGGCCCATTTAGCCGCGACCACTTCGAGCACAATCTTTGTGCCGTTGGCGATCGAGTATCCTTTTTGGCAAGAGCCCAAGCCGATGATTGCGACGCGCTTTGGGGAACCTCTGAGCTTTGCCCCTGGGATCAGCAAAGCCCGTTGCGCAACAATGATCTTCGAGTCGATGCGAGACACTCAAAGACAACTGGCGCAAAGTGTTATGCGTCGAGAGTTTTCGGCGTTCGAATTTGTCGTCGCTCCCAAATCGCAACGCTTAGGCTTGTACGATAACCTTCGCGCATGGAAAGCATGGTTCCAAGGACGATCGTTCGACCCATCCCACGCGTCGATTCACTCGCGGAACAATCCGAGTAAAGACAAATGAGTCCCCCATCGCGGCTACAAGCCGGTGCGTTTTAGGTGGTTCGCGATTGGCAATTATCGAAGCCTAACCACACGGTCGGCGACGACTTGTTTTGCATTGAGATTTGGCAAGAAGCCTTGAGGCCCAAACACCGTAACGGGTTGTTGCACGTAGCGCCGGAGGTTAAGACCCGTAGTGGGCCGTACGTACGCTTTGACGTTCCCAAGATCGTCTGTCAGCGCGAACTCAGGTTGTCCTGGTAAGGAAGTGTGGACAGCGACCAACCAACCCGACAATTCCGATTCCGAACTTGGTCTTTGCAAGGGTACTGCTTCCGAGTAATTCGTTGGAGGTGTCAAAGGGGTCATCGAAGATCGTTGCCGAACCGATTCAAATCGTTCGATGCGATCGAGTAACAGTCGAGCTTCGCCGCGCATCAGGGGTGTTTCGCCCCTTTCGATCCACATTTTCGCCGAATCCCGAAGAGGTGAAAGATTCCATTGCTCGGCGGGTCGACTCACAATGATCGAGAGTTGGTTGATGGCATCTTGGATCTGTGGTGTTTGGAATGACTCTAGGTTGTCTGGCGATGCATCGCTTGAGTCGTAGGAGTCGCGTGACGAGTCCCCTTGAGCAAAGGATGCCGTCGAGACATCGGGCGCATATTCGGGCAACAGCGGACTTGGTCGATCTGCAAAACTTTCCTGTGGAGCGTAGATCAAATCCGAATAGCGACGTTGGGAGTAACGACCCGAAGGCTTCGGCAGGTTTTCGATACCTGCGACTGCCGATGACGCAGTGGGCTGCTGGATCGCTCCCGGTGCGTTTGGAATCGATCCGTAATTCGATGCAGGATTTGAATGCATTGGCCGAGGTTGCTTCGAGCGACCTTGTTGTGGATGACCTTCGATCGAGTTGGGGTCGACCAAGCTCATTCCGAAGATCCCGAGGATATGGTTCATTGAATCGGTTTCTTGGGGGCCGACTTGGCGCTGATGAATCAGTTGCCACGGATCGCTTTTAGGTTGAGCTTTTGGTCTCGCTTTTTGCGGGGGAGCTTGAGCGATTCTGCTTTTCGGGTTCGAAGCAGGCGCTTTGGACAGGATCGACTGCTGGGCCTTCTGTTGCTCTCGCTGGATCTCTTGCTCGACGAGTCTTGTCTGGTCGGCTTCATCGCTCCAAGCGAGTTTCGATTCACCTGGCTCTTGGTAAGTGGCTTGAGCGACAGGACTTGTTTTTGTCGAAGAAATCTGCTTGGGTTGTTCGGATTTTGGAAGTTCCGTAGCTTCTTTGGGAGATGGATTTTCTTTTGGAATAGGCATCACACCGATCATGGAGGATTTGATCCATCGGAATTCGCCTTGAGGTGGTGCGATGCGGAACCAAAGTTTTTGTTCGTCACCCTGAGCTCGATAAGCTTCTCCGAGGATGGCCACGGTTTGGGTCTTTTGCAATTGGGTTTGGTAGAGGAGTTTATCGGCCTTGACTGCATCGGAGCCAATCCATGCCGGTGCGTTATCGGCAGAGACCTCAGCCACGCGTCCGCCAGGCATCAGGTAGAGTGCATCGGCTTGGACCCAGTTATGGCTACCCGAGGGAGGTCGGATTCCTGACCATCCGTCATCGGTTTCAATGTAGACTTCGACTGCAGTACCTTTCGAAAGGACATCGGTGGGGTAGTAATCCGAACCGGGTCCACAGCGCACTGTCGCCTTTGGAACATGAACAAAGCGTTGGTTGTCTTTTTCAACAACCTTCATCCCTACTGCTTTGTTGGCCGCGGCCTGTTCTTTGGGACTCGGCTTGCTTTCCGATGCTTTCTTGTCGCTCCCTCTCTTCAAAGTGCGAGTTGCCGTTTTGGTTGGCGAGTCTTCGAGTTTCCACTGCGCGAAGATCGCTTGATTTTGAGATAGCAGTCCACCAAGTGCGATGCTCAGAACAAGCAACTTTTGGGAGTTCCTTGAAAAGAATAGATCGAGCATTTTTGAGAGTCCTTATGGCTGGTTCAGCGTTTCTTAGTCGGTGTGTTGGATTCGGACTTGGCGGCCATCTCTTGCAGTGCAAGGATCGCATCGATGGTCTCATCGGCTTGACGTTGTTCCTCTGGAGTCAGTTTCGAATGGTCGTTGGCCATCGGTGTGTTGGAGTTCTCGAAGGGGATCCAGCCAGATCGGTAGAGACCGTAAGTCGATCCGCAGATCGCTCCGAGCACCAGAAACGACGCGAGGATGTTTACAAACAAGCGGGACTTTCTTCGAGGTGATTTGGCTGAGGACCTTTGTTGCTGATATTCATCGCGCGTTGGAAGTCGATCTGGTGTTTTCTTCTGACCGCATAGCCATTGGATATCCAATCGCAGAGTTGGCTCTGCTTGCTGGCCGGAAATGCTTTGAGAAGTATCGTTCGACGGACCTGGCATGCTGGTTTGGTTTAGTGGTGTTCGATAAGGGAAACAATCCTTGACGGAGAGTTCAATAGCTAGGGTTCCTTTGTCAAATCAAGGGTGAATAGGCAGTTTTGGTCGTCTGGGTAGCTGGGGTAGGGAACTAAACGTTTTGCATGACGAGGAAGCTTGGAAGCTCCTGCCGCGAGGCCCAGCACGGATCGAATCGGAGCGAAATAGTGGAATTCCGTTGGATTTCGTCGACTCGATCACGCTTTGAATTCCTGGGTCGGCGTTACAATGGACAAGATCGAAATGGTGCGATTTGGTACCTTCGTGAGTCCTTTGTCCAATAACTCCCTGAAACTTTCTTTCAACGTGATCATCCGAACGAACTTGCAGAGCATTTCCTTCTGGACTTGTAGCTATCTGGCGTTGCTCATGGGCCTGAGCTTTCTAGGCAATGCGCAAGAGGTTCCGCAAATCAACGCTGACGCTCCGGTTCCTGCTCCTGCCGCCGAGGTCTTAGCAGCTCAGCAGCGACGGATCGAAGCGATGCGTAAAGCTTCGATGGCTACCGTCGGGGTCTTTGGCACCGACAGTCAGGGTGGAGGGAGCGGCGTTTGCATTTCTCCAGACGGTTACGTGCTGACGAACTTTCACGTGTCGAGTCCATTCGGGCACCGCATGCGCTGCGGCTTGAACGATGGTCGGATGTACGAGGCGGTCGTCGCTGGGATTGATCCGACGGGTGACCTAGCGGTCTTGAAGATGTTTGGTCGAGATGATTTTCCGACCGCAACGATCGGGGATTCGGATCGAATTCGTGCGGGGCAATGGTGTTTTGCGGCCGGTAACCCTTTTGTGCTTGCGACCAATCTGCAACCCACGGTCACCTACGGGCTCATCAGTGGTGTACGGCGTTACCAGTATCCATCGGGAACGATTCTCGAATACAGCGATTGCATTCAGACCGACGCGTCGATCAACCCCGGTAACTCAGGTGGCCCTCTTTTTAACGCCGACGGGGAACTCATCGGCATCAATGGGCGATGCTCCTTTGAAAAACGCGGACGGGTCAATGTAGGAGTCGGTTATGCGATTTCGATCAAGCAGGCGATGAACTTTTTTGGGAACCTCAGGTCGGGGCGAATCGTCGACCACGCAACTCTGGGCTTCACGGTTGCAACCGACCAACAAGGGCGTGTGGTGGTATCGAACCTTCTGGAATCGAGCGACGCATATCGCCGAGGACTGCGTCTGGGAGACGAAGTTCTCAGGCTCGGGGATCGTGACATCGCAACGGCCAATCAACTCAAAAACATCCTAGGGATTTACCCAGACTATTGGAGGATCTCCCTTCGATATCGCAATGAACAAGGGGTACAAGACACGGTCATAAGGCTCCAGAGTTTGCACCAACCAGGAGAGCTTGAGAAAATCGTCGAAGGCTCTTCCGAGCGCGGTCGACAACCCCCCGGACAGCCAAAACCACCCGGACAAAAAGAACAGGGGCAAAAAGAACAGGGGCAGAAGGAATCAGAACCCCAGGATGAGCAATCGACCAAGTCTGCAAAGGGCAGTGCCGATCCTCTTGCTGATAAGTACCAAGCACGCAAGGGTTTCAGCAACTACTATTTCAACCGAACAGAACTCGATCGGATTTTGTCGCTGCAACAACCGAGGAAACCCAAATTACCCAACACCTCTAACCAAGATCCAATGGTGGTTCAATTCACAGGTAAGGTTCTAGGGGAATCTACGGTGATCCAAGCCGCATACGATCCTGAGAAAATTCACTGGACGCTAGGTGACAAGACCGATTCGATTGGCCTTAAAACAGGATGGGCAACATCGATTCAAAAACAAGAGTCCCTGCCTCTTGCGATTGCCATGAGACTCTGGCACCAATGGCATGAGCAGGGCCCGCGAAAACTAGGTGACGTGACGTATATTGGACAAAGCCCGGTCCTTGGCAGGCAAGGTTTGTTGGACACCACGCGGATCGTTTTGGGAGAAGTCACTGCAGATGTTTACACTTCGGCAGTCCATGGAGATATCGAGTTGATCGAACTCTATGCTGATCGCCAAAGCGATCCGGCGGAAATCTATTTTGATCAGGACCCCCAAGCACCTGCAGGGGCGTTGCCCAGCAAGGTTCGCTTGCAATACGGACTGGAGTCGCGGATGGTTTTTGAGCTTACAGGAATAGACGCCCAAGCTTTTGTTAGCCAGGCCAATGGTGCCGGAGCTCAGCCATGAAGAAAGTCCTTTCACTCCTGGTTTCTCTCGCGATAGCGTGTCTGCTTGGACACGATACGGTGGCCCAAGAGCAAGGGGCAAACCCGACTAGCAGCACCTTGGTGGATCTTTTCGAAAACACGCAACGCTCGGTCGTCAAGCTCTATGGTGCAGGTGGCATGCGTGGGCTTGAGAGCTACCAAAGTGGAGTCGCGATTGGGGATGGCAATACGATCTTGACCAGTTGGTCGACGGTTTTGGATGTCGACAAAGTACGCGTCGTGACCTACGACGGGCGTCGACTCGATGCTGAAATCATCGGAGT
>JBJSXX010000023.1:0-13558 GCA_046086605.1 Pirellula sp. | reverse complement strand
CCACGTGTGATCCCGACGATCGTGCCCCGCGCATAGGCATCCCAATGAGGTGCTCCCAAGCCTGCAAAGGCAGGAACCAGGTAAACTCCATCGCTATCTGGAACTTGGTCGGCCAGACTCTCAACTTCTGCTGCGGTTTTGATAATGCCCAGTCCATCTCTGAGCCATTGAACGGCTGCACCTGCAATGAAGACGCTCCCTTCGAGCACAAAGGACTGCTGATTGGGTCGCGACCAGCCGACACTTGATAGGAGTTTCTGCGTTGAGCCGATGGGCTTTTGGCCTACATTCATGAGCATAAAGCATCCGGTTCCTGCCTTTGCAGGCTTGGGAGCGCCTCACTGGGATGCCTATGCGCGGGGCACGATCGTCGGGATCACACGTGGTACAACTTCAGCGCATCTTGCACGCGCCGCCCTCGAAGGCATCGCGTTCCAAGTTGCTGATGTACTGACAGCGATGGAAAAAGACTCTTCGAGTAAGCTGACTGAGTTGCGGGTCGATGGTGGTGCATGCGCAAACAATCTGCTCATGCAGTTTCAAGCCGATATCATGCAATGTCCGGTTGTTCGTCCAAAGATCATTGAAACGACAAGCTTAGGAGCAGCGTATCTGGCCGGCTTAGCGACCGGGTTTTGGAAGAACGATTCTGAAATCGAGCGGATTTGGCAAGCGGACCGACGCTTTGAACCGACGATGAAGCCTCAGGAAGCAAACTCTCGGCGAGAGCGTTGGGCCGATGCGCTAGATCGCTCCCGACAATGGGCAGAGCGAAGCTAGTATCCTTGCACGAACAGAAACACCTTTTGGAATTTCTATATGTCCTTGGATCGAACGAGCACTCTGGACCGACTCAAGTCGCAGACCCTTTGGGACTTTGCCGTCATCGGAGCTGGTGCAACCGGAGCGAGCATCGCGCTGGATGCTGCGTCGAGAGGTTTCTCAGTGCTGCTAATCGATCGCTTTGACTTTGGGAAAGGAACATCGAGCCGGTCGACCAAGCTGGTGCATGGAGGAGTCAGATACTTGGCCCAAGGCAACATCGGTCTTGTACGCGACGCTTTGCATGAACGGAGCCTACTGAGGCAGAACGCTCCACACACTGTGCATGAGATGTCCTTTTTGGTGCCTTGCAAATCTTGGATCGAAAAGATTTGGTACAGCCTGGGATTTGTTGTCTATGATTGGCTAGCAGGTAAAAGTGGATTCGCAAAAGCAAAACGGCTCGATGCCAAGCAGTGCGCTGAATTTGTCCCTACCATCGCACCGCAGATGGCTCGGCATGGTGTGTTGTACTCAGACGGCCAGTTCGATGATGCCCAACTCCTACTGAATATCGTCCAAACCGCTGCCGAGCACGGTGCCGTAGTCTGCAACTACCTTCGAGCCGATACTCTCCTGAAGGATACTGAAGGTAAAGTGATCGGAGTACGCTTGATCGATCACGACGCTGCCTCTGAATCGCAAGGGAACCAATCGATCGATGTACAAGCACGATGTGTGATCAATGCGACAGGTCCTTTTTGCGATGAACTTCGAATCTCCGACAACGCAACGAATCAACCGATGATCGCCCCGAGCCAAGGGGTTCACATCGTGCTCGATAAAAGTTTCTTACCTGGTAATGCCGCAGTCATCGTGCCTAAGACCAGCGACGGTCGTGTGATCTTCATGATCCCCTGGCATGATCATACAGTGGTTGGGACAACCGATACACCAATCGCCAAGCCACTGATCGAGCCGACCGCGCAGCCTGAGGAAATCGATTTCCTCTTGAAGACTTCAGGGGATTACTTGACCAAAAAGCCAACGCGAGGAGATATTCTGAGCGTTTTTGTCGGTATAAGACCATTGGTCAAAGCCAAATCGCAAGGTTCCAATACATCGAAACTTTCGCGAGACCATACGATTCTTATCGATCGCTCAGGACTCGTGACGATCACCGGAGGCAAATGGACAACGGCTCGAAAGATGGCAGAAGATTGCGTCGACCGTGCAATCGAGTCTGCAGGATTGCCCCATGCAAAGTGCATCACAAAGACCTTGAAGCTGCATGGATTCGACACGGATCTAAAGTCGATCTTGGTCGCTTCGGACCCGGCCATGGGTCGCGCAATTGTCGACGGATACCCACTCAAGGTCGTTGATGTCGTTTGGGCTGCAAGGCATCAAATGGCTCGAACGGTCGAGGATGTTTTGGCAAGACGCGATCGCTTGCTGTTTTTGCAAGCTAGTAAGGCGATTGAGGCAGCACCAAGCGTAGCTGCAATTCTCGCCAAAGAGCTAGGTCGAGATGACGCGTGGATCGATCAGCAACTCGTTCAATTTCGAGAGCTAGCCGATTCGTACCTTCTACCCAGGACCCCTCAGTGAACGAGCAGCGACCGCAGGAATCCCTTAACGCTGAATCGACGGCGGTTTTGGTCGCTTGGATGTGGGTCGCTTATTTTCTGAATTATTGCGATCGACAAGCGGTTTTTGCGATGTTCAAGGTGCTCAAGGCAGATCTGTCGATGAGCGACACCCAACTGGGCCTCACCGGTGCTTTTTTCCTTTGGGTATATGGAATCGGCTGTCCCATCGCTGGGTATTTGGCGGATCGGTACCCTAAGCGGCATCTGATCGTAGGAAGTCTGATTGTTTGGAGTTTTATCACGATCGCTACTGGACTTTCGGTTTCCGCCGGAATGCTGCTTGCGATGCGCGCGGCCATGGGGATATCCGAAGCCCTCTTCATGCCGGCGGCGATCTCCTTGACCACCAATCTTACCCGTATGGAATGGAGGTCTCGCGCGGTTGCCAGTTTAACAACGGCACAAATAGCCGGAGTGATTGCAGGCGCCTCGTTTGGGGGATGGATGGCACAGCAAGGGTATTGGCGCCATGCCTTTTTTGTTCTTGGGATTCTCGGTTTGCTCTACGCTTTGCCCTATGCTTGGTACCTGTCACAGCTACCAAGAAGCCAAGAGATCATGATAAACCCATCCGACAGTCTGCACACTCCGGATAGCATGCTTGCGGCGTTTCAAATTTTCCGTTCATGGACATTCTGCATCCTGTGTGTTGCTTTCCCGCTGTTTGTCTTCGGTTTATGGATGATCTACAGTTGGCTTGCACGATACCTTGAAGAGAGTTTCCAGCTCAGCACGGCTCAAGCCGGCTGGGTATCGACCGTTTATTTGCAGGGTGCAACCATCGTTGGTTTATTTTTTGGGGGCTACATCGCCGATTCGCTAGGTAAGTTTTTTCGCTCGGGTCGCATCTCGATCCTCCTTGCTAGTATGGCATGCTGTGTACCGCTACTGCTTGCAATCGGCCAGACGAAGGAAATGGGGCTTCTGAAAATGGTGTTGATCGGATACGGATTTTGTAGCGGCTGGATGATCGGTAATATATTTCCAGCGGCCTTCGAAGTGGTGCGTACCGACCAACGAGGACTGGCCGTTGGAATTTTGAACCTCTTCGGTGCCTTGCTCTCGGGTTTTGCTCCATTGATGGTCGGACAATGGAAGGAAACGTTGGGACTTCCCGGGATGATCCAATACGCTGCGATCGCCTATGGAATTGCTTCCTTTCTGCTTTTGATTGCGATTCTTTTCACCGTACCGAGGGAGATCGATCGTCATGACGAAACGAATTCTGATCGCTGAGTGCAAACAAGAGGTATCGACCTTTAATCCAAACCTAAGTCGGCTTAGTGATTTCGGGATCCGACGTGGCAAGCAGATTCTTGAGTACCACCGGACTGTCCGAAACGAGATCGCGGGTGCTCTGAGCGTCTTTGACAGTGACACAGATGTTGAACTGATTCCGACTTACAGCGCATTTTTTATCACATCCGGTGGCACACTGGCTCAAAGCGACTGGCTGATACTATCCAAAGATTTCCTCGATGCGATCCGACAAGGATTCTTGCAAGGTGACATCGATGGTATTTACTTCTGCATGCACGGAGCGATGTGCTCTGAGGACGAGTGCGATCCGGAGGGGTATCTCTTGGAGCAGACCAGAGCGATTGTGGGGGAAAAGATCCCAATCGTCGTATCGTTGGATCTGCATGGAATTGCGACGCGAAAGATGTTCAAGCACGCCGATGCGATCGTCGCTTATCATACGTATCCTCATGTTGATTTTTTCGAGACTGGTGCAAGGGCCGCTCGATTGCTCATGCGGATCCTGAAGGATGGAGCTAAGCCACTAACAGCAATGATCCCGATACCTGCATTGGTTCGTGGTGATGAGCTGATTACCGAGACAGGTTTGTTTGGGGAGTGTATGGCGGTTGCAAGGATTCTCGAAGGGAGTCCGAAATGCATGTCTTCGGGTATTTTCATCGGAAATCCTTTTACCGATGTCCCCGAGTTGGGTACTTACTGCTTTGTCGTCACAGACGATGATGAGTTTCTTGCAACGGAGTTAGCCACGAGCAATGCCAACAGGTTTTGGGGCTTCCATGAGAAAATGCAAGTACCCTTGATCTCGTTGTCCGAGATGCAAAAAAAGCTAACGGAAATGGATAAAGGTACGGTCGCGCTGGTCGATGCCGCCGATGCGACGAGCTCTGGTGCCACCGGAGATAGCAATGCGGTGCTCAAGGCTCTTATTGAGTGTGGTTACCAGGGCAGAACGCTCCTGCCGATTGTGGATCGAGTTGCAGCCGAGCAAGCCAATCGAGCGGGGATTGGTGCCGAGATAACCGTCCGTCTTGGTGGTAGTTTAGATCCTGGTCGATATGAGCCTATCGAACTGACTTGTCGTGTTAGACACTTGAGCGATGGGCTCTTTCGCAGCGAGTCCTTTGGAGAGCTATGGGATTCGGGCCTCACTGCGGTGCTGGAAACCGGGCCCTTTACCATCGTCGTTGGAAGCCGCGGAGTGAATCTCTACGATCGATCGTTCTTTTATAACAACGGACAAGACCCAAAACAATTCGACGCGGTGGTTGTCAAATCGCCCCATTGTCAGCACCATATGTATGCCCAGTGGTGCAAGTCCATGCTGATGATCGACGCTCCTGGATCATCGAGCGCGAATTTGCAATCGTTGGGTCATAAGCGATGCCAGCGACCGATTTTCCCTCTCGATGAAATTCGAGAGTTCGTACCAAAGATCGAAATCTATCGTCGGCAAGTAGTTTGAATGTTCTAGGTAAAGGCCTGAGATGAAAATTACCAAAATCACGTGTGCGGGACTTCGGGGGGCCACTCCAGAAGGTGGCTGGAGCAACGAGTTGCGTCCTGAGGACTGTGTTCACACCCTCGTGGCTGTCCATACCGACACAGGGCACATTGGGCTCGGAAGCGTTTTTACCAACGATCGATTGGTGCAAGCCGCACTCGATGTGCTTAAGCCGCTGACCCAAGGCGAGTGCGCACTAGAGCCCGAGCGAGTCAGTGAGAAGCTGCATCAGCACATGTTCTGGCTCGGTCGCGGTGGATCGATCACGCATGCGATCAGTGGGATCGATATCGCGCTTTGGGATTTGCTGGGACAAGCAACCGGGCAACCGGTCGGTCGACTTTTGGGAGGTCGGTATTTGCACCGCGTGCAACCTTACGCATCGCTTTTGATGGAGGAGCCGGGGCGAATGCAAGAGAGTTTACTGAAGGTCAAGCAACAGGGCTTTCGAGCCTTCAAGATCGGATGGGGGCCGTTTGGTCGCAAGGATTCCAAGACCGACGAAGCGATCGTGGCCGCAGCAAGGGATGCGATCGGTTCGGAGTGTGCTCTGATGGTCGACGCAGGTGGCTCGGACGCTTACTGGTCGCGAGGTTACAAGTGGGCGTTACAGACGGCTCACATGCTCAAGAACTACGACGTTGTCTGGTTCGAGGAGGCCTTGTGTCCAGATGCCTTGGAAGATTACATCAAGTTGCGGGAACATTCGCCGGTTCCGATATCAGGTGGGGAGGTTCTAACTCGCCGACAAAGTTTCTTGCCATGGTTGTCTCAACGTGCCTTTGACATTGTTCAACCCGACGTGACGAAGGTGGGTGGGTTAAGCGAAGAGCGGCGGATCGCTTGGATGGCCCAAGACTTTGGGGTCGAGTTTGTACCCCATGGTTGGAACACCGCAGTGGGACTTGCGGCGGACTTGCATTTAGCATCCGCGATACCCAACACACGATTTGTTGAGTATTTGACCGGCTCGCCGTTTATTGACCAGATCGTCGAAGACCCTTGGCGATTGGATTCAGAGGGTTATCTAGCGATTCCTGACAAACCCGGATTAGGAATCAAGCTCAATCTCGATGCGATTGCCAAATACTCTGGGAGCTTGGATTGGCTTCGACGATAAACGAGAACTGCTTGAGCGCAAAGACTTTGAGGTGTTTCAGGGATTATTGTGGGTGAAAACTAAGTTCGTGGATCGCATCGGATTTCTTCGTACTCGTACTCAGCGAAGCGGTACTCAGTGCAACGGTACTCGTACTCGATGGCTGTTTTTACTGCCGATGCCGATGGTTGATCGAAGTGGTTCGCTGTAATCTGCAGACGAATGGGCTGAATCGCTGTACAAGACCGCTTCGAGTACGAGTACGAGTACCATTTCATTGATTACGAGTACGATAAAAACCAGTAGTTTGTACTCCTAGCTACGATCATTCCTGAAGAACCTACTCTTCGAATTCGCGATGTTCGCTATGGCTGTGGTAAACAGGGCTTAACCCGATCTGATCCATCAAAATATGACATCGGTTCTTGATCCACTGTGGTGCAAGCGAACCTAGAATCATCCCTGTGATTGCAAAGAACAAGGCGGCTAACGGTGCAAGCTTCGGGTTCACATCGGCAAGCCCCGGGATTTTTAAAACTTCTGAAAAGGCGACTAGGAACCAAGCTCCAATTCCGCAGGCAATCGAGCAGATCGCGCCTTGCGTCGTCGCTCGTTTCCAATACAACCCGGCGGTTAGTGGAACAAACGCACCTGCCAACGTAATTTGATAAGCGTTCGAAACCAAATCATAGATCGGAGTTCCCTTGGTCAAAATCGCGTAGGTCAACACTAAGGAGGTAAAGACCAAGATCGTGATTCGCATCGCCAATAGCAACTGCTTGTCCCTCAGGTTGGGCTTGATATGCCGGAGGATGTTCTCGACGAAGCTTGTTGAAGGTGCAAGCAAGGTTGCAGACGAACACGACTTGATCGCCGACACCAGCGCCCCGAAAAATAGAATTTGTGCGAAGAACGGCATATGATCGAGAATCATCCTGGGCAAGACCTTTTGCGGATCACTCTTGAGCAACTCCTGCGAATGCTCAGGCATCTTGATGAGGGCCGCGACGACCACAAACATCGGTACGAAAGCGAAGACCAAATAGCACAAACCTCCGATGACTGCCCCGTACTTGGCTGACCGCTCATCCTTGGCCGACATAACCCGCTGGAACACATCTTGCTGAGGAATCGAGCCGAGCATCATGGTGATGGCCGCAGCGATGAATAAGAGCCATTCGAGTAAGTTTGGTTCGGGGAGGATGCGGAACCAGTCGCGTTGCTGAGCGTACTCGATCACCTTGGGTGCCCCGCCCACCAAATCGGCCGAATACCATGCGATATAGGAGAGTCCCAATACCAATACGATCATTTGGATGAAGTCGGTCCAAGCAACGGCGAGCATTCCGCCCATCATTACGTAGATAAGCACAAGTACGGTTCCAACGACCATCCCTGTCTCGTGGGTGATTGCTCCACCGGAGAGGATGGTGAAAACCAACCCCAGCGCGGTGACTTGGGCCGCCACCCACCCGAGATAACTCAAGATGATCATGACTGAGCAGAGGATTTCGACGGGAGCACCGTAGCGTCGACGGAAGAAATCGCCGATCGTCAGCAGTTTCATCCTGTAGAGTCGAACGGCAAAGAACAGGCCTACAAAGACCAAACACATCGAAGCCCCGAAAGGATCTTCGATGATCCCCTTGAGTCCCCCTTCGACGAACTTTGCAGGAATACCCATGACGGTCTCTGCGCCGAACCACGTTGCAAAACTGGTGGTGATCACCATGTACAACGGCAAGGAGTGTCCTGCGACAGCAAAGTCCTCGGTGTTCTTGATCCGAGTACCGGCCCAAGCTCCGATGGCTAAGGTGCCGATGAGGTAAATAAACACGAAGATCAGTAGTTCGACGTTCATCGTTCCGCACCCCCGTAGATTAAGCGAGAATTATTGAGCGAGCAAAAACGGCACAGAGACGATCGAGCCGTCTTTGTCCCTGCAATCGACCTCCAAGAACTCTGGAAACTGCGAATCGCTGCCTAAAATGAGGATCGCGACTCCGCTAGACTCTTCAAGCTGGATCAGTTCACGACGTTTGCGATTGTTCAAGTAAGCGGCAACGCTCTCGTTGACCCGGATGTTGACCTTCGCGACACCTTGATGCTGACAAGCGAGCATGAGGATACGCGTCACTTCGATCGCCATGCTCTCAGCAGTCTTGACCAAAGCTCGCCCTCGGCAGCAAGGACAATCCTCATAGACGCTCTTTTTGAAGCTCGGTCGGATTCTCTGCCGGGTCATCTCGATAAGGCCGAACGGACTGATTCGCAGTATTTTCGTGCGAGCCCGATCACGCTTCATCGCATCGCGAAGTGACTTCTCGACTTTGCGTCGATGGGATTCTTTTCGCATGTCGATAAAATCGTTGACGATCACCCCGCCCAAGTCTCGCAATCGCAATTGCCTTGCGATCTCCTTGGCCGCTGCGAGATTCAAGTGGAACGCGTTTTCCTCGGCGTTGTCTTCACCACCGCGGAAGTTGCCGCTGTTGACATCGATGGCCACGAGGGCTTCGGTCGGATCGATAACGATCGATCCGCCCCCTTTGAGCGGTACGACACGTTGGTGGATCCGAGCGATTTCGTGTTCAAGTTTGTAGCGATGGAACAGTGGCTCGCGGCTATCGTAGAGTTGGATTCGATCCGAGTACTTGGGCATCACCAACTCCATGAAATCCTTGGCACGCTGAAAGGCCTCTGGAGAATCGATGACGATCGAGTCGATGTCTTCGGTGAACGTATCTCGGATCGTTCGAATCATGATGTCGGATTCTTCGTAGACGTCACAAGGTCCCGACTCATTCTTGATCCGCTTCGCGAGAACCCTCCACAATCGCAACAGGTAAGCGACATCGCGATAGAGTTCTTTTCGATTACGTTCTTGGGCTGCCGTACGTACGATGAACCCGACCCCTTTTGGGATGTTCATCTCATGCATGGTGGACTTGAGTTTCTTTCGAGCCGCTTCGTCTTCGATCTTGCGACTGATTCCAACCCGACCTAAAGAGGGCATGAGTACCAGATAGCGACCTGGGATACTGATGTAAGTCGAGAGAGTTGGTCCTTTGGTTCCGATCCCCTCTTTGATGACTTGGACGATGACCTCATCGCCGCGTTTAAATATTTCTTGGATTGGCGGTTTGAAGCGCGGACGGCCACTTCTTAGTTTCCCACCGCGTTGGCCTGGGCCTCGGGAACGTGGGGAGGATTCTTGGGAATCGGAGGAATCTTCGTCGTCGAGTCCAAAGTTCTTGCCGCTAAGAATTTCCGCAGGATCGTAACCAGCTTGTCTGAAATACTCTGGTTCGATATCGCTGATGTGTAAGAAACCGTTTCGCCCGACGCCAAAATCGACAAACGCGGCTTGGATGCTCGGTTCGATATTGACGATTTTGCCTTTGTAGATGTTTCCGACCCAGTTGTTCTGGCTGGTTCTTTCGGTGTAAAGCTCTTCGAGGGTCCCGTCTTCTAGGAGTGCTATTCGGCACTCTTCAGCTTGCGAGACATTGATCAGCATTTCCTTCTTCATAGAGAATGATTTCCTTTTGCATTGAATTTGTATTCTTGTAGTTTTTCATGCTTGAAGCACGATTTCGGGCACGAGCCCTGCGAGTTGGTTCATTAAGAAAGCGTCGACTTCGCGTGCAGTACCGAGTCTTAGCGCCCGCCACGCCATGGCTTCACATTGCCCGATCGTCACTGAACGGATCGCTTTCTTAATCACCGGGATCGTCGAAGGAGCCAGGCTCAACGAGCGGATCCCCATTCCAACTAAAAGGAGTGCATAAGCGGGGTTATTACTCATCTCCCCGCAAACACTCGTCGATTTCCCGTGCTTGGATGTGATCTCATGTGTTTGTTTGATCAACCTAAGCACCGCCGGATCGCACGCTTGGTAAAGGTCTGCTACCGAATCGTTGCTTCGATCAACAGCAAGCGTGTATTGCGTCAAGTCGTTGGTTCCGATGCTCACGAAGTCAATTTCTTCGATGAATCGATCCAACATTAAAACTGCAGCAGGCACCTCGACCATCATGCCTACCTTGATATTGGTTGGGATGCGGATCCCTTCACTGGCCAGATCGTCAGCGACGCTCCGAAGCAAGAACTTAGCGCTTCGGTACTCATCCAACGTTGTAACCATTGGAAACATGATCCAGCAATTTCCAGAACTCGCGGCCCTGAGGATGGCTCGTACCTGGACTCGAAACACGGCTGGATTCCGCAAACTCAACCGAATGGATCTTAGTCCCAAGAACGGATTGTTCTCAGGTTCAATCGGCCTTGTCATCCCCATCTTGTCCGCACCAAGATCCAAGGTGCGGATGACCACAGGGCGGCCTTGCATATCTCGCAGTACCTGCTGATACGCTTGAAAATGCTCCTCTTCAGTAGGCTCTTTTTGATGCCCAAGGTAGAGGAACTCGGTGCGATAAAGCCCCACACCGTCGGCTCCACGAGCCAAACAAGCCTGAGTTTCGGTAGGAAACTCGACATTTGCCATCAGATCGACATGCACCCCATCCGAGGTCTCCGCAGGCAGATCCTTAAGCTCCGAGAGTTCTGTGAAGATCGTTTCGCGGGCGATTCGGCGTTTGAGATACCGTTCTCGTGTCGCATGATCAGGCGAGACAAAGATGCGTCCTAAATGACCATCGATGATCACCTCATCGCCAGAACGAATGTTGTGCAAAAAATTACCGACACCAACGACCGCAGGGATCTCCATCCCTCGAGCAACAATCGCTGTGTGTCCGCCTGGCCCCCCGGCTTCGGTGCAGATGGCCAAGACTTTTTCAGTGTCGAACGCCGCTGTCTCGCCCGGAGTCAAGTCATGGCTGACCACGATCGACTCGTGCGGTATCTCCTTGAGCGTCTGTGTGGGTTTGCCGGTCAAAGCTTCCAAGAGCGTTTGTTCAACGTCCCGAACATCGGCGGCTCGCTCGGCTAAAAACGATGAACTGGCTTTGCGAAACGCAGCGGCATACTTGGCAAACACTTCGCTAACGGCATACTCGGCCGCATAGAGATTGTCTTTGATCAAGTGCTCCATCTCGGATCGAACGTGAGGATCTAAGAGCAACTGTTGCTGGGCCGAGAAGATGCCCCCGAGATCTGAGCCCCAAGTATCGGTAGTTTGCTTGCCTCGTTGTCCGAGCAGATGATGAGCGCGTCCAACAGCCACGACCAACCGCTCCCATTCCTTGTGGGTTTCAGCCCTAGAAATAAGACATCGGGCGATACTGTACCCCTCTCGGTCGAAAACGATCGCTTTGCCGATTGCTACGCCTGGGGATACTGCAATGCCCTGTAATTCCAGCATGCGAGGGTTAGTGGTCATCAAATTGTGAATCAAAAAGACGGGAGATGGCTTCGATGGCCATGTCCGCATCCGGGCCCTGTGCCCGCAAGGTTAGTTGCGTGCCCTGTGGTGCCCCGAGTGTTAATAATCCAATCATCGAACGGCAATCGGCAATCTGCCCGCATCGCTCGAGTTCGATCTGGCATTGGTACCCAGAAGCCGCCCGCACCAACTTGTCGGCTGGACGCATATGCAATCCTTCTGGGTTCTGTACCGTAACTAATCGGGTGATCATCGTTGTGCTTGCTTTACCCGTTAGTTGCCACTTTGTTGGCTGTCGGCTTCTTCAAGCAGTTGCAAGATATCTTGCGCCGTCTTGGACTGACTGAGGACTTTGCAAAATTGGTCGTCCCGCAGTTGTCTGGAGATGTTTTCCAGTGCCCTCAAGTGATCCCCTGGGCGATCAGGAGGAGAGACAAGTAGAAAGAACAGGCAAGCCTTCTGGCCATCGAGGGACTCGAAGTCCAATCCCGAGGGGCTTACCCCAACGGTTCCCACGAGCTTCTTGACGCTCGGATGCTTGGTATGGGGTACTGCAACCCCTCTCCCAATTCCAGTGCTACCGAGTTCCTCGCGTCGCATGATCGCTTTGATAATGTCATCGCGATCCTTGTCCAATATCTCACCGGCATCGACCAAGGATTGAACCAATTCTGCGATCACTTCATCCTTGGTTGTCGATGCAAGATCGGCCTTGACCGCGCTGGGCGCTACGAAAACAGAAAACTTCATGAATGCTGTTGCCTTTTACAGAAACAAATCTCGCTCGACCTACTGACGGCACCAACGATCTAAGCGGATGCCGGCTTTCCCCGAACGAAGAGGAGCTCCGGGGTTCGTCTGAAGATTGAGTATCTGAGGATTAAGTGTGCCGCGCGTTGGGACCACCTTTGTGGTCGGTAACGCGCTCTTTATGCTTTCGAATCTGTTGCTCGACCTTGTCGATCGTCAAATCCAAAGCGGAAACGACCGTTGTCGACTCTGTGGCTGCGACAAAGTCCGGTGCATGCTCGGCCGATACGTTGATTTCAACACTCGGACGATCCAACTTTTCCAAGTCTACGGTTACCTCGATCGCATTGATCCGGTCGAAAAACCGGCGAAGTTTCTCCACCTTCGAAGCAATGATTTGTTGGTCTTCACTTTGAAGATGCCCGTGACGCGTGGAAATGTTGACTTGCACTACCTGACTCCCAGAACTGAGTTCCCCAGAGGTAGAAAACCTGTCGAATTGACCCCTACGGGACTATGCGAGCGGCCTTCTAAAATACCAAAAGAATTGTAACCCTTGTCGCACCGGTCAGAAATCCCTAACCCGAAACAACCAAGAAAACCGACCGGGAATCCGAATTAATCCGGGAAATTCGGATTTCCTTGATAAACCTGAAAAACCTTAAACTCTCTTCAGGGTTTGGGGTATTCCAGTTCCTTCTTGTCTATACTGACTCGTCCCACGGCCGATCTGACGCGTAATTCGAACGATTCAACCCATGATTTCAACCACTCAACCCTCGGATGTCCGCGATTCTCGGTTCCTGTCCAGGAAAACGATTATGAAAAAAACTTATCAAGGTCTTGTAGTCGCCTTCTCCTTGGCAACCTTGGGACATTTTTGCCCATCGCAGACCGCTTCGGCCCAACCCCCTGGAATGTCTTTTGGCCCTAGTGGTCCTGGGATGATGATCATGGGTGGCGGGAGCGAACGAGGCTCAGACCGGGGTGGCGATCGGGGCCGTGGAAGCTGGAGCGGTGGCGGTGGCGGTTTTAGTGGTGGATTCGGAGGTGGAGGATTCGGGGGCGGAGGTTTCGATCCTTCGTCGTTCATAACGCGGATGGATACCAATGGAAATGGTTCGATCGATCCAGAGGAGGCTCAAGGTCCTGCTCGTTTCATGCTCGATCGGATGGCTCGAAAC
>JBJSXX010000022.1:0-4034 GCA_046086605.1 Pirellula sp. | reverse complement strand
ACACCAACCGCAATCCAAGCGAGTCATCAAAAAGGAATTGGGGATCCAACCCCAAACAGGAGGATAGGAAGTCATGTTAGTTTTATCGCGTAGAAAGAATGAGAGCATTGTAATCAACAACGAGATCACCATCGTCGTTGTTGAAATTCGGGGAGATAAAGTCCGGCTTGGGGTCGAAGCGCCCAAGGAAGTCCCTGTTCACCGGCGAGAGGTCTACGAGGCTATCAAAAAAGCAGTTGACGCCAACAATGCCGAGCTAGACTCCCACCTCGACGCGGAATCCTCCACCTAGATCATAGCAACAAAAAAACCTCCGCGTTTTTTCGCGGAGATTTTTCTTCTTGCGTTCGCGGCAGATCGATCTGCTGTGTCTAGTAGGGACTCGATGCACCCGTATCCGGATCACCACACATGTGGAAGTGGTTGTGGTCGATATAGATCACCTCGACACACTCGTTGTCCTCAAGCGTGTAGGGTACCGGCCATCCATTAATCGTTCTTTCTTCAAAATATACCGTGCACTTGTAGTGGGCATGGTGTAGTTGAGCGAAACCGATCAAAGGAACGAACCGAGGATCGTCAACGTAGTCTGCAATCTTCACCTTGGTAATCCGCACCTTGTTCCGCTGCTTCTCGTGCAAGAAAGGAACTCCGCCGCGAATCGGACGCGCTCGTTCCAACGCGTGAATCACTTCGTCGTCGCTAGGCGGATCGATCGCCACGTGCGCTCCGGATGTAATCGGCCCGAGAATCGGTACCCGAGCATAACGCTCGTGGATGTGAAACTGAACCTCTTCACTATCTTGCAAATACGGCGAAATAGGAATCGGAACCCCGAAAGGACCTAGGCCCATGTTTGAAAGGTGGATGCATCCGACCTGCGTTAGCGCCGCTGCCGTGAGTACCATCCAGAATGCATTGTAGTGTCGCTTGCGGGACATCGATTAAACCCTTCTTGTGCTGAGACGATTGGACTCGTCGAACAGAAAGAGTTTCGGCCATCGGCCTGTTAAAACTTGCGGGTTTTTCCGTCTGCAACTGAAATTCCCGAATTGCAGGTCGCAACGCATTTAACCTAACTTGCCCACACCGCTCTATCTTCACATCTTTCTCCCTAGACACGCGCGGGCCGCTTCGAAGATAACTGCCAAGGTGATACCCTTATCTTCGAAACCATCAAGCAAAAACAAATCCTGGGCGATGCTGTGTGCCATTGCCATCGCGATTTCGTGTGCAGGTTGCAAGCTCGGGCCTTATCGATACGGCAAAGAGGAAACTTCGCTCCTACCAAAAGACTCCCCACTTAGCCCTCCGGTGATCGTCGGCGGGCCGGTTGAGTCCATGGATCGATACGAACAACTCGTCAATGCTCCGAGCGACGCCTTTAGACACTGGCGAAGAAAACTTGCAAGCAGTCGCCTTGGCCCCTTGGATGCTCCCCCTGAGTCGACCCAACAAGATGCACTCATCGCAGCCATGACCTACCTCGAAGACAACGATCTTCACGATGTGATTGTCGAAGTCCATCATCATGATCCCATCGAGCAATGGAAACGACTCGAAGCCAATCCAGATATCCATCCGTTGTGGAAGTACACCGATGGGGCCGCTCGTGTCGGTGCCTACGCCATGTTTCCACCCAGGGTCTACCGTTTCGATAGCTATAACCCTTACACGAAAACGCTTTCGGTGAATTCAAAGAATCCCGCAGCTGCAATCTATGAAGCAGCCAGGGCCAAGAACCACTCGATGGCTCCCTGGCCAGGAGCTTACGCGGCCATGCGTTATGTCCCTCTTGCCCCTGTAGGTCAGCAAATCGCCGTCACGCAGGATGCTCTGGCTTACGTGCAACAGAACGCCGACCCTACGATCGAGCAGGCCATGGTCTCGCACACTTTTGCCAACATCACAGGAACGGCTCTCTTGGGGTCAACCGCCCTGACACCACAACTCAATGAGATCCCCTTGGTCTCTGCCCCAGCCTCGCAAGCCATCGGAGTGGCTTCCGGAAACATCGCTAGTCGAATTCTTCACCCCCGGCGATTCGATGAAGAATTACCAAGCGGAACACAACCCGATACGAGTCTCGAGCCCCTTCCACAAAATGACGCTCCAGATCTCCAACGTCTTGCCAAGAATCCAAAAGGCTTCTCAAGCCCATCGAGCCAGATGTATCGCTAGAAGCCCCCATCGAGTTCTAGGTGGAAGCGTCCTAGGACAACCACTAGATTGTTTGGCTTCTTAAGAATCTTTATGGCTAAAACTCCGGAGGCCAGCACCCGGCTTCACGCCCAATGGCATTGAGTTAGTCTAAGCTTTAGTGCGCAAGCACTCCAGTGAGCGATGGAATGATGGCGAATTCGCATGGTTTTCACCGGACGGCTTGCGCCGTTCCGCTTTTAATTCAATGCCACTGGGCATAGAGCCAGTGCAAGGTTCATTGAATAAAATGCAAATTCAAATCACCCAAAACAACACCCGAAGAACTTTCCATAGCCCCTTTTACTTGCGGCATGATCATGAAACCCCAAACCTTGAGCCTTTGCAATTCTCTTGTTTGTCTTGCACTTTTTACGACCTTCGGCCAAGCACAGGAAACTCAGATTGCACCATGGAAGACTAAGACGGTCCAAGTTGAGTCGATTCCCTTTTCGATCCCCGAGTTTTGCTCGATCGAAAAAGTCTCCACGGACGAACTTTGTACCTGGCCCATCGTAGCAACCTTCGCACCCGATGGATCGCTCATCCTGGCCGAGTCGGTGTGGAACATCAAGACGAAAGAGACGGTTCAACAACAACTCGCCTCTCGACCACACCGCATCGTCCGACTCCGAGACACCAACAACGATGGCAAACTTGATCAGCGGCAAGTCGTCGCCGACACACTAAGCTTCCCCGAAGGTGTCCTGTGCATCGGACAAGATATCTACGTGACGGCACCGCCACAAATATGGAAGCTTACCGATTCCGATGGCGATGGAGTTTGCGAAAAACGAGAGGTCTGGTTCGACGGAACCACACTTACCGGTTGTGCGAACGACCTGCATGGACCTTGGCTGGGCCCCGATGGCTGGATTTACTGGACCAAGTCCGCTTTTGCTGAGCAGTCCCACCAGATCCTCTCGGGTAAGGAATGGAAGAGCAAAGCTTCGCACCTGTACCGCCGACATCCCAATGGAGGCCCCATCGATCCGGTCATGACCGGCGGAATGGATAATCTCGTCGATATCGCTTGGCTCCCCAACGGCGATCGATTCTTCTGCGCAACTTTTTTGCATCATCCACGCCACGGTTACCGCGATGGCATCGGTGCAGCGACCTACGGTGCTCTTTTCGGCAAGCCCCACGCCGTTCTCGACGGACACCCACGCACCGGACCTTTAATGCAACCAACAGCAGAACTCGGCCCAGCAGCCCCTGCGGGATTGCTCCATGTAGACTCGCTCTCTCCGAATTTCAATCTACCCAAATCCGAGAAAACCTCATCGGACGACCCTGCCGATATCTCCCAAGGCTATTTGCTATGCGCGCAGTTCAATCTGCACCAAATCAGCCTCCATCAACTCAGCAAAAAACCAGACCAATCCCATTACCAGGCAATCTCCTATCCCCTGGTCAGTTCTGATCGCATCGACTTTCATCCAGTCGATGTCCTTGCGGAGTCCGATGGATCGATTCTGATCGTCGATACAGGAGGATGGTACGATCTATGCTGTCCAAGTTCCGGAACAGACCAGCGGATCGCCACCGGAGGCATCTATCGACTCAAAGGCCTTCGAGTTGATAACCCTAGCCACAAGGATCCGCCAGCACTCAAAGCCTTGACCGATCTCTCGATTGCACTGACTCGTACTAGCCCACAGCAGCAAGCAGCGATGCGTCAGGCCTTTGATTCCAGAGTGATTAGCGCCATGGGCGATACAGATCCCCAGGTTGCGATACTTGCCTGCCATCTAGCATCGCTTCATCGGATTCAAGAAGCTCGAGCTAAAGCTCTCGAACTCTTGATCTCTCCAAATGCTTCACTGCGTCGA
>JBJSXX010000021.1:0-49813 GCA_046086605.1 Pirellula sp. | reverse complement strand
CGGAGGCGGTGATCGCCGCGGAACAGCGCCGGCGCGGCATGGCGCTGCTGGTGGGGGGCAGCGGCCTCTATCTCAAGGCCATCAGCCAGGGGATGACACCGCCGGCGGTGCCGCCCCAGCCGCAGCTGCGCGCCCAGCTGGATGCCCTGGGCCAACCCCTCTGCCATGCCCTGCTCAGCAGCGCCGACCCCACGGCGGCGGCACGGATCATGCCCCGCGATGCCGTGCGCACCCAGCGGGCCCTGGAGGTGCTGTACGCCACCGGCCAACCCCTGAGCGCCCAACAGGGAGCCACGCCCCCTCCGTGGACCGTGCTCGAGCTGGGCCTCAACCCGAGGCCCGTGGAGAATCAGTCCCAAGCAGACCAAAAAGCAAGCGACTTCTTGCATGATCATGATGCGTTGCACTCGTTTGCCCGCCTCTGGACGCTCGTAAAAGACATCCATGACCATCGTCGAGGCGTGGGTGAATGTCCATTTTCGAACCGATGGAAAGAGCCAGCAAATCGGAGAAAGTAATCCCCAACGAACGATTCCAGCAATGGGTGTGACCAATACACCGAGCATGTACACAACGATCGCTGAGGGGGGTTGATGGCTCAGGCTCAAGTATTCGCCATCTTCTTCAGTTCCATAGGACTTGCGACGATGGTGATCGATATGGGGATAGTAGGTGAACGAGGGGATCATGAATGGGATCCCGCACAGCAGATTCCAAGCGACTCGAAAAGCCGTCCAGCCTTCCTTTGGCAGATGCACCAGTTCGTGAGTGAACATCGCGCCGCGGAGAAACAACAGAATCGTTGCCGTGTAGAAAAAACCTTTGGCAAGCCACCAAAGAGCTATCGAATCGGGAGCAAGCCGCTCGGGAACTTGCATCATGGCGGTAAAACATACGTGCCCGCAAATTCCGGTAATTAGCAGATCCGGCCAGTAAATCCAGGGATTCGGAGCATGAAGATCTCCGACGATTTGCCGAGCCTGCTTCATCGAAAAATTTTTGGAATCAAGCGCTGTGTCTTCCATCTTCTTACTCACGGTTCGCGTTACGGCTTGGGAGTCGCGTACCGGGCTTGCGAACAAGCCCCCGGATTCGAATTTCGGTCCCTTCCAATGCGATTCTTAATTACAGTCGATTAGGTCAGAAAATCCGGCAACAACCCAACCGTCAAAACGTTACTACCACTCCAAATTAACTGCGAAGATCCAAAAATCTATTTATTTTTCCGTTAGGCATCCTTTTGAGTTCCTGGTGAATCCACTAACCATGGGCCCGGGTTGGGTTGTCTGCGTTTGGAAAACCCAGTAAACGCATCAAAACAGCCACCTTGGAGTCCGTTACAGCCCGCACTTTGGGCTTTCTGATTGGGTGTGGCATGGCAGGAATTCATACGGACCGTCCTGCGGGTCAATTGCATCGTCAAGTGCATCATTAAGTGCATCATTAAGAAAAAACCGTGCCAAACGACCGATTAACACTTGCAAGAATCAGCCACTATTGGCTAAACTTTTGGGCTCGATTGATCCATCGACATGGAATCGCCCCGCCGAACCTTCGGCGGCGGACTTCGTTTTCGTTTTAAAGCGTGACCGGGTAATGGTTTAGGAGTGGGCAAGTATGCCGCGTCTTTTGGGTGTTGACATTCCAAACGACAAACAAGTCGTTTATTCGCTTCAGTATCTCTATGGCGTTGGTCCGTCGATTGCCAGAGAGGCGTGCGTCAAAACGAAAATTGACCCAGCCAAGAAAGCTCGGGAGCTCGACGAAGACGAACTGAGCCGTTTGGCCAGTTTGCTCGAGCGAGACTACACGGTCGAAGGTCCTTTGCGACGTCAAATTGGTCAGTCGATCCATCGTCTGCGCGAAATCAAATGCTACCGTGGTCTTAGGCACAAGCTCGGCCTGCCTGTGAGAGGTCAACGGACGCGTACCAATGCGCGAACCCGCAAGGGGCCACGTAAGACCGTCGCCGGCAAGAAGGGGGTCAAGGACCTTCGATAGTCCGAGACTCGCTCTGTGGCGCTGCATCGATAAGCACTGTAAACAACAATTGGAATTTGGTTTTAGTTTTCAAATATGGCAAAGCAACAAGTCAACAAGGATGCGTCGAACAAGCGACGCAAGACAAGACGAAATGTCACCAGTGCGATCGCTTTCATCAAAGCGACCTTCAACAATACGCATGTGACAATCACCGATACCCGCGGAGATACTCTTTGCTGGGCAAGTGCCGGAACATGCAACTTCAAGGGTTCGCGAAAGAGCACACCTTTTGCGGGTCAAATGGCAGCGCAGCAAGCAGCCGAAAAAGCAGCGAAGTTTGGAGTCAAGGAGATCGAGGTTCGGGTCAAGGGACCTGGATCGGGCCGCGAGTCGGCGATCACCGCTTTGCAAGCTGCGGGCATTACGGTCAAGCAAATCGAAGACACAACTCCCATCCCCCACAATGGATGCCGACCTCGCAAGCGAAGGCGAGTCTAGTCGATATCGGATGTTAGGGTTTCGAGTTTTTCATTTTTGGAGGATTAGCGATGCACGTTAGATGGAGAGGTTTGGAACTTCCTAGTCAAGTCAATGTGGAGCGTTCAACGCTCAGTTCGACTTATGGTAAGTTCACCGCAGAACCGTTCGAGCGCGGATTCGGTGCCACCATCGGCAATAGCCTTCGTCGAGTACTGCTGTCGAGCCTCGAAGGAAGTGCGATTACTCAGATCAAAATCCGAGGTGCTCAGCACGAATTCAGTTCGATCCCGAACGTTCTCGAAGACGTGACTGAAATCGTTTTGAACGTCAAGTCTTTGGTCGTCAAGAACCACAGCGAGAACACCCGTGTTCTTACAATTCTTCGGTCCAAAGCCGGCCCAATCACCGGTGCGGATGTCCAAACGGATTCAGATGTGGAGATCATCAACAAGGATCACGTGATCGCCACCCTCACGGGCGACACCGAGTTCATGATGGAAATGGTTGTCGAGAACGGTCGCGGTTACCTACCGGCTTCCGAGCAGAACACCGGTGAACACGAAATCGGTATTATCCCTGTTGACGCGGCATTCAGTCCTGTCGTTCGAGTTCGTTACACGGTCGAAGAAACCCGAGTTGGTCAAAAAACCAACTACGACCGATTGGTGATCGAGATTTGGACCGATGGATCCGTGCAACCAGAACTCGCAATGGTCGAAGGTGCAAAGATCCTTCGCAAACACCTCAACCCATTCGTTCAATCGAGCGAACTAGGTCGCCAAGTGCATGCCGTAGCCCGTGGCGGGCCTGGAAGCGCTGAAGCCCAACTTGAAAACAAACTCAACATGCTCGTGTCGGATTTGAAGCTTTCCGTTCGAGCCAACAATTGTCTTGAAAGCGAAGGAATCCGCTACGTGCGAGATTTGGTTCAACGCAGTGAAGACCAACTGTTGGAAGTCCGAAACTTTGGCGAAACAACCCTGACTGAAGTCAATGAAAAGCTCAAGGCGATCGGCTTGCACCTAGGCTACCGCGTTCCATCGTCCATGAGATAATTGTCTGTTATCCACATACCAATCCACCTATTTTCGACTAATTGAGATCCGATCATGAGGCACTTAAGGAAAGGCCGAGTACTTGGCCGAAGCCCCTCGCACCGTAAAGCTCTCTTCAGCAATCTTGCATCCGCAATTTTTCTGACCGAACGAGAGTTCTCCGATTTGGATGCGAATAAACCCAAGGTTCCCGGACGTATCATTACGACTCTGGAGAAAGCCAAGGAAATTCGACCCATCGTTGAGAAGTGCATTACGATCGCCAAGAAAGGCTTGGCTGCAGAGGCGTCCGCCGAGGCTTACGCGACCAGCGCCGAACGAGGCACCGACGCCTGGAAAGCCTGGAGAAAGAGCGACTCCTGGCAAAAATGGTGCGATGCAAAGGCACCTGGTGTGAATGCTCGTCGAAAAGTTCTTTCGATGATCAAAGATAAGCAAGCGGTTCGAGTCTTATTCGATAAGATTGCCCCACGTTTCACCGATTGCAACGGCGGATACACTCGTATCCTACGTTTGGCCAAGCCACGGGTAGGTGATGCCGGTACCCGAGCGATCCTCGAGTTCGTTGGCAAGAATGATCGAGTCAAGGAAAAGGCTCAAAAGCCGTCCTTTGGAGAATAGTTTCAGCAGTTTACGGTTTACGATGTAACCACCAACAATCCACTGGGCTGGCGGGCAATTCCGCCAGCCTTTTTTTATAACGGCTTCAGCCTTGACCCAATAAGTATGAGCGACAATCTTTTCGACCTAATCCGCCAACGCATCCATATTCTCGATGGTGCGATGGGGACAATGATTCAAAGACTAAAGCTAGATGAGACCGCTGTTCGAGGCGAGCGGTTTGCAGATCACCACAAGGACTTGGTCCGCTTTAGCGATATCCTCTGCATTACGCGACCAGATGCGATCTCAGATATCCACTATGCATATCTCGAAGCCGGTGCGGACATCATCGAAACAAACTCCTTCGGTGCTTCGCCGATCGGTATGGGTGAATTAGAACTTCCTAGCGAACTTACGCGAGACCTAAACTACGCCGCTGTTGATTGCGCTCGTAAAGCGGTTGATCGGATGCGCAAGAAGGATCCAACCCGGCGCTGTTATGTAGCAGGTAGCATCGGCCCAACGACCAAGCAACTTGCGATCAGCACGAAGGTTGAAGATGCAGCCAGCCGCGACGTGAACTTCCTTGAAATGGTTGCGAGCTACAAAGTCCAAGTAGCACATCTAGTCGAGGCCGGTGCAGATATTCTTTTGCCGGAAACAGCCATCGATACACTCAACCTGAAGTCTTGTTTGTACGCGATCGCGGAATATTTTGCCGAGAGCCGTCGTCGGATTCCTGTTATGATCAGCGCGACGTTTGGTCCAGGTGGCCGAACTTTTGTCAGCGCTCAGACCGTCGAAGCGTTTTGGAATTCGGTTAGCCACTTCCCGATGCTCAGTGTCGGGATGAACTGTGCATTGGGGCCAGATATCATGCGGCCGCACATCGAGGAACTGGCGAAAGTCTCCGATGCATCGATATCATGCCATCCGAATGCAGGTCTACCGAACGCGTTTGGTGAGTACGATCTGACCCCTTCTCGCATGGCCGATTACATTGAAGACTTCGCTCGCAACGGATGGTTGAACATCGTCGGAGGATGTTGCGGTTCAACGCCTGAGCATATTCGAGCCATCTCGCAACGACTTGTGGGCATTCGGCCTCACCAACCCGCCGAGCCGATCGTCTGGACTAGGCTCAGTGGTCAACAAGCCACAACGCTCAGGCCTGAGACGCAGTTTACCATGGTCGGCGAAAGAACCAACGTCACGGGTTCTAAGGCTTTTGCGAATTTGATTCGCAATGATAAGTTCGAAGAGGCAGTCGAGGTCGCTAGGCAGCAAGTCCAAAACGGTGCCACCATCATCGATATCAACATGGATGATGCGCTTCTCGATGGGGTCGAAGCCATGACTAGATATCTGCGGCTCATCGCCGGTGATTCCGTCGTTGCGGCAGTCCCCGTGATGATCGACTCCTCGAAATGGGAAGTTCTTTTGGCGGGTTTGCAAAACGTACAGGGCAAAGCGATCGTCAATAGTATCAGTCTGAAGGATGGGCAAGACGAGTTTCTCCGGCGAGCGACCATCATCCGCCGCTATGGAGCAGCAGTGGTCGTGATGGCCTTTGATGAGAAAGGTCAAGCGACCGAGACTCTTGAAAAAGCTCGCATCTGCAAACGAGCCTACGATCTGTTGGTTAATGAATTGGCTTTCCCGCCTCAAGACATCATCTTCGATCCAAACATTCTGACGGTTGCCACAGGGATCGAGGAGCATGACAACTACGCCGTGAACTTCATCGAAGCTTGTAAGCTGATCAAGCAGCAATGTCCAGGTGTTAGGATTTCGGGCGGGGTTAGCAACATCAGCTTCTCATTCCGTGGCAACGACGTGGTCCGCGAGGCGATGCATTCGGCGTTTCTCTACCATGCGATCCAAGCGGGTATGGACATGGGGATCGTCAACGCCGGGCAACTGGCGGTCTACGAAGACATTCCCAAGGTGCTCCTCGAGCACGTCGAAGATGTCTTGTTGAACCGACGCGCCGATGCGACAGAACGAATGTTGACGCTGGCGGAAACCTACAAGGGATCTGGCACCAAGAAGGCTACCGGGGAGAACCTTGAGTGGCGGGACAAGTCCGTGCATGAGCGGCTCAAGCACGCGCTGATCCATGGCATCGACAAGTTCATCGAGTCGGACACCGAGGAAGCTCGTGTGGGATGCAAACGTTGCTTAGAGGTCATCGAAGGCCCCTTGATGTCAGCCATGGGAGTCGTAGGCGACTTGTTCGGAGCAGGGAAAATGTTCTTGCCCCAAGTGGTCAAAAGCGCTCGGGTGATGAAAAAAGCGGTCAATTACTTGCAGCCCTTCATGGAGAAGGAAAAGCAAGAGGCTGGGCTTGAGGGCCAGAGTTTCCGAGGCAAGGTGCTCATGGCTACCGTCAAGGGAGATGTCCACGATATCGGCAAGAACATCGTCGGAGTCGTGCTCGGTTGCAACAACTACGAAGTGATCGACTTGGGCGTGATGTGCCCTTGTGAAAAAATTCTCGAAGAGGCTGTCAAGCACAGTGTCGATGTGATCGGACTTTCTGGTCTGATCACACCGAGTCTCGATGAGATGACCTATGTCGCCAAAGAGATGCAACGCCTGGGACTGAAAATCCCCCTGCTTATCGGAGGCGCAACGACATCGGCCAAACATACGGCGGTCAAAATCGCACCCCACTACCATGAACCGACGGTTCACGTTGCCGATGCATCTCGGTGTGTCGGAGTGGTTGAGTCGCTTTGTAGCAAAGAATCAAAGCCCAAGTATGTTTCAGAGAATCTCAAACTGCAGGACGAGCTGCGATCGAGTTACGAGGCAAGGCAAGTCAAACTCGTACCTTACGCAGAAGCTTGTTCGAAGGCGTTTGCGACCGACTGGTCCAAGGTTCGGATCGACAAGCCGAGTTTTACCGGGACAAGAGTCCTCAAGGACTACTCGATTGAAAAAATCGCTAAATACATCGACTGGTCACCTTTCTTCATGGCCTGGGAGCTCAAGGGTAAATATCCAAAGATATTCCAAGATCCTTATGTCGGTACGGAAGCCAAAAAGCTTTTCGATGATGCCAGCAAGATGCTTTTTGATTGCATTGCGACCAATGCTCTCAAGGCCCATGCGATTTATGGATTCTGGCCTGCGGCTTCCGCTGGCGACGACGTCATCTTGTTTACTGACGAGAGCCGTTCAAAGGAACTCGTCCGTTTCCATTTCCTCCGGCAGCAATGGGAACGCAAAGGACAAACCGAGTTCCGCAGTCTTGCCGACTATATTGCTCCGCTGGACTCCGGGCGTCCCGATTACCTTGGTGCGTTTGTCGTCACCGCAGGGCATGGTGCTGATGAACTGGCCAAGCATTTTGAAGGCAAGCAAGACGACTATTCGGCGATCATGGCAAAAGCCATCGCGGATCGACTAGCCGAAGCCTTTGCAGAACTTTTGCACGAGCAAGCTCGGCTCGATTGGGGTTACGGAATTGAAGAGCAGCTTGGTAACGAGCAACTCATCAATGAAGAGTACCGAGGTATCCGCCCGGCTCCAGGTTATCCAGCTTGCCCCGATCATACCGAGAAACGAATTCTATTTGAGTTGCTCGACGCGCCAGGGAAGATCGATGTATCGCTCACCGAATCGTGCGCCATGTGGCCTGCGGCGAGTGTCAGCGGATTCTACTTTGGTCATCCCAATGCACGGTATTTCGCGGTGGATCGAATCACAGTGGATCAAGTTGAGTCGTATGCGAAACGCAAGGGCATGCCCATAAGAGAAGTCGAAAGATGGCTCTCCCCGAATTTGGGATACGAACCGAGTTAGTTTGATCGAGTTTTAGCCTTTGGTTGCTGGAGTAATCCATGACATTCTTTGGTATCGCAATGCTGTTGTTTTTGGCGGCTCTTGTGGTATTTGCTATCGACTTGATGATACCGACCGGAGGTGTACTGATCGCCATTACATCGATTCTCGGGTTAGCCGCTGTCTACTTTGCCTTTCGACATTCACCTACGAGCGGCTGGTGGATGCTCGTGGCGGCGTTGGGAATGATACCAGTGATGCTCATCACATTGCTTTACGTTTGGCCCAAAACGTCCTTTGGCAAAATGCTCATAGCGACACCCGATAAAGCCAAAGATTTTGTTTGGTCCGACGCCTCTGAATCCGACGGTCCCAAAGGCTTGGTCGGAAAGATTGGCGTCGCTCAAACGGAGTTTCTTCCGCACGGCACCGCTTTGATCGACCAGCGAGAGTATGAGGCCGTCAGTGAGGCAGGCCCGATTGAGCCTGGGACAACCGTGCGAGTGACCAAGCTCGATGTGGGACGTTTGGTCGTGATACCTTGGAAAACCAGGTTAGGTTCGGGAGTTCCTATGTCCTCGGAGTCATCGCTAGACAGGCCTAGCGATGAGCTGGGGCTAGACTCATTGCAGTAGTGGTTACTTCCCTGGTTCGCTTTTCTTTTCGCTCGCGAACCCTGCTTTCACCAGTTCCTCGTAGCCGGGCTTGAGGGCACGGACGTCGTAGCCATATTTCTTGAGGATCTTGGCGGCTCGTAAAGATCGGTAACCGACAGCGCAATGGGTGTAGACGATTTTGTCTTTGGGGATTTTCTCTTTAACTTGGGCCTCGGTCAGTTTGTCCTGCAGATCTCTCCAGGGGACCAACACGGCGCCTTGAACATGCCCAGCATTCCATTCGACCAGATCCCGCACATCGACCAGGACCGCTTTCTTTTCCGCAATCTTCTCCTTGACCGTGCTCAACGAATCCTTCGTGTGCTCCTTGGGTTCCAGGTCTCTATCGTCGGCGTGGGACAAAAAAGGGAGACTCAGGATAGCGACGGCACCGAGGCCGACCGACAAAAACAACCGACGAAGCAAGTTTGGTTTGTGCATCATTGGACTGAAATGAATGGAGTAGGGGGCAAAGCGACAGCGTAAAGTTAAGCCAAAACGTAATCCAGCTTCAAGGTCAGGCCAAGCCCCCACGGCCGCTAGCCGCTCGATCGACAACCAGCCTTGAACTTGAATCTATTCCGCAAATTTCCCGGAGAACCCAAGTTGGACACTTGGTTTTTGAGAGTGCAGCTGTTGCCTAAAATCTAAGCGGATTAAAAACACCCCTCGTTTGGGGTGGTGCGCGATTTTGAGGCACCGCCATCAAAAAGCCGCAAGTCTTTGCCAGCATTGATTTTACGAAGAGGGTATTGCCAGCATTCTCATGATAGGAGCGAGTCCGCCGGAGGGAGCCCTGGATTTCGCACGAATTGCGAAAAGAGAGCTAGGTCAAGGTGGAGGGATCGGAGGCCCGGCAAACGGTCGGCGGGTATTCGGTCGATAGGATCCGACCCAGCACACACGAATCGCGAAGAGCACAAGCCTGAGTCAGGCAAAGCCTCGCCCCATTAAGGAAGGTGATTTCTCATGAGTCATGATTTCAATGACGGACATTCCAACCCTGCAACTCTGGCTCCCGAGGCGATCGATAGGGCGGGAGTTGCTGCCGGCGAAAAGCTCGCTGCCGAAATGGTCGTCTTTAACAGCGTGGCCCAAGAACTCCGGGCCAAACATTGCCAGTCGGCAAAATTCGAAGACCGATGCCATTGGGTGCAACAGGTTGCCGCCGAACTCTTTGGGGTAGCTCCGACTTGGACCGCCTTTTACCGCGAAACCCTCGGGGTCGATGGCGTAGCGCATCGGATCTTCAGTGAGTCGGAAGAATACCGCAATTATGAATGCTCCGACTGCCATTCAAAAGTTCTGGAAATGCTAACGGTTCTGCGATGCAAGGATGTCTCGGACTGCGATCCGACCGAAGTCCAAAAAATGATTACCATTCGGATCCCCAAAAGCCTTCACGACCGCATCTGCGCCGAGGCCAATGAACTGGATGTTAGCGTCAACAAGCTAGCAATCACACGGATGCTACAGCGCGTCGACATGTCCATGCTACCGTCTTCGGGCCAAAAACGTCGCGGTCGACGACCAGGCGCGGCCTATCATAAGCAAACCGCAGAGCAAATTGCCGCTACCCAAGGGATGCAAGCTACCCCGACATCCTAAGCATCAGGAGGATCATCGAATTAAAAGCGGAACGGCGCGAGCCGTCCTGTGAAAAACACCAAGATTTCGAGCACCTTTCGTCACTTACCGGAGTGCTTGCGCACTTCCGCTTACACTTATTCAACGCCGCTGGGCATGGGCCATTTGTAGACTCCTAGGCAGACCAGGCGTCCCATTTGGTCGCGATTTCCTGAGTATACCTTTTAGGCAAAAACGGACTTGTCGGCTATAATCCGCGAGTCGGGAGGCTGGGCAATCGCTCTGCTTGCAAGGCTTTGAAAGAAGCCTTGGGGCTGGGAGGAAAGTCCGGGCTCCTACGAGCAAAATGGTCGATAACGTCGACCGGTCGCAAGACCAGGGAAAGTGCAACAGAAAGTATACCGCCGGGTCCGCAAGGGTTCGGTAAGGGTGAAAAGGTGGGGTAAGAGCCCACCAAGGAGCAGGTGACTGCTTCCTTCGGCAAACCCCATTTGGAGCAAGATCCAACAGAGTGAGGCTTCCAGCAATGGGAGCCGCATCCGGCTCGTGATGCCAACACTCGGGTAGATCGCTTGAGCCAACGAGCAATCGTTGGCCTAGATGAATGATTGCCCTTGGCGATCTTTCGCCATGACAGAACCCGGCTTATAAGCCTCCCGACTTTTTTTCCAACCATCCCGCTATCGGCCATCAAGCTCCTAATCAGTGTTCGGTAAAGTCAACGAGTCGCTGGTCTACGCCGTAGTTCTGGAGCTTTCGCTCGCCCTGGCTGCGATCCTCTTGGGATTGTTTCTCGGGGTGAACCCCCGCGAACACTTGGTCCCCTGGTGGGACTATCAAGCTATCACGAGGAGCCTTGGGATCGGTATCCTGGTAGGGGTGGGATTGGCTTTAGGGATGCAAGTTCTTTCGATATTGCCGATCCGATCGATTCAAAAGCTCGATCGCGCCGTTGACTCCCAACTTCGCATGGTTCTAGGTCCAATGACAATCCCGGAACTTTTGCTCTTATCGCTCAGCGCAGGCATAGGCGAAGAGATCTTATTTAGAGGGTTGATCCAAGGCTGGTGGATGAGCCTGTTTGAACAACCTACCTTTTGGAACGTCTTGCCGGGGATGCTGGCTTCAGCAATCTGTTTTGGGTTTGCTCACCCGCTGAGCAAAACGTATATCGCCTTGGCCACATTGGCGGGGTTATTGTTTTCGGTTCTGTTTTGGGCCACTGGCGATTTGCTTGCGTGCGTCTTGGCGCACGCAAGCTATGATGCCATCATCTGCGTTTATTGGAAATGGTCCGAAAGAAAACGCCGTCTGAACTAAGCCGATATGATGTTTAACAATCTTCTGCCCGATCCAGCTTGTTTGTTTCGATTCAAGATCGATCTGCATCGGTTGAACACGATCGACCAGGTCTCTGACTTCCAAGGCTGGGGGCTTGAGGACAAGCATCAGTTGCCTCCGATCGGATTGAAGAAGGAGTTCAACGGATCGCTCAATACCAAAATGGGATGGACCCCCCAAGGCCTGTTTTTTGAGTTTCAATTAGGATCACTCAGGCGTCCGCTGGATCGTTCGTCCACAGCGATCTACACCCAACTGGCCATCAACAGCCGATTCAATTCCACCACTCTTCGAGAGAATGAGTTTTGCTCGACCTTCAGTTTTAGCAGGACCAAACCGGACCTTTTTGGATCACCCGGCAAGGAGGTAATCCCTCTCGAAAGGCTTCACGCTTACATCTACCCGAAAGCAAATCGACACGCTGAAGCAGTCGAACTGAGCAATACTTCGGTCCTCGGGTGGGTTCAATCTTCATCGACCGAACTGACCATTTGGCACCATATAGGAACATCGATGATACACGGATATCGCCCGGAGGAGTTCCCAGATATTGGAATTGACTTCGACGTAGCCTTGACTACTTTCAATCGAAACGCGGAGCCTCACCGTTGGGTGATGTGCCACGGGTCCGATTCGGGCAAAAGAAACAATCCAAGTCTGTGGACTCATTGCCACCTGGTATAAAGTCTCTTTCCTACGGAGCTACACAAGGAGCCCAGATCTGAAAACCATTTCTCTAACTCTTCGAGACAATGCGCTCAGTGCTAACGTCTGGATCGATGCTTCGGCCCTGTCGTTGGACTCCTTGATCGATTTGACGCAATCGCAATTAGCGGAATTGGTTCTAAGTTCGGTCGCTGGAAAAGTACGACTAGGCGAACTTTTTGATGTCCACATCGAAGCTCGAAATTCGACCGATGATCCTGGATTGCAAAACCGACTGATCCTGCGTGGTGATCTCCGAAGATTCGATAATTTATGTGGCTTTACAAGATCTGGGATAACGCTTGTCACTGGGAGCGTTGGTAGCGATTTTGCCCGAACTCAGCACGGCGGAGCGATCTTGGTCGACGGTTCGGTTGGGGCTCGAGCTTTGGCTGATAAGCGGGGTGGCCTGAGCGTCATCGGAGGTGATGCGGCAGACTCCCTGGGCTGTCCGTTGCCAGGAAAATTGCAAGGTATCCAAGGTGGGGACACGATTGTTCTTGGAAGCCTTGGGCATCGGGCGTGTGAACGGATGCGGCGAGGGATCGTCTGTGTCGCAGGAGATATCGGTGAGCATCTGGCTCATCAGTGGATCGCCGGAACGATTTTGGGTTTACAGCAAATCGGTTCAAACTGGGGCTCGCAAATGCGTCGCGGTTCACTCATTCTCCGCACTTACCCAACTGCTTGCAGCGGCGCGACACTCTCGAAACAGCGTCCGCTGGAACTGAGTTTCCTGCCGATTCTCTGGAAGTATCTTTGTGATTTGCTCAACCAAGTTGCCTCGATTGAAGAATTGTCAGCCGTTTTTCGTACCAAGTGCGCGGACTTCGCTGAGGCTCTTCCTCGAGGACCTGAAGTTTACAGAAGCATCGGGGATCTTGAATGCCAAGGACAGGGCGAAGTTTTGGTCATCCATTCCTAGTTAACCTATCATGGCAACAAAAAGAATCGGCATCTTCGGTGGTTCGTTTGACCCAATTCACCTCGGGCATTTACTGACCGCCGAGCAGTTTCGAGACGAACTTTCGCTGGACTTGGTAAAATTCATCCCCGCGAAAATATCGCCTTTCAAACTCAACTACACGCCAACTGCCGATAAGCACCGTTTGGAGATGCTCAAGCTTGCACTCGGCGCACATCCAAATTTTGAAATCGATCCGATTGAAATCCAGCGAGGAGGCGTCAGCTATACCATCGACACCGTCGAGCAACTCCAAAGCAACACGCCCGATGCCACATGGTTCCTCCTGATCGGTGCTGACTCGCTCAAAGATTTCAAGAAATGGAAGTCTCCTGAAAAGCTACTTCGATGTGTCCAGCTTGTCGTTGCAAGGCGTGGTGGGTGCCCCGAACCGGACTGGAAGGAACTCGACGGCTTGGCCCCGGAAGAAACCTTGCAAGCAATCCGAAAGATCCAATTGGATATTCCGGTCATGGAGATTTCATCAAGCGGCATACGTCGACGAATCGAAGCCAAACGGAGCATTCGCTATTTGCTTCCATCACCCGTCGAGGTCTATATCCGAGAGCACCAACTCTATTTGCCATCGACCGAAACATCTGCAGGTCGACCGACGTAGCGCAGCACACTTCCGGCGGCCAACGATCCACTTCGGAGTGCTCCTTCCATCGTCGCAGGCCAACCGGTTTGAACCCAATCACCAGCCAAGAAAATGCCTTGATCGCCCAAGGTATCGCATGCTAGCCGTGCTTGGTTATGCCGAGCATTGACCGAGAAGACCGATTGAGGATCCGTGATGACCTTGCCGCGTGTCATCACAGCTCCGGAGTTTCGAAGTTCCTCGAAGACTTCATAGAGGTCCTCTTGAACCATCTTAAGAATCGACTCCGAATCCCCTTTGGGCAAATCCCTCGACCCACTGATGACGACCTGGTAGTAGTGCTCGCTGGGCTGACCGATCGAAGCATCGCTAGGTTCGTTGGGCCCTGGAAAAATCCACTGACTCAGTCGGTTGATGAGGATCGCATGCGGATCGTTAAACCAGGGCTTGGACCACCAGGTATGAACACCTGTGATCGGTGCCGACTCGAGGGTCTGCACCTCTTGCACCGATTGCGCGGCATCGGGTTGCATCCAACTGGAATTTGGATCGAGGATCCCATCAAGGCGATGCCAGGGTACAGCTACGACCACTGCGTGAAATTCATCCTGTGGGGCTTGGTCATCCCCGGTTGCTCGGGTCCGAAGGTTCCACTTGCCTTCGGCACAACGGGAAAGTCCAGTGACCGTTTTGCCTTCGACAAGATGCACACCGAGTCGCTTCAAGCAATCTCGGGCGGTTTGATCAACAAGATGCGAGAGGCTCTTTTGCGGTACAAGCAGATGGTAAGCGTCTTTACTAGCCGCAAAACCGTCGATGATCACCTTATGCACCGCTCCCATGGTGATTCTCGGCAATTGCTCACCCAGGGCGCTAACCAAGATCGTACTCCAAAAGCTCTCGATGGCATTGCTGGTTTGATGGTTCTCTTTGAGCCAGTCGATTGCAAGTGTGTCGTTGAACTTGTCATCAGGCCCAGTACGAATAAGTTTCACTAGGCCCATGGCTATCGTTGCGCGATCGACCAGTCCTAAATCCGGCCACTTGAGCAATAGTCCCGAGAGGTGCAAGGGTGCAGGGAGCGGCCAAGCCCTTGCGAGAAAGCGTTTCCCGTGGCGAGACCGAAACCAAAGGGTCGATTGTTCTTGCCACTGTTCTTTTTGACCAAGGTCGTTGATCCATCGGACCAGTTCGCTGCAACATCGCATGCCCACGTGCTGGCAATAATCGACCGGCTGTTGGCTCATTGGATCGGTGAACGATCCGACCCGACCACCCAAGCGATTTCGGGACTCGATGAGCCAAGTCTCGCAGCCGTGTTTGGCAAGATGCATCGCGGTTTGGATACCTGCCAGTCCGCCTCCGATGACCGCGACCTTAGGGGAGCCATCAGGAGCGATGCTCGAGTAATTCGGAGTCTTGATGGATCGCCGGCTGATGGACTTGAACCATGGAGTCAATGCATGCGAGGCGTAGAGATTGACTTTTTCGAGTGAGCTAAGCGAAGGACGCCCGCGGAGCGGACTCGAAGCGGATTGTTGGATTTTTTGAAAGATCGAGTGGTAGGTGTTCCATATCATGCAGAACATGCGTTTTGAATCAGGATGAATCAGATCGCCCAGCCCCCAACTGCTTCGGTAGCATGCTGCGGCCCGTTGAGTGTAGATATCGATGAGCTCCTGCCATTTACCATGGTTGGTGATCGCTTGTTGCCTGATCGCAGGATCTGAGAGCTTGAGCGACTCAAGGAGCGAGGATTTTGTAAATCCCGTTCGCATCAAGTCTTCATTGGCCAGATAGATTCGATCGCGTTGGGCGTCTTCGACCAGATCCCGCAAGATATTTGTCAGTTGGAATGCATGACCGCAGTCGACACCCATGCGGTAAGCAGGACTACCGACTTGAGCTGCACCGTGATCGGACCATATTGCGATGCAGGCAAGTCCTACTGCCGAGGCGACTCGAAACATGTAAGCTTGCAACTGCTCATATCGCTCGATGTGAAACGGGCGGGTGTCCTGATCGACTCCGCGAAGGATTTCCCGCAAAGCCTCCTTGGGAATCCCAAACCGCTCGATCGAGTCGGCTAGTGCCAAGCGGATTCTCTGGAGTTGTCCAAAGGCTGTGCTGGATACCTTGGATGGATTGTCGACATGTTTCTGGTTCGAATCCAAATCATCGAGCCAATGCATCCAATCGTCGAGATTCCAATCCGAGGGTCTGACGTCATCGACATTGGTCTGCGCTTCGTCGGTTGCATCGTCTGCAAGCCTCGAGAAAGCATACAGGGCGGTCATCGCGCGCCGACGATCGAGTCGGAGGAATTCGAATGCGCGATAGAAGTTCGAACCGCTCGAGTGCGCAATTTGCTCACAAGCTTGGTGAGATTCTTGAAGATTGCTCATGGCTTTGTGCGACGATCCCTGCTGGCCAAGAGTGCATTGAGCACAAGACGAGCTTTTTGCGATTTAGTGACCTCGGGCGAATGGTTCCAGACATCGTAATCGATGCGTTGGATATTCTGAAGGATCTGCATGCCGCCACCGATGAACAATTGCACGCTGCGCTTGAGCCAGTTCGGTCCATGTTTGGTCAAAGGTTCGCCTGCATTGAAATGCTCACGAGCATACGCAACCCAATCGGCAAGAGCTTCGCGCGCCTTGCTAGTTCCATCCTTCCAGTCCTGCTGCGTTATTCCAGCTTGTTGCATTCGAGACTCAGGCAGGTAGTACCTTTCTCGCAGCGCATCGATTCGGACGTCTTGGCAAAAGTTAGCGATCTGAAGCCCTGTGCATATCGAATCCGACCAGCCTATTGATCGAGGGTCGTTCGAGCGAGCAAGTCCAAGGATCAAGCGACCGACGGGATTCGCCGAGCGTCGGCAGTAATCGAGCAATTGGCCGTCATCTTGGTAGGAATTGACCGATTGGTCCTGGACGAATGCCGAGAGGAGATCCTCGAAGGGTTGGATCTCTAAGCCAAACGAATCGATCGTGTGATGCAATGCGACAAAGACTGGATGCATCGACTTGCCATCGACAGCCCGACTGAGCTCCTGTTTCCACCAATATAAAAGTTCGCTAGAACGGTCGCGATCACCGGTTTCGTCGGCTAGATCATCCGACCATCGGCAATAGGCGTAGATGGAGGCAAAGTGGGGGCGAATCTCCGCTGGCAGCCATAGGTTCGTTACCGAGAAGTTCTCGTAATGGGATTTCGCCAGCTTTTCGCAGTAATCGAAGGCTTGATCGAGTCCCATGCGGGGGATTTCAACGTCCGGGCCGCACCAGGCTAGATCCGAGAGAACTTGCTTGGATCCTGCGCGAATCGGTAACGCAGAACGCTGAGGCTTTTGGTGCGAATCGATCGAATAAGCGGTGGTCAAGGATAAAAAACCGGGGATACTGGTGCTGCAAGTGGAAGTGGATTTGGGCCATTGGCGCCTTCGCGATCGAAAGCCCGCTTGCTATGATTTTAGCAGTTCAAAGCAATTTCAAAAACCGAAGAGCCCTCCGATGAAGATTTTACTTGCGGCCCCCAGAGGATTTTGTGCTGGAGTCAACATGGCAGTCCAGAGCCTAGATCTAGCACTAAAGCATTTTGGTGCCCCAATCTACGTCTATCATGAAATCGTCCACAACCAATATGTCGTCAAGTCGTTTCAGTCCAAAGGGGCTGTATTCGTAGACTCCCTGGATGAAATCCCTCCCCATTCAACCGTTTTGTTCTCGGCTCACGGCGTTGCACCCACGGTTCGTAAGTTCGCACAAGAACGCCAGCTTCATGCGATCGATGCCACGTGCCCCTTAGTCACCAAAGTGCATTTGGAAGCGATCAAGTTTGCCAAGGAAAACTACACGATTGTTCTGATCGGTCACGAGGGGCACGATGAAGTGATTGGAACCATGGGTGAAGCCCCCGAGGCGATTATCTTGGTCGAGTCGACACAGGACGTCGATCGCCTGGAATTCCAACCGACGACGAAGCTTGCTTACCTAACCCAAACGACGCTGAGTGTCGACGATGCGAACCGGATCATCGAAAGGCTCAAGACGCGATTTCCTTGGATTGTAGGTCCCCCGAAGGAAGACATTTGCTACGCAACGCAAAACCGTCAAGAGGCCGTTCGACTCATTGCTAGCGACGCGAACAAAGTGATTGTGCTCGGCTCACAAAACAGCAGTAACTCGCAGCGACTTAGGGAACTTGCCCAAGAGCAAGGCCGGCAAGCCTATCTAGTCGATGGTCCCGAAGACTTGTCGGTCGATTGGTTTACCAGAGACGATGTGGTGCTCGTTACGGCAGGAGCCAGTGCGCCCGAAGAGGTCGTATTGAAAACCTTGAGTTGGCTCGAAGAGCATTTCGATGCTCAAGTCGAGCTCAGGGAGGTTCGTAAGGAGGAGGTGCATTTCCCTCTACCGCGAGCCTTGCGGGTACTTAGCTGAACAACAGCCACTAGAATCGATGGCCAGCTTTGGGCCCATTTGGACACGTCGTCAGAATCTCTGGGCCTTTTTCGGTCATGAGGATCGTGTGCTCGAACTGAGCCGATAAACTGCCGTCGCGGGTTCTGACTGTCCAGTTGTCAGTCGTATCGGGCTTGGTGAATCGTGAACCAGCGTTGATCATCGGTTCGACGGTAAAGCACATGCCAGGCAAAAGGAGGTCTTGTCTGCTTTTGCGATCCGGGAAGTGGGGCACGTTCGGATGTTGGTGGAAGCGTCGGCCGAGACCATGACCGACATACTCGCGGACAACAGTAAAACCGTACTTGTCGGCTTCCGCGACGACATTCTCTCCAATGACGCTTACCGGACAATTGGGCGTGAGTGCAGAAATCGCACGATGCATCGAGTCAAAGGCACACTGGGTCACCGCGCGAGCTTTCTCCGAAACATCGCCTATGAGAAACGTCTCGGACTGGTCTCCATGCCAACCATCGACGATCGACGTGATGTCGACGTTGATGATGTCGCCTTCTTTAAGCACATAGTCACCGGGAATCCCATGGCAAATCACGTCATTGACGCTCGTGCAACAGCTTTTGGTGTAGCCCAAGTATCCGAGCGTTGCAGGTGTGTGCTTATGCGAAAGCGTGTACTCGTGGACGAGTCGATCGATTTGGCCTGTGGTTATTCCAGCTTGAATTTGCCCCCGGATATGATCCATCAGTTGGGCATTGAAGCGACCGGCAGCCCGCATTCCTTGCCGCTGCGATTCGGAGAGTTGTAATTTTCGGGGATTCTGAAGCATGCTCGAACCAGAATTGCGTTGTTAATCCCAAAAGTTTAGCATCCGGTCCGTGAAAATAAAAGTTCTTCGGCTATTTTTGTCCGTAGACCTCATGCCGTTGGGTTTGTTCCGCTAGAGCAAAAGGATCCGCAGGCTTGCAAGATTCCGCAGACTTTGTCGCTGAAAGCTTACACCACCCGATTCAAATCGTTTACCAGGACGAGGATTTCGTGGCCGTTTTCAAGCCTGCCGGGGTGATCGTCCATCGCGGCCCATGCACTCTCGATACCGAACCTGTGCTCCTGCAAATCCTCAGAGATCAATTGCAAGAGTTTCTCTATCCTGTGCATCGTTTGGATCGACCGACAGCCGGATTGGTATTGATGGCCAAGTCGTCCGAAGTTGCTTCGAAACTCGGTGAAATGTTCATGAACCAACAAGTGCAAAAGCACTATCAAGCCCTCGTCAGAGGGTTTATGCGCGAGGAATGCAAAGTCGATCGCCCGCTTCTGCATCCGAAATATTTCGACGAACGCTTCAGCACCGATCACCCGCTTCAAGCCGCGACGACGTACTTCCGGAGTTTGAGGCGATATGAATTGCCATGGCCCGCCTCGGGCTTTGAATCTTCGAGATTCTCACTTCTAGAGATTCGGCCAGAGTCTGGGCGTTGGCATCAAATCCGAAGACACCTGAACCATCTTGGCCATCCAGTCATCGGCGATCATCGCCATGGAGATCATCGATGGAACCAAATGTTCTACCAAAGAACGGGCATTTATCGAATGCTCCTGACGGCGATGCGATTGGACTTTCGACATCCCAAAAGCCAAGAGCCTATGTCGCTCTTGGTCGGTCGAGGCGAAGCTTTCGATCGAGCGATCATGGCTTTGGAGAGCGGCCAGGTCTCACGCGGCCAAGTCTCACTGGGGGGGCCGACCTACGACATCTCGACCCAGTTGGGTGACGACTCGCCCTCGCTGGGTCCTGACGATCATCTCTGAGCGTAACAAGAATGGTTCGACTTCGTCCTCGAGCGTATCTGAAGAGATTCCCATCGTATGCGCGATGGCTTCGAGTCCCGCCGGTCCACCTTCGAATACTCGGCAGATGGTCTCTAGGTACTTTCGGTCTTGCCGATCCAAGCCACGATGGTCAATCCCAAGCATTTCAAGAGCCTTCTCTGTCAGTTTTTGGTTGATTGTCCCATCGGACTTACTCATTGCAAAGTCGCGAACCCAAAGAAGCCTGCCGTTAGCCACCCGAGGTGTGCCGCGAGAGCGTCTTGCGATCTCCATCGATGCATCCCGAGAAATCTGGACCCTGAGTTTCTCTGCATTGCGCTCGAGGATCTTCACCAGGTCCTCTTGGTCGTAGTAGCTCAGGTGCTGGCGGATATGGAAGCGGTCTCGGAGCGGTCCGCTTAGCATCCCTGCGCGTGTGGTCGCACCGATCAAGGTGAACGGTTGAAGTTTCAAGTTCAAGGTTCGAGCATTGACCCCCTCTCCGAGGACAATGTCGACGCGAAAGTCCTCCATGGCTGTATAGAGGAACTCTTCGACCGGTTTGGGCAAACGGTGGATCTCATCGATAAACAGCACCGAGCGTCGCTGAAGGTTCGTTAGGTAGGGAAGGATCTCCTTGGGTGCTTTGAGACTCGGTCCACTGGCCATCTCGACGTGCACACCGAGTTCTTGAGGGATGCAAATGGCGAAGGTGGTTTTCCCTAGACCGGGCGGCCCATCGAGAAGAATATGACCTAAGGGATCTTCGCGTTTGTTGGCCGCATCGATGGCGATTTTTAAAACCTCCATGACATCTCGCTGACCAATCATCTCGTCGATCCGTTTTGGCCGAAGCACGGCGTCGTTTTCGGCTCGCGTCGAGCCCATCCCCAACGACTTTTCAGATGCAGAGGGTGCCCCCGAGACTCCTTGCTCTTTGCCTGAGGAATCATCCTGATTCTCGCCGGAGTCGTTTTCTGCCGGCCCGTTTTTGTCTGGGCTTTCGGCGTCCTCTTGGTCACCGGGTCCTATTTTTCGCTCGCGTACCATTGGCTATTCCTCGGCTTGCTGTTCGGGGCCTTGAGTTATGAAGGCAAGCTAGATTCAAGTCAAGTCGCATTGACCTAGCGTTATGCCCATGGTTTGGCCCTAGAGCTCAACCACTAAATTCCCTGAATACCCAAAAAACTTTAGATTCTTGGAACTAATGCTACTGGAGATTCTCTTTTTTCTAATGCTTTTTGCTAGAATTATCCGTTTAGGGATGCAGGGAAACTCGCCAGTATCCGGTCATTAGAGTCATCATCCAGTCTGACAAAGTGAACAGAAAACTATGAAAACTCGATCCATCAAACTCGGTTTGGAATCTTTGGAATCTCGTAAGCTCTGCGCTGCGGATCTAGCATCGGTATTTCAGGTCGAACCTGTGGCCCAAAGCACCATGGCTTCGAACATCGCTTACTACAACTCCAGCAAGCCTGCCGACGTGAATCGCGACGGATCGGTAAGTCCCATCGATGCTCTGCGTCTCATCGATGCCCTGAACCGAATCGGTTCGGTCGACATTCGAACTTTGAACGCACAACGGTTGGCATCTAGAGCCGAAGGTGAAGCAGAGCCCATCGACAGCATCGACACCAATAACGACGGATCGTTCAACCCCATCGATGTTCTGGTGGTGATCAATGCACTCAATGGCCAGTCGGACTTCGATCCATCGGTCATGCCGATGGCTTTTTCCGCTTTCGACCCAGAAGTTGTTCCAGTTGACCTTCCGATCGATGACACGCTGATGCTCTTCAAATTCGAAGATGAGTTTGGCACGGAAATCACGGAAGTGACGATCGATGATGTCGATGAGTTTTTCCAAGGCAATTCCGACATCGAGTGGGTCAAACGCACCAACTCCGACGAGGAAATGCCTATGCTGTTCTTCGGTGATTCGATGATCGACTCACCCGTCTTGTACTCTGAGGATTCGGAGTTCTTGCCCGTCTACGCCACCATGAACCCCGCTGAACTCTCGTTACCAGCAGTCGCCGTCTTCTCGCAAAACGGACTGTTTGCCCAAGTTGTACGCAAGAACATGGTCGAAAACACCTCGGTCAACCCTGCCCCGGTGACCTATCTCTCAAGCAACTTTCTCAGGGGGGGGCCCCTGCGGCTCGGCCAAGCCGTAATCGGTTTGGTGTGACCTACTTCTCAAGCAACTTTCTCAGGGGCTTGAGGCAGTTTATCTCCCCAAACACGGGGCTTGATCCTGCGGATTGAGATCTGTGATTTGGAAACTTTGAAAATATCCATTAAGATAACCCGCGGAGCCACCCGGCTCGGCGGGTTGTTTTTTGGGGTAACATGAATCCTTCATGGACCTTTTTTCATCGACTTTTTCGGAGATAGACCTGACATGCGTAGATGCATTGGCAACCACACTTACTGGCTTGCAACCTTGGCCATGATGACTCCTAGCCTGGTTTATGGCCAAGAGATCAAAGAGACATTCATTGCATCGGGAATGACCCAACGCATGGGTGGTTATCGTCCAATGCGCGCGATGATGAGCGATGATGCCAAAGGGATCGAGAAAAGCCCAGAGGGCCTAGGAGCTCCCAAGTACGGTCGCATCGAAATCGAAGGAAAGACCTGGGCCTTTATCCTTGATGAACCCGAGGATGGAAAAGCCACCTTGTACATCGATGCAAACAACGACGGTGATCTGACGAACGATCCGCAGGTTGAATGGAACGCTCGGGCTCAAGGTCAATTCAAAACCTACGACGGCAAGGGCAAAGTCGAGTTGAGCAAGGATAAAACAGGAGCGATTGGAATGTATCGCTTCGATCCAACCGATCCCCAAAGAGCCCAGCTCAAAGATGCGCTGATGTACTTCGTCGACTTCGGAACCGAATACCAACTGGAGATCGATGGCAAGGAGTTCAAGACCTTCTCTGCAGGTCCGCTTGCACCCAATGCTGTGCTTCCTATGGATCGAAATGGTGACGGTCGAACAAGCCGTAATTTCGAAACGGTTCGACTCCGAACCCCCTTCAACTTCACCGGCAATACTTACGTGCTGGATCTCGCTGAAGGCAAACTTTCGCTAAGCAAGTCCGATAAGGAAATCCCGCAACTGCCGATGCCTCCGGACTTGAGGATCGGAAAAAAGGCTCTGGAATTTACCGCCACGACGATGGATGGCAAGGAAGTGCAATTCCCCAAGGATTACAAAGGCAAGCTCGTGATGCTCGATTTCTGGGCCACTTGGTGTGGACCATGTATCGGTGAAATTCCCAACATGAAGAAAGCCTATGATGCCCATCACGAAAACGGATTTGAAATCCTGGGAATCAGCTTCGACCAAGAGAACATGGCCGATAAAGTAAAGGACTTTTTAGAAAAACAAGAGTTGCCTTGGGCTCAAATCTACGAGGGTAAGTTTTGGGACACGACCCTTGGCAAGATGCATGATGTCAGCGGAATCCCGTTTGTGCTACTTGTCGACGGAGACTCCGGCGAAATCCTAGGCACAGCCCAAGAGCTCCGAGGCGAAAAGCTCAGCGACTTTATCGCCGAGCAATTGGAAAAGAAAAAGTCGGGGCAATAATCGATTCACTCTCGATCGATCAATCGTGCTCGACATGAGTGTGTAGAGCTTGGCGGGGGCCGACAAGGTTCCATGCCAAGCCTATTTTGGCCATAAGATTGATCGCCCACCACGAAGGATCCAGCTCAAACCATCGATGCCCATGCTGTGCACTGCGTTGGTCGGCATGATGGTTGTTGTGCCATCCTTCGCCAAAGGTAAGCATCGCCACCCACCAAGAGTTGGTGCTCTCATCGCGAGTCTCGTAGTTTCGATAACCCCATGTATGGCAGACCGAGTTGACGGCCCACGTCACATGCAGCGTGAAGATAGTCCTGGCGATCACGGCCCAGGTGAACCAAGATGCCGCAAGCCAAAGGGCTTGGGTATGGCTGGACATGGTTACTAATCCTACCAGGTAACCGATACCCACGATGGCAGCCGCATGGACGACGTAAACCCAAAACCACATGAGCCTGCGTTCTAATCGGAAGTAGAAAGGGTCCCTTAGCAGATCTCTGACATAGCGTTCAAAGTGGACGACACCATCGTGCCGCCGATCGATAAAGAGCAACCAGCCAACATGCCCCCAAAGAAAATCAACCCAGGGTGAATGAGGATCGGGTTGATGGTCACTGTGTTGATGGTGCATTCGATGGATCGCGACCCATCGCGCCGGAGAATCCTGAAGGGTACAGATTCCGCAAATCGCGATGAAATGCTCGAGCCACTTGGGGCATTCAAAACCTCGGTGAGTCAACAACCGATGGTAACCGATCGATACCCCGAGCCCATCAAAGAGGATATGGGCGGCGATCCCGACACACAAACCGCTCCAAGAAAAGAGGCTTGGAAAAAACGCCAAAACTCCCAACAGGTGGACGGCCAGCAATGACAGAGCATAGGGCCAGTAGACTGTAAGTGGCTGAGTCTCAACTGGATGCTCGAGTTTTTTTAACTTTTGCAACATTCTTGTACTTCCTTGTACGCGAGTGTATGGAAAGGGCGCTATTTGCCTTCGGATTGACCGGTATCCAAGACTGCCATGAAGGCTTTTTGCGGAATGTCAACCGATCCGATCGACTTCATTCGCTTCTTGCCCTCTTTTTGCTTGGCCCAGAGTTTGCGTTTTCGAGTGATGTCCCCACCATAGCATTTGGCCGTGACGTTCTTGCGGAGGGCAGGCACGGTTTCACGGGCTATGACCCGGGATCCGATCGCTGCCTGCACAGCCACTTCGAACATGTGTCGATCGATCTCTTCCTTGAGCTTCTTGACTACGGCCCTTCCTCGTCGGTCCGAATCGCGCCGGTCGCAGATGATGCTCAAGGCATCGACCCGTTTGCCGTTTACGAGGATATCCATACGGACCAAATCGGCTTCTTCGTAGCCGATGATCTCGTAGTCCATCGTGCCATAACCGCGAGTGGCACTCTTGAGTTTGTCATGCAAATCGTAGATGACTTCTGCAAGCGGTAGATCGTAGCTGACCATAGCTCGGGTACCCGAGAGATACTCGTTGCCTTTGAGGATTCCGCGTCGGTCTTGGCAAAGCTTCATCACCACACCGATGTATTCGGTCGGTAGCACAAAGTTCACGCGGACAATCGGCTGTCGAAACTCTTCAATTTCACCGGAATCAGGGACCTCCTGCGGTCGGTGGATTTCAAGTTTCTCGCCACCTCGTTTGATGATCTCGTAGGTGACGTTCGGAGCCGTCTGAACCAGATCGATGTTGCATTCATTTTCGAGCCGTTGCTGGATGATCTCCATGTGCAACAGGCCCAGGAATCCGCAGCGGAAGCCAAACCCGAGGGCTTCGCTCGTCTCGGGAGCAAACTCAAAAGATGGATCGTTGATCGAAAGCTTTTCGAGAGCTTCGCGAAGCTCGGTAAATTCTTGGCCATCGCTGGGGTACAACCCACAGTAAACCATTCGCTTGGGAGGTTGATAACCTTCTAGAGGTTGCACCTTGTCATCGTTGGCATGAACAACCGTATCACCGATACGTACATCCTTGAGCGACTTGATATTGCAAATCAAATAACCGACTTCGCCGGCCCGGAGTTTATCGACCGCTTTACGCTCAGGAACAAACTGTCCGAGCTCAAGCACTTCATAGTTGACACCAGCCCGAAAGAAGCGAACCTTGTCTCCACGCTTGACTTCGCCAGACATCAAACGCACATAGGTGATCGCTCCACGGTAATCGTCATAGTGGGAGTCGAAGACCATCGCTTGGAGGTGCCCGGTCGATTCGCCTGATGGAGGAGGGACTCGATCGATGATGGCCGATAGGAGTTCGTCAATTCCAATCCCGGCCTTACCCGAGCATCGAACGATTTCATCTGGATCGATGCCCAAGACTTGGTTCATTTCCTGGGTGACTTCATCGACCCGGGCGTGATTGAGGTCGATTTTGTTAATGACCGGGATGATTTTAAGATCGTGATCCATGGCCGAATAGGCATTGGCGACCGTTTGAGCTTCGACTCCTTGGAATGCATCGACCAGGAGCAAAGCCCCCTCGCAGCAGGTCAAAGATCGAGAAACTTCGTATTGAAAATCGACGTGGCCCGGGGTGTCGATCAGGTTCAATTCGTAAGTTTGCCCTTTGTACAAGTGCCGAAGCGACACGGCCTTGGCTTTGATCGTGATCCCCCGTTCGCGTTCGAGTTCCATCGCATCGAGGAGTTGCTCTTTCATTTTCCTGGTTTCGACCGTTCCGGTGCGTTCCAGGAGTCGGTCGGCCAGGGTGCTCTTTCCGTGATCAATGTGCGCGATAATGCAGAAGTTTCGTATTCGCTCGATGGGGATATCCCCAAACGTTTTTTGTTCTTTTCCGTTCATAGGGCTCTATGGTAGTCGGAACGGGCAATTCCCGCAGCGCCAATGTAGCCTGCATCGGCCCCTAGGCTAGCAAATTCTATGGTTGTCCCGGCTTTTACATTCTTAAAAGTTCGTTCGCGGAAGCCTTTTCGAACGGACTCCAAGAACCGCTGGCCGGTTTTCGAGTTCGGTCCGCCAAAATTCATCGCTCCCCCGAGAACCACCAAGCCCGGGTCGACCATGTGAACCATGCTCGTGATTCCGATGGCAAGATACCCACCGGTTTGTTCGATAAAGCTCAAGCTCCAAGCGTCTCCTTGTTCAGCCGCTTCATAGATTCTCTTGGCGGTGATTTTCTCGATCTCCGAAGCCAGGCTGCTCTTAGCTCCAGCACGGAGCTCATCGCGTGCGCGAGCCGTAACGCCCGAGGCACTTGCATAGGCCTCTAAGTGTCCGCGCCCGCCACCCCAAGCGCACAGTCGAGCATTCGGGCTCGGGTCGATAATCATGTGACCACACTCTCCTCCAAAGCTGTTTTGGCCAACGATCAATTCGTTGTCGATGATGACTCCTCCGCCGACTCCGGTACCAAGGGTCAAGAGGACCATGCTGTCGTGGACTTTTCCAGTTCCAACCCAAAACTCACCAAAGGCGGCCGCGTTGGCATCATTGGCATACGATACAGGCATTCCCAATTCGTCTTCCAAGCATTTGACGATTGGGAAGTTGTGCCAATGCGGGTGATTGGGTGGTTCGAGCAAGAGTCCTTTACGGATGTCTTGACTACCCGGGGTTCCGAGCCCGGATCGCACGACCTGGTTCTTCTTGAGTCCACTGCGGTTGAGAATTTCCTCGCATGCAAGATTGACTCGTCGCATCGCATCGGCTGGGCCTTGGGGCTCAAGGGTCTCGATGGCGATAAAGTCCAGCGTGGCTCCCTGGTCATCGGTCAATCCGATCTTGATTCCTGTCCCACCGACATCGATGCCAAAGAACAAAGGTGTTTTGGCTTGCGAAACGGGCGTAATCTTTTGGTTGGTCATGAGCGGAGGGCTTTTGGGAAAAAGTTAGAGGAGACCCCGAGAAAATCGCTTCTGGAACACAATGCCATTGTAAAGCCCACCGTGGACGGTTGCGTCATGATCTTCGAATGTCCAGCGAAATTTTTTGCCGATCCAGCGCCTCGTGACCAGAGGTGTCACACTCGGACTCCAGAATGCGACCAAACAACAACCAGCCGGTTTTGCCAGCGGATTAAAGGAGCCAGCGATGAGTGAACGGGAGCATTTACAAGTGGTTATGGATCAAATGGACACCGATTCGTCAGCAGAATCGGAGTTCGCCGACCTGCACGAAAGCTTGGCCAAGGTTGCGAGGGTAGACCAGGATGCCTTTCTACGGTTGGCTTTGGTCGATGGCGTTGGCTCTCGCACCATGCGACGATTGCTCGATCGCTTCGGATCAGCCACCAGTGCGCTGAAGGCTTCCTTGCGAGATATCGGTCAAGTCGAACGTGTTGGACCCAAGACGGCTACGGCGATTCGAGATGCAGCCAAAGACACTTACTGCGACCAGGTTTTGAAGATATGCAAAGAGCAAAGCATCGAACTGCTGTTTCCAGGTGACTCTCGCATTCCACCCCTGCTAAAAGAGATAGCCGATCCACCACTGGTGCTTTATCTCCAAGGAGATTTTCAGCCCCAAGATGCGCTATCGGTCGGCATGGTCGGTACTCGACATGCAACCGCTTATGGTCGATACATGGCCGAAAGATTGACCAAAGGCCTTTGCGGTTACGGTTGCACCATTGTCAGTGGATTGGCGCGTGGAATCGACGGTGTTTGCCACCGCAAGGCCGTTGAATTCGGCGGAAGAACCATCGCGGTTCTCGGAAGCAGTTTGACCGAGGTCTATCCACCTGAACATGGGGAACTAGCCAAGAGCATTCGAGCCAAAGGTGCCCTGGTCAGTGAAACACCACCCTTGGCAAAGCCCAAGGCAGGTGTCTTCCCCCAACGCAATCGAATCATCAGCGGCCTTAGCCTTGGTGTCGTTGTCGTCGAGGCAGCCGAGCGATCTGGGTCTTTAATCACCGCTAGACATGCAGGAGAGCAGGGTCGAGATGTCTTTGCAGTACCGGGGCAAGCCAGCGCTCCGACCTCCCGTGGCAGCAACCGTCTGATTCGCGATGGTGCGATCTTAGTCCAGGATGCCGAAGACATCCTCGAGCACCTAAGCCCCCTTACCCGTGCCGCTAAGCTCAGTTGCGGCCAAATCGTTCAGCAACCTCGCGAGCTCGTACTCAACGACATCGAACGCACTGTATTGCAAGCGATCGATGTACTACCAACAGATATCGACCAAATCGTTCACCGAAGCACACTTGCGGTCTCCCAGGTCCTGAGCACCCTGAGCGTCTTGGAACTCAAAGGTGCTATCAAGCGAACCGGTGGCCGAAGTTATGGTCGCAAATTCCAACTCTAGCGGGCCCTTAGGACAACGGTGACGAAGAGGCCAGGAAGAGCCGTTTGCTAAACGCTCGGTTAAAGCCGACGTTGTTGGCCGACGAGTTGGTGTTGAGGTTGATGTTCGAGATTTGACGCAGCCCAGGTGTGCCTTGCGTTGTTCCAGGATTCGAAGCCCGGAAGGTGAAGTCCGCAGGCTGCGATACCTCGACATTGTAGGTCCCTTGCAACAAGTTGTTGAACGCGTAGTCACCGTTTTGCCCGCTGAAGGTCGAGAGCGAGACTGATGGCAATCCGCTAAAGGGGGTGCCGGTGAGAATGACACTGGCCCCTGGGATTCCCAGATCACCAGCATCACTGACGCCGTTATTGTTGCGATCCTCGTAGACCCGACCTGTAAGGTTGACTCTCGGGGCCTCTAGTGCCGTAGATACTTGTGCAGTGTTGTTGTTTAAATTTGTTTCAGTGACGCTCGTGTCGTTCGTTCCGATCACTGCCGTATTGATGAGCGCTGGTCCCAAAGCTCCAGGCAAAACCGCTGCAACAATTTGGATGTTGCTCTGGCTACTCAATGCGGCCAAGTTGCCGACGTTGAACACGATATTGTCAGGATTCGACGGATTGCTGTCGACGGCGGAAGCAGGGACGCTAACAAAGGCATTGTTAAGCGATGCGCTGATCACGCGAATCCCATCAGGTATGTTGTCGCTGACAACGACTTCTTTGGCATCGATCGGACTGTTGTTGATCGCCTTGAGCGTGTAAGTGATCGTGCTACCTTCGGCAGTCGCAGATGGCCCAAACTTCTCAATCGCAAGATCGAAATTTGGGTTCAGTCCGATATCGATCGAGTTGTCGGTGTTTGGGTCATTATCCCCGTCGTTGATAGGTGCATTGCCAGGGGTGAGCACGACACGCTTGGTGACCAGACCACCACCAACGAACTGAACTGCCGTGTTGGCGTTGTTGGTCAAACCCGAGGGAACTGTTGAACTGACTACATACCCGGCCGCAGCCGCTCCCGTAGCGAATTGCGATGCAGGCATAACGACAAAATAACTTCCTTGCGGAACCGGAGCGAAACCGTAGATGCCGGCTGCATTGGTCGTTGCAGTTCGAAGTACGCCCAGCGAAGTGATCGCTTGCTGATCGATCCCAGGGCTGTAGATGCCGTCACTGTTGGTGTCTTCAAAGAGTTGAAGCAGAACGTTTGGAACTCCAACTTCCGGTTGTGCTCCCGTGTTGTCAAAGATCCCGTTGTTGTTCTTGTCGGCAAATACTTGGTTACCGATCCCCATCGCGGTGAGGTTAGCGATGTTGAGATTTCTCGTTGTCGGCCCGATGGTGCTAAAGGCGTTGACAATCGAATCGGCGGCCTCGGGCCCGGTGACTTCTAGTTCGATCGCACCGACGGCTGAAAAGTTTGCGCCTGAACCAGCCGAAGTTGTAAAGTCGCTAAATGGGACGATCAAGTCGGAGGTTGCATTTGCACCAGGAGTTGTTGGAATGGCAACTTCACGAGAAGATACATTGCCGCCACTGTAAACGCGGACGATCAGACGCGTTCCGGGTTCTCCACCGATTTGGAACCTGAATGCATTGGCAGTGCCGGATGAAGTCAGGTCTAAATTGTTGAGACCTGTCGTGTTGATGTTCGACGATCCGTCCACGCCGTCATAACTCACGAGTCTTTTTCCGTTGGCACCTGCACCGACGTCAAAAACCAACTCGCCCGGCTTGGGTGTTCCGTTGGCAGCAATACTGACGGTGCCGGCTGTTGCATCGACGAAGATATCGCGTTCACCACCGACAGCCTCTGGAGCCGCCAGAGCCGACGAATTCGGGGTGGCTCCGGGGAAGCTTGCGTTGACCACTTGCTGAGTCGTGTTGAAAGTATCCAAGACGAGCTTGTCTGAAATCGCGATATCTGTTGCCGCGAGCGTTATCTTCTGGATTCGCTGACTCTGTCGTTGCACGAATCCGGCTGGCTCTGCGTTTTGGACCACGAAATAGGTCCCTGCGGATTCTGCCGACAGAGAATATGCACCGTTGGCACCCGAGCTCGTCGAGGCTTTAAGCGTGTCGGTGCTTCCAAAGACCCCATCACCATTATCAAGGAACAACTGGATAGGAATTCCACTCAGTCGCGTCTCGGCTGGACCCACGATGCCATCATTGTTGGCATCGTGGTAAACGATTCCCTGGATGTCAGCAGCCATCAGTTGGCGGCCTTCGAGAATCTCCATGCGGATCCTGCGACGGGCTAGCCTACGGTGCGAGGATTTCCTCGACCTGTCAGCAAACGAGCCTAAAAGTCCCTTTTTGAGCCGATCCCACATGCCAGCCATCGTTGAAATTCCAAAGCTAAGTGAACTTGCCAACCACTTTAAAACGACCAAGGCTTGCATCGACGATACGCGATGCAAGCCTTCGAGTTTTCCTGGACTTTGAGTATTAATCCGGATATGCCGGTCTTGGCGGTTTTCCTACCAACGGTACTCAATCCCTGCAGTGAATCCATGGATCCAGTAATCGACCTCTTTGACCGCAAAAGGTTGACCCATGTACGCGTTTCCAGGGATGGCCGGTGGGAGCAAGTTCGTATTGACCGTATTGTCGATTTGATCACCCGGTCGCAAAACATTGCTCCAGTAGATCGACGTGTAACCAAAATTGAGTTTCAACCGTTCAGTCAATTGGTAGCCCAAGGTTGCTCCGAATTCGGGTACGACACCAAATTCGTTACGATCGACGATTCCCATGTTGCGACCTGGTTGAGCAAGCAATCCGCCAGCTTGTGCTGCACCATCTCGAGGGCTGCGAGTGGTCCCCTCGATTTGCAACCATTGACGTGAGACACCGACGCTGGTTCGCATGATCGCATCGAGCGACCAAAATCCGCGACGATGCAACCACTGGAACCCGAATTCCAAGCCGTTGAATTGATTGAAGGTTTGAAAGTCATCACGAATCAAGAAGCTTCCTGGATTGCTTGGACTCAGCGACGTGAGATCCTCAGTAACCGTTAGACCTTCGACAAGCTGCATGTACCTCCAACCGAGTGTCGCATCGATCCGCGATTGGGCTACGAGCGGGCCGCAATCCCAAGGTGAACAGCTTCCTTTCTCACCGCAGCAGAGGATATGTCGAAATCGAACAGCCGCAGCATCAAGCCTAGAGGTCGCTTCGACTTGCACCTTACCGCTAAGGAGATTTGGGAAAGCAACCAACTCGGCATCTTGAAGGCCTGTGATGTTGTTGTAAAAAGGTCTAGCCAAGATCGGCGAACCGCTTGAACTGGCTGTAAAGCCCTCATCGATTTGATTGAAACCGATATACTCACCTTCAACTCCAAAATTTGGACGCACAGCAGACCAAATTCCAACGCGAACGCGAATCCCGTTGATCTGATCGGTAAATGCGTTGTCATTGCCTCCGTAAAGGACGCTTGCTCCGGGTAGTACACCCGCCATCGATTGCGAACTACCCGCTGGAGAGGATGTTACCAAGGCTGGCATATTCATGCCCGAGGCAAAGAGACCCAAGTAGTCAACACTTACCCAGCCATGCGATGGTAAGCATATACATAGTTGACGACCTGGAAGATCGCCTGCAGGGTTGCAAAGATCGATACCAAAAGGATTGCCAGCACCACAACTTCCACAGCCATGCCCATCACAGCTACCGCATGAGTTGTAAACTCCGTAGGACTCTTCGAATCCTTCGGCATCGTACATCATTGGTTCGTCTTCGTAGTAGACCCGTCCGTCTTCATGGAATTCTTCTCCATCGACAACGACGCCATCATGCATCGAATGCGACCCATCGACGATCACTTCGGCACCCTCGATGGCCGAACCACCATAAGCCGACTCGTCATAGATTGGATCTTGAGCAACGCGGCTCGAAGCAGGACGAGCTCGAACTTTCGCAGGACGAGGTGTTCCGGCCAAGCGTGCCGGTACGGTCGAGGTTGCAGAAGGTCGAGGCCGTTGTGTGGAATTGTACGCGGAGCTCTGGACTCGGTACTTCCGTAAATCTTGAGCTTGAGTCGTGCCGGCCAAGGCGACTATCAACAGGCAGCAAAGGGTTGCGAATCGGTTCACGAGAGTTACTTCCGTGCGAAAGGCATACGAGGTGGAATTCGCAATGGGGTACCCAGGGGGATGGAATACCGCCACGCATTGTCTTGTATCGGACTGCCCCGCGTTAAAATTCACTCAATCCGTAAAATTCTCCTAATCGGCAAAGCTTACCAATTTTACCCATCCCCTATTCCCCTATCCTAAAAACCAACAGAGCGCTTTAGGTGCGGTTGTAAGGCCCATCGAACTCAAAAGGCCTAGCCTAGTCTGCCAATCCTTCCAAGATTACCAGCTTGAATTCCGATCTTTGTTAGCTAGCGTCAAGAAATAAGCCTCACGGAAGAAGGCTCGCTTGACTCTACTGGAAGAAGGAACTTCAAGATGCTCGTTGATCCAAAGTCGGCAAGTTTGACCAAGCACCGAATTCTGTCTGCACTCTTGGCAACTCAATGGATTTGCTTGCAAGCCTCACAGACTTGGGCTCAGGCGGAGTTGAATATCCAAGCACCTTCGAATTTTGTGTCAGGCGAAGGACTCTCGCCTAGCTACTTTCTGCCACCTTCCACGCTACCTCTTGCCCAACCCCCGGTTGAGAGTTTGCCGACGGTTCCGGCACCTGCTTTGATTGGAAGTGGCCTGCCGCTGGTTACCCCTGAACCTGTCAAGCAAGTTCCGGTGCCATTGAACATTCCGATTCCAAATTCCGAGCCCGTACCACCAACCCCTTCCATCGCTAATTCGGTCGACTTGGATCTCCGCACTCCCAGCTCGCAAGTAGCCACAGGGAATTATTCTCATGGGAGCAACCGCCCCCTTGGATCCCCATCCCCTTGGTTCTTCGGAGCCAACGCATTGCTATTGAATCTCAAGGATCAAGACGACCGAGTCTTCACCAGTAGCGCCCTGGACCCATCAGTTGGTTTGCTAAGATCGAGCGATGTGCGAATGCCATCGACGGGTGGTTATGAACTCGGGATCGGCAGATACTTTGGTTGTGGGAAATACGCGCTGAGCGCGACGTATTGGGGGCTCTCACCGGTCGAGTCGATCGCGACGGTCAACAGTGCGAACACTGGCCCCCTAGCGACGAGCCTGCCATTGAATGTCCCATCACTTGTCGTACCTGGGGTGACCGAAGGCTTATTTGTTGGCAGCACAGCCCTGAGTGACTTCTACAATGCGTCGACGGAGCATCGATTGCAAAGGCATCGCGAATTCAACAACGTAGAGCTCAATGTTTATTGGTTTGCTCTCGGAGGCGCCGCCCGGCAACCTTTGGCTCCGAACTGCAACGAAAGTCAATGCTGGAGCTTATCGGATCATCCGACCTCGAACCATGCTCCATGGTTTCAGACACCAAGTCGCTTGCGCATGAGTCTTTTCTCTGGATTGCGATGGTTCCAATTCCAAGACGACTTGCGATACTCGGCGCTTGATACCTATTACAGAAATGGTGTGCAGAATGATCTTTGGGGGATCCAATCCGGAGTGTCCACCCATTTTCTGTTGACACCTCGATGGTCGGTTTGGAACAATTTCAGCGCTGGAGTCTACAACAACCGAAGCGAGCTTGATACCGCTGCAGGCAATGCGACATCCTTGGCATCCATCGCAACTAGCGGGGGGGCAAACGGCACACTCTACAACTACAATGCATCGGGCAACAGCACTGCGTTTCTGGGGGAGACAACCACGGGGCTAGCATGGCATTTCGCTCGTGGGTGGAGTGCCAATCTCGGTTACCGAGTCCTCGGAGCATCGGGCATCGCGACATCCCAAAGTCAGATCCCGGATGATTTCCGATCTCCATCACAAGCTTCCTCGGTGCATGCAAACGACTCCCTGATCCTCCATGGAGTCACGATCGGGGCCACGTATAACTTTTAAGATCGAATCAATCCCAAAGCACCACGGTTCAACAGATCACTTGCTATCAAGCGGTTCAAAAACCAAATCGCTAATGCACGCTGATGGACGCTGATGGTGGCTGCTTCAACCTAGGTTTTCTATCAGCGCTCATCAGTGTTTATCAGCGGTTGAAAGTCCATCAGCGGTTTAAACGAGAACCGCTTAGCCGCAGGCTACCAAGGACAGCCGCGACCCCGACGGCCGTCTCGACCCGAAGAATTCGCTCACCCAAATCCAGCAACTTAAACCCCACCTCAAGCGATCTTTGAACCTCTTCCTCGGTAAAACCACCCTCAGGGCCGATCGCAAACACAATCCGTCTATCTTGACTATCTATCGAATCAGGTATTCGCTCCGCGATAAATTTCGCAGCATCAAATATTCCCTCCGAAACTCCTGCAGGATGAAGTATCCAGCCCTCGCATCGAGAGTCACATTGCACGGTTTGTAACCAAGTTTGCCAATCGCAACACGGGTCGATCCGCATGAGGCGATTGCGCTGCGACTGCTTGCAAGCCTCGATGCCGTAACGCCCGAGACGCTCGATGCCGCTGGAGTCCAATTTCGAGACGCTCCGCTGCGTATCGATCGGCGTCAAGCGATCAACACCCAACTCGATCAACTTCTCGATCACATTCCTCTGACGGTCCCCCTTGGGCATTCCGATCGCAAACTCCAAGCGACCTTCATGATCCCGTGGGGCAAATCGTCTCGCTGGATAACTCACCTGAATCGATTTCTTGTCGAGCGATTCAATCTGCCCTCGCGCCTCATACCCCTGGCCATCAAAGACCACGCACGGGTCGCCTATGCCTAGTCTCAAAACCCGGGCTCCATGATGCGACTCGGCCTGGCTCAGTTGCACCAAGCCTTGTTCATCGAGCCGATCGACCAAAAACCTCGGTAAACTCATGTCTAAGCCGTCCTCGAATCCTTGTCGGGCTTGATCCTAAAGAGCAACACATAGATCGCAGGCAGATTGATCAAGGTTAAGAAGGTGGCGATCGATAACCCTCCCATGATGGCCATTGCCATCGGTCCCCAGAAGACGCTGCCTGTCAGCGGGATCATCGCCAAAATGGCTGTCGCTGCCGTGAGGATCACGGGCCTTGCTCGCCGCACCGAAGACTCGATCACCGCTTGCCAAGGGCTCAGCCCCTGCCGGATGTCTTGCTCGATCTGGTCGACCAAGATCACCGAGTTTCGCATGTCCATGCCAGCCAAAGCGATAACACCCAACAAGGCAACAAATCCAAACGGGGCATGGAAAGCATGTAAAGAAGCAACCGCTCCGATAATCCCAAGCGGAGCAATTCCAAAAATCAAAAGCATCTTTCGGAAGTTCTGAACTTGAGCCATCAGCAGTGTTAACATGACCATGATCATGATGGGAAACATTCCAAAAAGAGCTCCGTTGGCTTTGTTGCTCTCCTCGATGCTCCCCCCTAAATCGATTCGGTAACCGGGAGGTAATCCAGCACGTATCTCGGCCAATTCGCGGTCGATCTGCTTACTCACATCCGGAGCCTGAACACCATCGACGATATCGCACCGCACCGAGAGGATCTGCTCTTGGTTGCGTTGCCAGACTATCGGATCCTCTTGCGAATACTCCAAATTGCCAATCTGCTGCAGCGGCACACTTTTGCCCCCGAGAGTAAAGAGTGTCATGTCCTGGAACTGATCCAAATTCAGTCTTTCTTCATCGATCGCGCGGGCCACTACCGGTAGCGCCTCAGTCCCCTCGCGATAAAAAGAAATGGTCGTTCCGCTGAGCAAGGTTTGCAATCCAAGCTCGATTTCTTGGGGTGACAGACCTAAGAGCCTAGCTCGGTCTTGATCGATCTTGACCTGGATGGTCTTGGCGGGCTCCTCCCACTCGAGATTCACATCGACCGCAGAAGGATTCTTGCGCATCACCTCTCGAACTTCGTTGGCAAGATTCCGCACGACTTGTTTTTCAGGGCCGACGATTCGAAACTGCACTGGATAACCAACCGGTGGACCAAAATCCAATCGCAGCACGCGCATCGAAGCCGTCGAAAACTCCGGATCGTTTGCGAAAGTCTCTTTGAGCTCCCGACGCAGTCTTTCGCGAGCTTCGACGCTCGATGTCTGAATCACGATCTTGCCGAAACTAGGGTTGGGTAGATCGGGATTCAGCGCCAAAAAGAACCGTGCTGATCCGGCCCCAACATAAGAAGTGTAATAAAGGACATCCCCCCGCTTGGCCGGATGAGGATCGGAATTCATGCGAGGGGCGAGTTTCGCCTCGATCCTCTTAAGCATGTCCGATGTCGCACCGATCGATGAGCCTTCGTTCATCCTGACATCGACCAGAAGTTCGGGCCTCGATGATTGCGGAAAGAACTGCTGCTGGAGTCTCGACATTCCAAAGAGCGACAAAAGAAATAATCCGAACGTCGTGGCAACAACCAGCCAGGGCCTTGTCACCGCAGCTCGGATCATTCGCCTTAAAACGTTATGAAAAGGAGTGTCAAACGCATGATCATGCGATGAGTGCGAATTGCTCGGACTGGGATTCGGTAGCAATCGCATTCCTAGCAGGGGTGTGAACAAAACGGCGACGAGCCATGATGTGACCAAGGTGATTCCCACGACCCAAAAGATCCCGCCGGCATACTCTCCGGATGTCGATCGTGCAAACCCCACAGGTAGAAAACCAGCTACCGTGATCAATGTACCAGAGAACATGGGAAACGCAGTGCTCGTCCATGCAAACGTGGCCGCATCAAGCCGACTCCAACCTTGCTCCATCTTCACGGCCATCATCTCGACAGCGATGATCGCATCATCGACAAGCAAACCTAAGGACAAGATCAAAGCACCAAGCGTGATGCGATCGAGGTTCATCCCCATGCTTTGCATAATGACCAGCGAGATCGCTAGAACCAGCGGAACGCTTAGTGCGACCACGATGCCGGTGCGAATGCCCAGACTCAGAAACGAGACGATCAGCACGATCACCAAGGCTTCAAAGAACGACTTGAGAAACTCCCCGACCGATGCCTCGACGACTTGTGGCTGGAAGGCCACCGTGTTGACATCCACCCCCAGGGGAATCTCTGTTTGGATTTCTTGCCATTTCTTTTTAAGGGATTCCCCTAGTTCAAGAACATTGCCCCCTTTTTGCATGACAACGCCTAAGCCTACGGCGGGCTTGCCGTTATAGCGCACCAAAAAACTCGGTGGGGTCTCATAGCTACGCGTCACGTTGGCCACGTCCCCCAATCGAAATACCCGTCCAGCAGCCTCGACCGGTACAGCCTCGATCTGCTCGGTGCCACTGAAACTGCGGTCGACTCGCACATGGATCCGATCCTCATCGGTGTCGACACTCCCGGAACGGAGCATCACGCTCTGTTTTGCGACACTGTCGAAGATCTGTTGGGGAGTAACCCCCAAGGTTGCGAGTTTGCGGTGGGAGAATTCAAGAACGATCTGCTCTTGCTGGTTCCCGATGACGTCCACCTTTTCGACATCCTTGACCTTCAAAAGTTTCTTGCGAGCTTGCTCACACATCCTCTTGAGTTCTGCCAGCGAATAATTGTCTCCTGTGAACATGTAGATTCCAGAGTAGACATCGCCGTACTCGTCATCGACGGTAGGGCCGATAAGACTCGACGGCAACTCCCCCCGGATGTCGTCGAGTTTCTTACGTACCTGGTACCAAGTGTCGGTGACATCTTTACCTCGCACGGAATCTTGGATCTGCACAAGTGCCATCATCCGATCGGAGATGCAGTAGGTCAGTAGAAAGTCAAGCTTGGGTGTCTCTCGCAGTTTGTCTTCGATTTTTCGAGCCACATACCGCTGCATTTCGTCGGCGGTAGCTCCGGGCCATACGGCCCCGACAACCACCGTCTTGATCGAAAACGAAGGGTCTTCGGCTCGGCCCATGCGAAGGTAAGCCACCAGGCCAGCGATGCTGCAAGCGATCATCAGAAAGCCGACGAAGGCTTGGTGGGTCACAGCCCATCGCGAGAGGTTCCAACTCAAGTTGCTTTCAAGCAACTGCGCGCGATCCGAATCGTTGGCACCGGTACGCTGATTTTGGTCGGATCGGTCTTGAGTTGGCATGATGAACCAAATGTCCTAGAGGTTGTCTTGCCAAACACGTACCGTGCATTGCGGATCGATCCGCTGAACCCCAGCGCTGATGATTTGGTCCCCGGGTCCTAGATTCCCTCGAACTCTCGCGTGCTGACTACCATACTTGACGATCTGCACCTCGACGGACTCAACCTTGCCATGATCGAGAATTCGCCAAACGATCGGGGTGCCTTGGGATTGAGCGATCGCTCCCATAGGAATCGCAAATCCGTCGTCCTCGTTCTGATAGAGCACGACGTTTGCGGTCATCCCGATCGACAACCCGTCGGGTGGATCGATCAGCGTGAATCTCGCATCGTAGGTTCGCGACGCAGGGTCGGCAACCGGCGAGATCTCTCTGAGTTTGCATGGAATGCGGAGCCCAGGTTTGGACCAAAACTCAACACTCGCTTGGCTCTCGCTAAGCGATTGCTGCATCGATTCCGGAACGCTCACAATCGCCTCGAGCTCCGTGCCATGCACCCATTGGGCAACAGGTTGTCCAGCCGATACGACTTGGCCAATCTCGGCCATCAAACGAGTGACTAGTCCGTCTTGGTCAGCAACAAGATCGGCGTCTTCGCGTTGGTTTCTGGCCAGCATCTCGCGATTGATCGCCGCTTGAAGTCTCGAACGGGCCGTATCGCGGGCAGCCACTGCGAGGTCGTAATCCGATTGGCTCGCCGAGCGTGTCTTGCGAAGATCCGACAATCGGCGTTCCTCGGCTTCGATCTGAACCAACTGGGATTTGGCCGCTTCGAGGTCGGCTTGTGCAACCTGGAGTTGCAGATCGTAATCGGTAGGATCGAGTCGAAACAGAACCTGCCCCTTTTGGACTCGATCGCCGACTTCGACGAGCCGCTGGACGATCTTGCCCGCGACGCGAAATCCTAGAAGGCTCTGATACCGAGCTTGTAGAGTGCCCGAGAATGAACGTTGTCCAGTGCGAGATACGTTCGGATCGGGGATCTTGTAAGCTCGCACCAAAAGTTCGGTTCCATTGATCGCACCAGTCGTGCTTGTCATGACCGTACTCGTTGGTTCATGGCCCTTGCCAGAAAAGAACATCATCCAAGCCAATAGAGCCAGCATCAACGAGGCAGCCAGCCAACGGAGCAGGCGGCTCTCAAGAAACGAAGTGCTTCTGCCTAGCTCATCGGTTTGCGATGATTCCAATAGGGCATCGGAATCATGCGTCAACGGAACGATTGGGCTCATCGGTGCTCTCGCTGGATTTGTTCGAATTGAGGAAAGTACTCGGCTGATATCTCCTCGACGAGCTTCAAGTATTCCGTCTCGCTTTGGATCGGTTGCCATCCAAAACCGTTTAGTAGCCGACAACAATGAATCCGAATCGTTCGGATAGGGTCAAAGACGCCCAAGGCCTGGAGCGATGGGCTTGAGGCAGTAAGGATCTGAGATCCAAAAGTGATCGCCCACAGACCGAAAACCATCTCCTCTGGGGTCAAATGGTTCAAGGCGGGCAACTCGCCTTGTGCAAGGCTCTCGCGTACCAATCGAGCCACCACTTGCATGCAACCGGCTTCGCACTCGCGGATAATGAGCTGCCGCTCGGTAGAGGACTTGTCCCAAATGTTCGCATTGCGCATCCACTGCTCGACTTGGAATTCCTCGCTACAGCGTTGCGTATAGAACTCGCAAGCAACCCCGATGGTCATCAGTCGAATACGGGCAGAACGCTCACCCGAAGCGGCCTTATCGAAGAGTTTATGCCTGAGTTTCATGGCCTCGATGGCAAGTTCGAGGACGATTTCCTCTTTGTTGGGAAAGTGGCTGTAGATGGTCCCCTTGGCGTACTGCATGTCGGCAGCCACCCGGTCCATGGTCAAAGCCTGGAATCCCTCGGCGATCAAAATAGGCTTGGCCACCCTGAGGATATCCCGGGTGCGTTGCTGAATCTCCCGTTGTTTTCTTGTAATTTCGACCATGCCGTCAATTATTGACGAAGCGTCAAAAAATTGCAAGTTTTAAATTTCAAGGATAACTTTCGAAGCCGTTGAGGTATAAAAATAACGTTCCGTTGCTTGCTTGATCGTTGGTCAGGGCTACTGTGCAACGAGGAGATCTGTGAGATCGCAATCCCATTTTCAAAGGTCTTATCGATGAATCGTCCGATGTTTGCGTCCGTTTTATCCTTTGCAGTCTTGTTTGTCTGCGGGAGCGGTGTTTCGATTGGCCAAGATGACAAAGCGACCGAAGAAAAAGCTCCTTTGTTTTTAAGAGTCAAGGAGTCCGATGCGGGCACACCACAAGCCCTTGAATGCGCGGTGGTGAGCTACAAGATCGCTTCGGGGCCCTATGCGGGGGCCGTGATTGATTTGATCGGTGCGGTGCATATCGGCGAGCAATCGTATTACCAGCGGCTCAATAGCATGTTCAAATCTTACGAAGTGATCCTCTATGAGTTGGTCGCCGAATCGACCGATCGTCCCCAGAAAAATGAAAAACGACGCCGTGGGGGTGCCAATCCAGTAAGCTCGCTTCAGACGGGAATGAAGGATGCATTGAAGCTTGCGTTTCAGCTCGAAGAAGTCGATTATCGGGCCAAAAACTTTGTCCATGCCGACATGAACCCAAGTGAATTCAGCGAGGACATGACCAAACGCAACGACGGGGTGATCAGCATGATGGCTCGACTCATGGGAGCGGGTTTTGCACTCCAGGGTTCAAAGAAAGCCAACGACAACCAAGCGGAGATGACCGCCGCGATGCTCAGCCGCGATCCATTGCGGATGAGGCGAGCGATGGCTAAGCAGTTCGAATCGCTGGACAATCAGATGGTTGGGATTGCGGATAAAGATGGAAAGAGTACCCTTCTGACCGAGCGGAATGCCAAAGCGTTCTCGGTGCTCGAAGAGCAGCTCAAAGCCGGCAAGCGGAAGCTCGGTGTGTTTTACGGTGCGGGCCACTTTCCAGACATGCACAAGCGATTGCTCAAGGATTTTGGAGCTGTGCTGGTCGAAACCGATTGGGTCGAGGCTTGGAACCTCCGATCTGACGCGATCAAATAGTTGCGAGCCGTCGGGGCCTCCGCTGATCCCTTTTTACGATCCATGGTCTTTCGATGGCTATCCCACGCGTTGCAATTGTTGGCCGACCGAACGTCGGCAAAAGCTCAATTTTTAATTGGATTGCCGGTCGTCGACTGGCGATCGTCGAGGACTTTGCGGGCGTAACCCGAGATCGCCTCACTACGCTCATCGAGCACGAAGGTCGCCATTTTGAACTCGTCGATACCGGCGGGATCGGGATCGAAGATGTCGACAACCTAACCGATCAAGTCGAAGGTCAAATCCTAGCTGCGATCGAGGAAGCCGACCTTTTGATCTTCGTCGTCGATTCTCGCAGCGGGCTCGTTCCTTTGGATTCCCAGGTTGCGGATCGACTTCGCAAAGTCAACAAGCCCGTTCTTTTGGTCGCCAACAAAACCGACAGTCAAACGCAGGACTCCAACGCCGATGAGTTTCATCGCCTGGGGTACGGGGATCTCTTGCGGGTAAGTGTTCTTCAGAATAGGAACAAAGGGGATCTGCTCTCGTGGATATCCCAACGCCTTCCGGACTTTGATGCAACGGCCGAAGAGATCGAACCCCCGACGATGAAAGTTGCGATTGTCGGCAGACGCAACGTCGGCAAAAGCACCTTTGTGAATTCTCTTGCCAAAGAGGATCGCTGCATTGTCAGTGAGGTCCCCGGAACCACCCGTGACAGTGTCGATGTGATGTTCGAGCTCGATGGGCACAAGTTCATGGCGATCGACACCCCGGGCCTGCGTCGAAGCAAGAGCATCAAAACGGACATCGATTGGTACGGTACCCACCGCGCCCAACGCAGCATCCGTCGAGCAGACGTTGTACTGCTGTTCTTCGATTGCACCGAGACGATGAGCAAAGTCGATAAGCAACTTGCGCATTACATCCACGACGAGTTCAAACCATGTATCTTCGTGGTCAATAAGTGGGACAAACTCGCAGGCCAGATACCTACCGAGCGTTGGGTCGAGTATCTCCGTGAGCACTTCCCTACCATGGCCTATTGCCCGATCGCCTTTGTCACAGGTCAAACCGGCAAGAACGTAAAAACGCTGCTGAACCACGCTCAGATGCTCTTTAAGCAAGCCAAAGAGCGAATATCGACAAGCATGCTCAATAAGCTCATCAAAGTAGCTCTCGAAAGGCATGAGCCACCGCTGTACCAACTCAAACGACCCAAGATCTACTATGCAACCCAAGTCGCATCCGAGCCACCGACAATCATCTTGGTTTGCAATCAGCCTCAAGGTTTCTCGAACCAGTATCGACGCTATCTGCTGAATTTCCTAAGGGATCACTTACCGTTTGGCGAGATCCCGATCAAGCTCTATCTGCAACCTCGCAAACGAGACGATCAGCGCGATGAAATCCAAACCGCTGGGCCCGGAGCAAACGCCAAGCCTGGTGAGCAATGGGAAGGCGCATTCGACGCGGATCTAGGCTCAGATGCTTATGGCGAAACGGGCTTTGAAGACGTTCCGCTCGATCAAGAAACCGAGGATGCGGATCAAGCGATCGAAATCTATGACGAAGAAGACGATCAAGAGCAAGACGATCAAGAGGAAGAGATCCAAGGGTAGTGCCCATGCCAGACGTTGAAGGTCTTTTGATCGGTTACGTTGGACTCGGTAATATGGGTTTGCCCGGTGCAAATCACCTCAAGCAAGCCTCTGCGAACTTGAAGGTTTGGAATCGATCTGCAGGACCCGCAGCACAAGCCGCATCGATGGGGCTAGTGGTAGCCACGTCGCTCGAAGAGCTCGCCGAGCATACCTCTAGTGGAATCGTTTGTTTGAACCTTTCGAACACCGAAGCTGTCGAACAAGTCGTCTTTGGCACACATGGCCTTGCTGCGATGGTCTCGCCAGAGACCCTTTTTATTGACTTTGGAACTTCGAGTGTTGTCAAAACAAAAGAATTCGCCAAAAAAGTACGATGGTTAGATGCCCCTGTCAGCGGTGGGCAAGTCGGAGCGCAGGCCGCCAGCCTTTCCATAATGGCTGGAGGCCAACCCCAAGACTTTCAAAGAGCCTTACCCGTTCTGCAAACCGTGGGAAAACGGGTTACGCACCTAGGGCCATCGGGAGCCGGACAGGTCGCTAAGCTTGCGAATCAACTCATCGTTGCTCAAACGATCGATGCGGTGGCCCAAGCTATCCGGTTAGCTGAACTTTCAGGAGTCGATCCAGGCTTGATGCGCGAGGCACTCTTGGGTGGATTCGCCGAGAGCCGCATTTTGCAACTTCACGGCGATCGCATGATCCGAAGGGATTTTGCGCCCGGAGGACGTAGCGAGTTGCAACTCAAGGATGTGCGGTTGATTTGCGAATTGGCTCAGGCCGTCGGGTTGAAATCGCAGACCCTCGAAAATTCCAGAAATCAGTGGGAACGGCTCGTCGACCAACTCGGCCTAGGCAACCTTGACCACTCCGGTTTGTTTAAACTCTACGAGTGATCCTTTTTGAGCATTGCGTAGGAATCCAAGCATGAAGAAGAACGCGGCTAGCCTTTTGGCGATGTTGTTTTTCGTTATTGTTGCGATCGATGTGATCCCCGAGTCCTACTCGTTTGCTTCGCGACCCAAGGCATGGGTTCATCGCATTTTGGTTCCCTTGGGACTCTCTCAGGGAGATTGGCCGCTGTTTGCACCCAATCCAGTTCTCAACAATGGAGTTCTCGTCGGGGAATTGACCGATCGAAACGGTAACCCTGCTACTTGGACCTCGATCGATTGGCAGGAAGCTTCGGTGTGGACCAAGTTTTATCGTTTTCGGCACATGAATTATCAGCAGCGATTGCCCAACACGTATACCGCCGCAAGCGACTTTGCAGACTACTTGCTTCGAGCGATCCCCAACCAAGAAAAGGCGGTTGGTAGCATACGCTGGAGCGATGACAACCAAATGCTCGAACCCGCTGCCATCGAACCACCGATGCGAGAGATCAAGCTCTACAAGTACCGCAATACCATGGTGCTCGAAGAAGGCCAAGCGTTGCCAGCCTTCGAGCAAACCCAGTGGAGCACTCAAATCAGCTTCTTGGTGCGACGTGAGTCCCAGCCATGATCGCTTTTTTTCAAAGGATCCTCCAAGCTTGGGAGCGGTTTCTTTTCGATTCTTGCGATCCTCGTGTGGCTCCGATCCTGAGAATCGGTTTTGCTATCCTGATCCTGATCCAGACCATGGTCGCATGGCCCGATGCAGCTTACTGGTTCACCGACGATGGGGTGATGCAAAGCCAAACCGCACAAGGAATCCTCGATCCAGGAGCTTGGTCCCTATTGAGTCTTTTACCCTCCAAGCCATGGGCTGCACAACTTGGACTGATCTGTCTCTTGGTTCACGGACTGCTCATGCTGGTAGGTTGCTTCTCGCGATTCCAGGCGGCAGCGATCTTCGTTTGGCTGATCTCTTTCCAGAATCGCAATCCATTGATCACCGATGGCGAAGACACCGTGCTGCGAATTTTCGCATTTCTTATGATCTGGCTTCCCTTGGATTTTTGCTGGGCTGTTTTCCCGTCAAAAACAAAAGCCAGTGAGCCAGCACAAGTAGCGTCGCAAGCCTGGGGATTACGCTTGATCCAATTTCAAATGACGGCCATCTATGCTTCGACCGCCCTATCGAAATTGGAGGGCTCTACATGGCAAGACGGCACAGCGGTCTGGTTTGTCTCTCGAATGACCGATAACTTCGGTCGACTCATTCCCGCTTCGTATTTGGATTGGCCAGGAGCAAGCGCACTTGCAACCTACGGTACCTTGGCCATCGAATCGCTCTTACCGATCGGATTATGGATCCCGAAACTTCGATGGATCGCGATCGGACTTGCCGTCCTGTTGCATCTTGGGATCGAAAGCTCGATGAATTTGTTCTTGTTCCAGTGGCTCATGCTCTTGGGTTTGATCGCGTTTGTTCGATTACCCAAAAAGTCTTAGGGTGGCTTATCGATCTGAGCCCGAGTCTGCGTCGACTTTGAGGTGAGCTTCCCGTCGGTAGAGGAATGTCGGCAGGGCAAAGCAGATTCCTACCAAAAAGATCGCTAGGAAGTGCCAAACAAATCCTTTGATCTTCAACCGTTTGGTTTCATTGGCCATCCAAATCGTACAAGCTGTTGCGGTGAGTATCAGATCCCAACTGAACCCTGCGATCACCCAGGTTGCAAAAGGTGCCGCCCAAAATTCTGGCCAGCCTCGCTCTCCGGCTCTGGTGAAGTGAGTCCCAAAACAAACCATCGGCAAGACTAAACCGGCGATGGACAAGACTCCATAAATGGTGCGCATGTTTTTCATGACAAGGTCTCCAAAAAAAGCAACTCGTGCTCAGTGGAACGGTGCTCGTGATCGTAATCGGAAAGCAACTGTGGCAAACGAAATGGGTTTTGGATCCTTGCGGAATTTCAATGAGTTGGTGATCAAACGCTATTGCAGGTTAACGAGTAGCAGTCTGCATCGATGCGACGACTGATCGATTCGATAAGTACTTCCAAGCAACCTGGAGCTGTCGCCGCGATGACCTCTTGGTAGATATCATACCCATAGCTGCTGGCCGCAGGGATGTATCCTGGTTGCCAGTCGTTGGTCAGAGTCGTCACAAAAATCGGTCGAGGTGCAAACCGCTCTCGAAGCGTTGTTTGAAAAATTTGATAGATCTCACCTGGCAGGAAGACCCAGATCGCATCGCCGATGAAGCCGAGGTGTATTTCTATAGGATAAAAACGGCCCGGTACCAAATGGTTCAGGCGAGTCAGTTGCCGAGTGCACTGCTCGATCTGCGCACGCGCATCCCTGAGCTTGATTGAGTCCTTTGCCGCTTGCGCTTGCTCGAGCACTTTTTGCCAATGCTGTTGATCCTCGATCGTTTGATCAACGGTCGGCAGATCGTGGCGATAAGGTAGCTCTACGATGAACGAATCCCAGTGCCACTTGCGTATCTCATCGACCGAGTCCGGGTCGAGTGGTTGGTGCTGCCAAGTCCCGATACGCGTCCCAGAGACCACCGAACCTGAGTAGCGGTACATCGTCATCGGCTCAGGCAACGTTGCAAGTGCCGAAAGGGCCGCAAACCCAACTTGCTTCCCATTGCGATCGGCAACCTTGGTGTCTCCCACAAACCCTTCGCGTGGGCCCAAATCTCCGGATGCACCTTGCAAAAACAAACACAAACCACCTTCTTCGTTCTCGATGACCTCACGCATCGGACCTACCCAATCGGGACTGATCAGGGTGTTGTCCCAAGCCAAAGTGGTCGGATGGCAAGCATAGTTCACGACGGTCGCAAGAGTCTTTCCTTGTTTGTCCAGGATCTTCGCAAGCATCAACGTATCGTCGGCAAATCCAGTCGGATTCAATCCGCATACAAATCTCTTTTGCTCCTCGTCGATGTAGTTGCGATGAGCCGCAAGATTGCAGCGTCCTTGAGCATAAATCATCGAACAATCCGCTCGTTGAGCAACGACGCTCTTGGCTAACTCACCAATTTCAGCGGCTAACTGATCCAAGTAGGGACCAAGCAATTCACCACCTGGCAAGTCGCTACGGGTGCGAGACATCCAGCCTGCACCATGGGTGTGAGTCAGCGTCACTAGGACGCTTTTCGGGCCGATACCCGTCGAGCTCTCGATAGACTTTTTGATGTTGTGGATTTCTTGTCCATCGAGGATGCAATGATCCAAGCTCACGATAAGGATCGGTTCGGAGTCCGAATGGGAATCGGACTGTAAGCACAACACGGTTGCCAGCAAGGGACGATGCACACCGGTGGCTCGATCGTGCAAGGCGGCTCCCCACATACGATGGTAGATACCCACCGGTGGGGTGATATCGCACCGACCTACTGCCGCTTTGCAACTAGCTTGTGGCGTTTGTATCACTTTCATTTTCATCTCCAAAGAGTGTCCCTTGTGGATTGAGCAACGCCCAGCATACCGCATCGATGGCCATCACACCTGCGAAGAGAAACAAGATCAAGTTCCAGTTTCCGGTTTTTGTCACCAACCAACCGGCCGTGAGTGGAAAGAGAGCTGCCCCGATATTACCGAACATGTTCATCGTGCTAAAAACCGTCGCTACGTTTTTGCCGCCGTATCCGATCGCCACGGTGTAACCGCTCACACCTCCAAAGGTAGCGCAGAATGCGCCAAGGGTGATCAGTCCAATGCTTTGGTAAGTGTCATTGCAAAAATAGGACAGCAAGATCAGGAGCGAGCAAGCACTCATGCCCACCACAGCAATGCCTTGACGACTGAGTCGTTGACTGCCGGTCTTTCTGAGAATCCAGTCTGAGCAAAACCCGCCTGTGAGGCTGCCAACGACCCCACCAATCCCTGCGACGGTGGTCAAGACTCCCGAATCAAGCTGCGAGACACCTCGGGTCTTTTGCAAAAACGTCGGAAACCATGTTGTAAAAAAGACCATCCCGGCAGCTCGAAAAAATTGCTGCGCACAGAGTAGTCCCAACGGCAGACTGGTGATCATTCGCATCCAGTCGATTGAAGGTCGACAGGCTTGATTGCCATGCGATGCGGGTAGCTTGCGATCGGATACCACATACCAAAACAATCCAGCCCAGAGCAAACCTGGGATCGCATACAGGGCCAAGAGCAATCGCCAGCGTTCCGTGGAGAGCGATTGGGCTGTCGGCACCAAGGCTTCAAGGAACAGTGCCGCCGAGACTGGAGCGATCGCCCCTCCGATGGTCATCCCAGCAGCGAGCATTCCCGTCGCCCTGGCTCGATGGGTCTCTGGGAAGATGCGTCCTAAGGCTTTTGCGGCGCAGGGAAACGCGCCTGCCTGTGCTGCACCCATTAGCCCCCACATGACGGCCAGCGTGCGAAAGCCCGTTGCAAAAGCAGCAAGCAGCGTGGCAAGCGACCAGACAATGCAAAAGAGGATCAAGGCTTTGCGTGCTCCTAAGCGATCTGCGATCCAACCACCGGGAATCTGCATCATCGCATACGCAAAATACCAAATCGACTGGATCGAACCCATGTCGCGAGCAAAGTCAGCAAAGCGTAGATCCTTGGCAATCTCCTCGGCTGGTACACTCAAAGCGGCCCGTTGGATATAAGCGATTGCAGCCGAGGCACATAACAACGTCAGGACTTGGTACCGTCCGGATCGTATCTGCTCCTCTGTTTCAAGTTCGCTTGACATCAGAACCCAAGATCAACTTGTTGCTAAAGTTCGCTGTAGGAGATCAAACAGTCGATCGACCTCGGCTTGAGTCTCCGAGTCGAGTTGCCAACCCGAGGGTTGCACTTGCAGGGTGCTTGGAAAGATCCCTCGTTTTTGCATTAAGTATTTTTCGATGGCCAAGAATCCGTCGAGGCCAGCCTGCAACTGCATTGCCGTAAGAGCACAGATCGGTAGCGATAAACGATAGACTTGACTCTCGTCGCCCGATTGCAACGCTTGCCAAAGAGCCACGATTCCATCGAGAAGATCTGTTCCTGGCATCGTCCCGATGATACCGCGTCGATAGCAGTCAACCAGATTGATCCCGCCGGATCCTTCAAAGATCCTAGCTTTGCCGCCACTTGCATCTCGAAGTTTTGAAAGATTGGGGCCAAGCGGACTGGCCTCGGGTTTGAAATAGATTCGCTCGGGACCAAATTCATCAAGAAGCTTGAGGTAGACCCCCAAGTCGATCGCGGCACCAACATAGCTCGATGCATCTTGAACGACCAAAGGAATCGAGACCGATCGGGCAATGGCTCCGAAATACTCGACTGTCCGATCGCCGCTCAGGGACGTTGCAACAGGAGGGATCGCCATGAC
>JBJSXX010000020.1:0-11119 GCA_046086605.1 Pirellula sp. | reverse complement strand
AGCTCACGAATCATGAGCAAGCCGCGCTGATAATCGTCTCCAATCATGTTGATGATCGAGGGCTTGAGCCAGAAAAGAAACCAAGGCAATGAGCCGTCGATCTTCCATGTCAACAAGGTGTTTTCGCCTTGGTCCTGGAGTTCAAAGCCGGTCTTGCAAACCGATTTCATAGGACTGATGAATCGTAGATCAGTAACTATCCGGAGATTGGGTTCAAGGCTCAGGTGTTCGAGTTCTCCCTCGCCCACGATATCTCCCTTCCAATGGTATTTCGATCCAACGCGATTCGGAACATCACTGACTTGCACGGTTGTCTTCGGATCGGCTATGAGCCAAGGTGACCAAGATGTCCATGTATTAAAGTCCGAGATCAGGTCATAGACTTTCGAAACTGGAGCGGCGATCTCGATCGATCGAGCAACATTCCAAGACGGCATCATTGTCTCCTTTGTTTCTGTTGTTGAAGCGACCAGGCCCATCGATGTAGGTTTCGGGAATCACTGTAGCGAGCCGCCGATCCGGACGCACCCAAGACGACCACGATCGTCTCGGAGTCTTGGTGTTGTCCTAGGGAGACCAAGCAAGCCCCTGCTGCATCGGTCGTTCCAGTTTTGATACCAGTATACCCTTGGCGATCCAATAGCTGGTTCGAATTGCTCCAGACCAATCGTCGTGTGTAGCCTTCTTGGCCTTGTACCAAGCATGAGTACCTGCGGGTCTGAACGATTTCCATCACCAGTGGGTATTTCATCAACTCGCGGGCAAGGATCACTAGATCCGAGCAAGAACTCTTGTGCTCTGGGTGCGTGATGCCGTGTGGGTTTCGAAACACCGAGTCTTTCATTCCTAGGTCTTTGGCGGTTTGATTCATCGCGTCGATGAATATCACAAGCGGGTCGATTTTCTTGTCTTGCGCACCTTTGCGTAGAGCGTACCACTGGGCAAGTGCTACGGCCGCATCGTTTCCTGATGGGAGCATCAGGCCGTAGAATGCATCGCGAAGCGAAATGGACTCCCCTGCTCGAACCGTCGATGATGACCCAGGCGTTTCATCGGCAAGCTTCGAAAAAACAACCCTTTCATCGAGCAATTTCGGATCGGACTTGATTTCTTGTGCAAGCAGCAGGGCGGTCATCATCTTGGTGGTGCTTGCGATATCCAAAGCTTCTTCTTGACGATTACCGCCTAGCAATTCGCCTGTTTTTGCGTCGGCAATCGCCCAGGCTTTGCATGAGACAATCGGCATCCCGCTGGGTTCGTCGGCAGGTTGCAGTGGTTTAAGATCCTCCAATTTTTCGAGGTTGTCCTTATCGAGTTTGATCTCACCGATTTTCGACCACATCGCTGCATCAACCAGACCGATCTCTTCGAGCCCGTTTTCACGTCGAAATCGATCGACGGCCTGCTGGGTCATTCCACCAAAGTCACCGTCAACGCTCAGATTTGGCGAGGGACTGAGTTTTTCATTCAAGGCAGCTTGGAGCGCTTCGACCAATGGTCCGTTGGCTCCGAGCTTGAGTTGCTGGGGTTTGAAATCGTCTTGGGGGATTGGGTGAAAGTAATCGTAAGCCGCTTGAGCTATCCGTCCGCAGAGAATCTCCGCCGCGTTTGTATCCCCCCAACTCTTGTCCTGGTTTTGGCTTGTTAGGCAGACCATGGCGATCCATCCGCTGGGAGTTTGAAACAATCCAGCATCGGTGCGAGTCTCATTGACCGCACCGGTTTTGTGATAACCTTTGACCTCCTTCGGCAAAAACCGCAGCAACTTCGTCTTGTCATCACAACTGAGCAGATGTTTCATCATCTGCTCACAGGCCGCTTCGGATACCAGTGTTTTTTCGTGGAGTTTTTCCAATAGTTTCAGCATGTCGGCGGCGGTAGTGCTGCCCAGTCCATATTTTTGACTTCGTTCAACAGCGATCGATGTATCTCGGCGAAACACCTTCGAGTGAATCTGGGTTTCGGGAACCCCCAAGTCGGCCATCGTCTTGACGACATTGCTTAGCCCCACTTGATCGACCACAAGATTCGTTGCCGTGTTGTCCGAATACGTGATCATCAGATGGGCGAGAGTCTCCAGTGGTAGCGAAGAGCCACTTTGAAAGTGGTCGGTAAGAATCCCTGATCCAGGGACTTTATCTCCCTCTTGCAACGTAACGATCAGATCTTGAGGCAATGTTCCGTTTTGCCGCTGACGATAATACTCGATTAACACCGGGAACTTGATCAAACTCGCTGTCGGCACAACCTCCCTTTCACGAACCAGATAAGTCTCACCCGTCCCAAAGTGCTTGATGGCGACGCAGACGGTTCCTTGATGCTTTTCGATCAGTGGCTCGATTCGCTGCGCTAAACCTTGAGCTCGAACATCACTGGCAAACAAAAGGCAAAAACAAAAAGATACCGCAACGCCGATTGGCATTTTACAGGTGATCCAATCGCTTCTTGTCATGATGATTTTGCCCTGCGTAGAAAGTAAGGGATACCGATGAGGATCAGTAGGATTCCAAAGAGACCTTCGACCGGCTGTTCGTATAGAATACTCAGAATAAACCAAACGTATGCGATGATGTAAAGCATCGGAGTCCACGGATACCCTGGTGTCCGGAAGGGCCGAGGTAGATCCGGTTGCTTGCGTCGCAAAACCACCAAAGCTGCAATCGAGGCTGTATAGAAAAGACTCGCCGCAAACACAATGCAATCGGTCAAGAGATCGAAGATCGTTCGCTTGTTGAAGTACTCGGTGTACTGAATGAGCAACGCCGATCCGATGACCATCAAGCAAGCCATCAGAGCTTGAAAATAAATCGCGACCATCGGTGTCCGATACCGGGGATGCAAACGCCCAAAAGCCAGCGGCAATAGACCGTCTCGCCCCATGGCATAAGTTACCCGAGGACTCGTCAGTAGATTGCTGTTGATCGTTCCGAGCGTACTGAGAACCAACCCAACAGACATCATCGACCCGGCCCATGGCCCTAGAGAACGAGTTAGCAGAAGCTCCGCGACATGCTCACGATTCTCCTTGATCACCATATCAGAAATCGGGATCACTAGATGATAAGCGATCGTCGCACCCATGTAGAGCAATCCCAATAGTCCAATCCCACCCAAAAGCGCAAGCGGTAGGTTTCGCCCTGGATTCTTTACCTCCTCAGCGATCGGCACAACCCCCTCCCAACCATTAAACGCCCACATGACGGCCAAGAGTACGGCAGCGAACTGCGAGGTCAGCGACGGTTGCTCAGGCGAGACCGTTTCCGATAGATATCCAAAGTTCAAGTTGGGTTTGCCGGTGAGCGAAAGAATCCAAGGTAGCAAAACGATCGTTAAGACCAATCCGCATTTGATGACCGTCGTTAGGGCTTGGAGTCGAGCTCCCCAAAGCACCCCTAGAACATTGAACCAAGCCACCAAAACGATCAGCATCATTGCCAGAGGTACCACTTGCCAAGGCCCCTGTCCTAAGCCGAGTATTCTTAAAAACGAAGTCACACAGACCACTGCAAGCGCTCCTGTCGACGCAGGTCTTGCAAACAAAAACTCCTGCCATCCAAACAAGAAAGCAGGCAATGGACCGTAAGCTTCTCGCAGATAAACGTATAGCCCCCCGGATTGCGGATGCATCGCAGAGAGTTCCGCCAAGCACAACCCACCTAGCACGCACAAAATCGTTCCAAAAACCCAAACGGAAAAAATTAATGGGAAACTGCCCGCATCGGCTGCGATTCGCCCCGGTTTGACAAAAATCCCTGCACCGATGGTGTTGCCGATGACAATCGCAATCGCCATCCATAACCCCAAAACCCTAGGAAGAGTTGCTATTGATTTGTTGTTCTGATCCAAGACGGACTCGTTGAATTTTCGTTTTTCTAGGAATTATTTTGTCGCGATGAGATCTAGAGGATAGCGGAATTTTCATACGTCGTTTGCCCAGGAAACGTTGAAACTCTCGCCCTTTACCCTTATTCTAAGCATCTAGCCACAAGGGCCGCTTGCGAGCGTCCGCAAGTTTTACAGAAAAACATTCCGTTTCATGGATAAGAGGTAGGTAGCGATGAAAAGAGTTTTTGGATGGGTTCGATCATCGATGGTCGCAGCGGTTCTTGCAGGTTTGTTCTCGTTCTCAACGGCTCATGCCATCTCCGATGATCTACTGACCATCGGAAGCGATGCTCCTGCACTGGACGTCGAGCATTGGGTTCAAAACGGAGAGGGCAAATTCTCCAAGGTGACGAAGTTCGAAAAGGGGAAGGTTTACATCGTCGAGTTCTGGGCTACTTGGTGCGGACCATGCGTTGCGAGCATGCCCCACATCGTCGAGACGCAAGCCAAGTATGCCGACAAGGGAGTTCAAATCGTCAGCATCAGCGATGAACCCAAAGAAACGGTCGAAGAGTTTCTAGATCGCAAAGTACCACGCTCCGAAAAAGAAATGACCTTCCGCGATCTGACCAAATCCTACTGCTTGACCACCGACCCAGATGGCTCGTCGAACGAAAGCTACATGCAAGCTGCTGGACAAAACGGCATCCCTTGCGCGTTCATCGTCGGCAAAGATGGCAAGATCGAGTGGATCGGACATCCAATGAGTATGGATGATCCGCTTAAAGCTGTTGTCGAAGGCAAGTGGGATCGCCAAGCTTTCGCAGATGAATTCAAAGAACAACAAGAGATGGAAGCACTTCAAATGAACGTGCAAAGACAAGTGGGCGGTCTGCTCCGCGATCGAGATTTCAAAGGGGCGATGGCCAAGTTCGACGAATTGACTGGCGAAATCAAGAACCCGCAGATGAAGTTGCAGTTTGCGATGATGAAACTCCAATTGCATCGAGTCGCAAACAGCGCGAAAACCGAAGTGGTCAAGACCCTCAAGGATGCACTGGCTCTAGCTAGCAAGGATCCTGCGATGTCCAACCAAGTCGCTTGGACCATTTGGGAAATGTCCGAGCAAGGGCAAATCGAAAAGGATAAAGAACTCTTCGCCGAGGCAGCCAAGGTTGCACAAGCTGCCGCAGCCAAACAAGAAGGTTCACCCAAAGCCGCAACACTCGATACCCTCGCTCACCTCCAGTACGGGCTAGGAAATCTCGCCGAGGCGATCAAGACACAGAAAGAAGCTGTCGCGCTCGAAGGTGATAATCCTGAAATCAAAGGCTTCCTCGAAGAACTCGAAGAAGAAGCCAACAAGAAGAAGTAGGGCACCCAGGGCGGTCGCTACGCTCTGCCCTGGGCTATCTCATGATGCCCCGTTGGGGCAAGTCATTCCTAACGATAGGAGATCTCGCTAGAGATCCCAGCGCATGAAACCACCGTGATTACTCCTACACGCGTAAAAGAACAAAATCTGCTTCAATAGGAGCATTCTGCAAAGCGAACATGCGTGTAGAGCGTTCTAGCGGGTTTTCGAGGTTTGCTCTAGCGCTAGGATCTTTAGCAAGATCCACTACCGTGCAAGAGGATCTTTAGCAAGATCCACTACCGTGCAGAGGGATCTCTAGCGAGATCCACTACGTGGACGAGATCACGAAGAGTTCGACGAACTTAGCAGCAACCGCTCGATGTCCTTGGCAATATCACTTGGCGATGTCGTCGGAGCATAACGAGTCACCACATTCCCGTTTTGATCGACAAGAAACTTGGTAAAGTTCCATTTGATAGACTCCAACCCGAGCAAACCAGGAGACTGCTTTTTGAGATATTCGAAGATCGGGTCCGCTTGAGAACCGTTGACTTGAATCTTGGACATCACAGGGAACGTAACACCGTAATTCGTACTGCAGAACTGCAGGATCTCCGAGTCGCTCCCAGGCTCTTGACCACCGAATTGATTGCAAGGAAAAGCGAGGATCGTTAGCCCTTTGTCGCTGTAACGATCATGCAACTCCTGCAACTGCTTGTACTGCGGAGTAAAACCGCAGCGACTTGCCACGTTGACCACCAAGACCACCCTACCCCGAAGCGATTCCAAGGGTAAAGCGGATCCGTCGGATTGTTTTGCGGAGAGCGAAAACCATGGGTTGGTTGTCGTATCACTCATGCTGCTGGAACCTCCAATGAAACTCGATGGTAAGGGGATTGGTAACACTCCCATCAAAACCAAAATCGCATAAGCAGCGACTAAAGATGCGATCACCGATCTTTTGCGGCGGGAGAACATAAGCATTATTGGGTTGCCAAGGCGGGCTCGAGCCGCTGGCTCGATGGCAGCGGTTGCAGTTCATCAATGAACGAATTCGGTAGTTCTAGTTCTGCGAGAAGTTGCCTACTGGTAATCCTGGAGGATTCGTAGATTACAGGAAGTCCGCTTCCGGGATGCGTTCCACCTCCCACGAGGTAAACACTTTGAAGATCTTCGAACTTGTTGTGTGGCCTCAGATGCAGCATCTGCCCTAAATTGTGTGCCAAATTGAAAGTCGCACCTCGATAGACCGAGTATTGGTCTCGCCAATCCGCCGGGGTGATGATCTTCTCGTACTCGATCCGGTCCTCTAAACCACCGAGCCCAACGGCCTCGAGACGCTTGTAAGTCAACGCCCGATACTCCGCCGTCTGCTTGGCATCCCAAGGTGTATTTGGGCTCAGATGAGGCACAGGTACTAAGACATAAAGCGCACTCTTACCAGGGGCAGCCAGACTCGGATCGGTCACGCAAGCATTTTGAACGTAGAACGAAGGTTGCGTTGGGAGGCACTTTTCTTGCTCGATCTCTCGGAGATTCCCCTCGTAGTCCTTCGAAATGTAGATCGTATGATGAGGCAACTCGGGGAACTGACCGCGAACACCTAGGTACATCATGAACGTCGAACAAGAAAACCGCTTGGTTTCGAGCTTCTTGTCGGTCCAATGAGGACGCAGTTCATTAGGAACTAGCTTCTCCATCGAGTGAGCAAAGTCGGCATTGATGACAAACGCATCGGCATGATAGACGCCTTGCTCGGTCTCGACAGCCGTGACGCGTTTTCCTTCAAAACGAAGCTTCCGGACCGGTTCATTGAGTTGGATTTTGCAACCGAGTTCTTCGGCTACATCTGCCATTCGACGACTGACTTGTCCGCATCCACCGATCGGATGGAAGACACCGTATTCGTACTCTAAGAACGATAGGATCGAAAACAAACTGGGGCATCTAAAAGGAGACATCCCCAAATACTTGGCTTGGAACGAAAAGGCGATGACCAACCGTGGGTCTTTGAAATAGCTCTGAAGCTCCTGACCAAGGGACTTCCAAGGTTTAACGTAGGGAGCCGCAGCCATCAGCGATGGGCTGAGGTAATCGCGAAGCGAATTAAAAGGGCTTTCGAGAATCGGACGAAACTTGGCCAGCTTGACTCGATTGTCATCGAGGTACTTTTGCAATTGTCCGACATCCTCCGGGGAGAGCTTTGCGATCTGGGCATCCATGTCCTTGATCACATTCGAGCAATCCAAGTGCCCACCGGCTTCAAATGCGACTCGGTATTGCGGAGTCAGCCGCTTCATCGGAATGACTTGATCGATATCGTATCCGACCGACTGAAAGATCTCTTTGAGAATGCGAGGATATAAATAAAACGTCGGACCAATGTCGAATCGATAGTCCCCGATTTGCATCGTCGAACAGCGGCCCCCTACGCTCGGCTTGGACTCGAGCACAGTCACATCGGCACCGGCGTAACTAAGTTGCATCGCGGCGGCTAGTCCACCGGGCCCGGCCCCTACGATGACGACTTTCTTTTTTTTCATGGGCCTTTGGCTAGCAAGGAGTTACGCGATCACGCACCGCCAGCGGGCGAGCAAGCACCCGCGGCAGTGCGATATAGGCGGCCAGGGGCTGGGAGGTACCCTACTTCCGCCACTGGTATTTATAGCAAACCGGCAAGTTTTAACGCAAACCCCTTGAGCCATGAGCCCAATTGCACCCGAAAAAACAGCCATTCCAGGACGAGTTGAACCGGTTAAAGAACCTTTAGGGCACATTCGAAGCCCCCAGGGATCGATTTGCCCTACGCCGGGCTTTTGTCGCTTGGCATCTTTGATTTATCGGCCACAAACTAAACCGTGTCACATGCGGCCGTAATGATCAACTCGGCTCGGTATCCTGGTGCTGCAAGTTGAGTATGAATGCACGCGCGACTCGGTGCATGGCCGCTTGGGATCCATGCATCCCATAACTCGTTGAACAACTGGAGGTCTTCAGGAAATGGCAGGTAGACCAAGACCTGCAAGAGCCCCTTGGGCGAACTCTTGGCCAAAGCCAGTCGCTCCTCTACCTGACGAAATAGCTGCTCGAATTGCGCCCGCGCATCAAGTTGCGGATCCTCTGGGACTTCAACGAAGTAAGCGACCCCGCGGTGTATCACAAGGTCTGACCAGCGGGGCGTTGTACCATAACGGGTGATATTGGACATGCTAATCTGGGTTGAATGTAGATCGGCTCTTCAGCAGTTCTTGCGTCCAATAGTATACGCTACTGGCACTCTTCGTGCTCGTACTCCTACGCGTACTCGTACTCGATGCCATCGAGTAGCCCCGATGTAGATTTTGGACCGATTAGGACTTATACTAGAACTCCTCGCACCGCAACCTGCTTACCTGCCCGACCTCCCCCCAACAAAATCCCTATCGAATGCTTGCTCCTCAGCGTTTGCTCGATCGGCTTGGCATCCTTGTTCTGTGCATCGCTCCCTGGGGCCAGATCTCCTCGGCTCAGCAGAGTGACCAATCGTCCGACCAATCTGCCAAATTGGAATTCTTTGAGAGCAAGATCCGTCCAGTTTTGGTCGAGCACTGCTATGAATGCCACAGCGCTGAGTCCAAGACGATTCAGGGTGGACTGGTTCTCGATAACGCGAAAGGACTTCTCAAAGGCGGGGACTCGGGGCCTGCGATCATTCCCGGCCAAATCGATACGAGTTTGATGATTCAAGCGATCCGCTATGAGTCGACCCAAATGCCACCTCGCGGCAAACTTCCTGAGAATGTCATCGAGGACTTTGTGCGTTGGGTACGAGACGGTGCGATCGATCCGCGAGTAGGCGATTCTGCGCCGGCGAAGAAACATGTCGACTTTCAACAAGCTCGCGAATTTTGGTCTTTCGTACCACCCAAAACACCTACAGTACCGAGTCCGAATCGAGTCGATTGGGGAACCACGACGATCGATAAGTTCGTTCTTGCTGCCATGGAGTTACGGAACCTGAACCCCGTTCCCAAAGCAGGCAAAAGGGAATTGATCCGGCGGGCTACATACGACTTGACCGGTCTTCCTCCAATCCCCGAAGACATCGAGTCCTTCGTCGATGACACCTCTCCCGAAGCGTTTGCGAAAGTGGTCGATCGACTCGTCGACTCCCAAGCTTACGGACAGCGTTGGGGGCGCTACTGGCTCGATATCGCAAGGTACTCCGAGGACCAGGCGCACACGTTCAGCGTGCAACCGAACACCAGCGGATACCGATACCGCGATTGGGTGATCTCTGCATTGAATGCCGATATGCCCTTTGATCTTTTCATTAAGTATCAAATCGCCGCTGACCTGATGGACATCGACGAATCCGACAGACTCAAAAATCTTCCTGCGCTGGGTTATTTCGGATTGGGTGCCCAATACTACAAAAACACCGATGCAGCAAAAGCCGCCGCCGATGAACTAGACGATCGTATCGACACGTTGACTCGAGGCTTCTTGGGATTAACCGTCTCGTGTGCACGTTGCCACGATCACAAATTCGATCCGATTCCACAACAGGACTATTACTCCCTGGCTGGAGTCTTTCATAGTAGCCGACTGCACAACGCGCCTTTGGTCTCGTCGGCTGAAGTCGAGCAATTTCATACCGCCCAGCAAAAGATAAAAAAGCTCGAGGAGAGCATCCAACAAGCGGTTGCGAGCAAGGGCCCTAAACTGCGAGAGTCTCGCGTCGCTGAGGTTTCAAAGTATCTTTTGGCGACGGATGCTTTTCGGTCTGCCAAAGCAAAAGACGCATCGATCAAAATAGAAACATTCGCAAAAGAGAAATCACTTGACCAAGCTGTCCTCAAGCGATGGCTTGACTATCTGAAGTCCAAACTCACCGAGTCTGAAGTCGTCTTCAAACCCTGGCTCGAGTCACTCGAATCGGAATCCGCTGAGGCCAAGAGTCAGATAGCCCAATCGATCCAAAGGCACTTGGAACTGCTGCTACGCCAAAGAGACGGCGAGTTGACCCAAGACGAGCAGTCTGAACTCTCAGGCTTGGCCAAGTCTCAGAGCAAAGCGTCTGGAGACGCCAGGTTTATCAGTCCACTGGTAACCAAAGACCAACCGACGGTTTCGATCGATGTCGAACTGAAGGGGGCCAAAGAGTTGTTTTTGGTAATCAACGATGGTGGCAATGGGCCTAGTTGCGATCATGCCGATTGGTTGGAACCGAAACTCGTTACTGCTCGTGGCGAACTCTCACTCACGGAATTGAAGTGGCGGAGTGTCGATGCAACTTATGGAAACGTCAATATCAACAAAGGCGTGACAGGCCAGCCGCTTCGGGTTGCAGGAAAAACTTACTCGAACGGCTTGGGTAGCCACTCGACATGCATTATCAGCTATGAGCTACCAGAGGACATTGTTCGCTTTACGGCAACGGGCGGCTTGGACAATAGCGGAAGCGATCAAGGTGGGGGTTGCGGAGCCAATGCGGCGGTTCAGTTTCGTGTATACACAGAGAAACCGACCGACATACACATGGGACAATCCGATGTATTGGCCCATGTGTTTGGCGATAAAGGGATTTTTTCGATGGACATTCCTACCATGGAAAAAATGCTCTCAGAGGAGTTTCGATCCACCTTATCCGTTCAACGCAGCGAACTTGAGCAACTCCGTAGCAATGCACCGGCAATGTACCCGATAGCGCATGGGATCGCCGATTCGAAGCCTTCGGATTTAAAGGTCATGGTGCGTGGCAACCCAGCCAATTTGGGCGAAACTGCACCTCGACGGTTCTTGAGGATCCTCAGTCGCACTGAGCCTGAGGCGTTTACTAAGGGGAGTGGACGCCTAGAACTGGCCGAAGCGATTGCATCGCCGGAAAATCCGTTGACCGCACGGGTGATCGTCAACCGAATTTGGCAGCATCATTTCGGACGGGGACTTGTTGGG
>JBJSXX010000019.1:0-10360 GCA_046086605.1 Pirellula sp. | reverse complement strand
GCTTGGCAGCAGGCCGGCCAAGGCTCTGATGCTCTGGAGATCCCACTGCGTTGCCTTGATGTAGCCATCGAAGTCATGAACTCGGACCCACCTTCCGATCGCGCCATGTTTCGATTGCCATTAGAGCTTCGTGGCCTGATTCGCCCCTTGTTGAACCGATCGCTTGGAGTGTCGTAGATCGTCTTGCCCTCTTTGGGAGACTCGCGAAAAAAAGGCGGTCAAAACAGCCTTGAGGCGTGAGGGCTCATCGAGCGTAGGACGGGACTTCGGCCCAGGCGTTTCGATTCATGCTTACAACCAGACGGGTCGGAGCCCCGGACTACGGGCAAACAAAAGGTAGCAGGCACACTCCACTGTGCCGGCCGCCAGCGTACGATTGGAACTTGTTTGAATACGGTGGACGGCACATGGAATGTGCCTACTACTATGAGACCTCGGCTATGAGACCTCGATTGGTGCCCTGGGTGCCCTTTACGTGATACAATGAAGTTGTGCATAACCTCTGATATCCCTGCCCCAGTTCCCTACCTAGGATCAACCATGGATCAAAACGCCGATCTTGATTTCGAAGATCAGCATTGGACCACCATCGAGAACTTGCATCAAATCGATTCGGATGATCTATGGGATAGCGTGTTTGCCCTACGAAAACTTGCGAGCAAACGAACCCTTGATCGGGCTTTGGATTGGTCCAAGCGCCAAGACGCCTTCCATCGCTCGGTCGGTGTCTCGATTCTGGCTCAACTCGGCCCCGACGGAAAAGCTTTTCACGAGGAATCAACCCAAATGATTCTCTCGATGCTTTCAACCGAGTCCGATGATGAAGTCATCACCTCGCTGATCAGTGCCGTGAGTTTTCGCGAAATGTCCCAAGCTACACCGTGGCTCCTGGCCTTGGCCGACCACCCCTCGGAAGATGTCCGCTGGCGGGTCGCTTGGGCTCTGCCAATCCCCGGCATCAGCAACCCTGAAATCTTCCAAGCATCCATTCAAACACTCCTGAAACTCATGCAAGACCCAGAACCAAAGGTTCGGGAATGGGCCACCTTTTCACTTTCAATCACCGATGAAGATTCGCCGACGATTCGACGCGCACTGCTCGAACGTTTGAGCGACAATGATTTTGAAACACGATCCGAGGCCGCAGTCGGTCTTGCGAGTCGCAAAGAACCGGCGGCGATCGATCTACTGATCGAACATCTCAGATCCGATCGAGTCGGCCAGTTGTACGTCGAAGCCGCAGAAATCTATGCCGACAGCCGTCTAAAGCCCGCTCTGCTTTCACTCAAAAAATGGTGGGACATCGACCCAGAACTTCTCGAAAAAGCTCTAGTGGCATGCTCTTAGTGCTAAGCGAAAATCTTCTCGATCGGATTCCCTGTCGAGATCGCAAGCGGTCGTCCTTGGGTGTCGATGACCTCGGAGTGAGGATCGATCCCCAACGCCCAGTATAGTGTTGCTGCAATGTCTTCTGGGCCCACAGGATCGGCGGCAGGATAAGCTCCTTTAGCATCGCTTGCACCGTAGATCGCTCCACCTTGTACTCCCCCACCGGCCATCATCACGGTGTAGCAGTCGGGCCAATGCCCCCGGCCCTTACCATCCCTATCGCCCACCTGCGGACTGCGCCCGAATTCACCCATCCAAATCACCAACGTGTCGTCCAGTAGCCCATGCGTCCGAAGATCCTCGATGAGCGTCGGTACGGTCTGGTCCGTCAGGGGTAAGAGTCTTTCTCGTAGGTCTTTAAAGTTCTCTTGATGGGTGTCCCAGCCTTCGCTCCCTTTGCCTCCAATGCTCTGCGAAAAATAGACTGTGACAAATCGCACGCCGGCTTGCACGAGCCTTCTTGCCAGCAAGCATGACTGTCCGTAGGTGGTACGCCCGTAAGCATCTCGAAGCGTCGATGATTCTTGACCTAGATTCAACGCATCGCGCAGGCCAGTCGACGAGAGAATCTTCAGGGCCTGTTGCTGGAGTTGATCCAATCCTCGCGCGTCGGTCGATTGCTCAATGAGTCGCCTCTCTTGATCGATCAGTTCGACTAGATCCCGACGGCGTTCGAGTCTCGCAAGATCGATGTTCGCAGGAAGCTGTAGTTCCGGTAGACCGAACTCGGGCGAATTTGGATCCGCTTGGAAGAAATAGGGGTCGTACTGCTTGCCCAAAAAACTTGCGTGCTGACCTGGAGCAATCGCTCCATCTCGAAGCACGTGTGGGTAAGCGACAAAGGTTGGCACACCTTGAACAGGCTGCGAAAAGCGTGCGACGCTTGAACCATATGCGGGGAATAGTTCCAGTGTGTCTCGAAGTCGGATGTCATCGGTCGCAGGTCGCTTGCCCGTGAGCGAGTAATAGCAAGCTGGGTTGTGATTCTTCATGTCGTGATGGACACTGCGAATCTGTGCCCAGCGATCGAGCTGAGCTCCCCATCGAGGCAGATACTCGCATACGGGCGAGCCAGCCAGAGCCGACGAGATCGGTTTGAACTCACCTCGGATCCCGTCGGGCGCGTTGGGCTTCATATCGAACGTGTCGATATGACTCGGACCACCGTACTGATGGAGATAGATGACGCTCTTGGCTCGAACTTTCGGAGCTACCTTGTCCGAGGATCGCGCAAGGCTATTGGATCCTGTGAGCCCAGCGAGCAATCCACCCAGTCCAAATTGACTAGCTCGCAGCAGGCATTGCCTGCGCGAGAGCGAGTGCTGGAATTCAAGACATCCTTTTGCCATGGTGGAACCCTTTCTCAGCGTAGCATCATGAATTCTTTGCTATTGAGCAGCGCCCAGAGGATATCCTCAAGAGCGATGCGGGGATCTTGAGCACTGCCCAGCACCTCGAGGGTCGATTGCAGTTCCCTCGCCGATGGCTTTCGGCACAAGGCTCGCAAGAACAGTTCCTCGATGATTTTCTCAGGACTCATCGCAGAGTTGTCCCCTGCTTGGTAGGCTTGTAGTTGCTCGAGGTATCCCGAGAGTCGGTTGCTCCCGGAAGCGATTTTGTCACGGATCTCGACCCCGTTGGTCATCGCGAGCGATTGCCCCAAGGAGATTTGATTCGAGCGTTCGCATTCGCACACGAGCAACCGATTGGGTTTTCCAAATGTGGTCAAGAAACCGGGTTTCTTGGGGATCCCAGGCATTCGCATCGCACTATAAACGGTCGTATTCTCGGAATCCCCGGTCTTCATCGGACTGGTCACTCCGGTCACTTCGCTGATCGCATCCATCAGGGGTTCAGCGGCCAATCTCCTCAGTGGATAAGATGCGAAATAGGGAGCCGTCGGCAGAATATTTTCATCGGCTAGGTCCCCCTGGCTTGATCGAGCAAACGCAGAGCTCGAGAGGATATCCCTCGATAGCTTCTTGAGGGAATAGCCATCGGCACGGAAATCGTTTGCGAGTTGACTGAGCAATTCGGGATTGCTCGGTGGGTTGGACTCACGAAAGTCATCTGGTGGGTCAACGATTCCACGACCGAAGTATTGGTACCAAATGCGGTTGGCTAGGTTCGCATCAAAATTAGGGTTGCTTTCAGTAAGCCACATTGCCAAGTCCTGCAGGACGCTTCGCGATGGATCCGAGGGAGGTGACGGATCGCTTGGAGTAGCGACGAACTGCAAACCTGCAGGGCCGACCATCTTCGAACGTCCGGGGTGATTGATCTGAGGCTTCTTGTCCGAGAGCGATATGATCTCATCGCCGGTGATCACATGCTTATCGAGCGCGTCGCTTGGTTTGTTGTCGATCTGTTTTCGATCGAGTGTTGTGAAGTGGGCTGCAAGTCCGTAGTAGTCGTCTTGTTTCCAACGATCGAAGGGGTGGTTGTGACATTTCGCGCACCCGATACGCACTCCGAGGAAGACTTGTGCAGTCGATTCGGCGGCGACTTCGGGGTCGCGGTGCGTTCGATAAAAGGAAGCGGGCGGATTTTCGTAGGTGCTGCCGGTGCTCGAAACAAGCTGGGCGATCCATTGGTTCATCGGACGATCAGCGGAGGCTTGTTCTCGTAGCCATTCGTGTAGCAGGTTCGCCCCGCGCGAACTCATCACCTTGTCCTCATTGCGGATCAGGTCGCTCCAGCGCATGGCCCAAGCGTAGTCGAAACCTGGGTCGGCAAGAAGCTGATCGATCCGCTGCTGGGTTCGCATCGGACTCGTGTCTTGAATGTACTCCAAGGTTTCTTCGGGGGAAGGAAGTCGCCCGATGGTCACCAGAAAGAGTCTGCGCAGGAATGTGCCTTCGTCGGCTCGTCCCGCAAGTTCGATTCGAAGCTGATCGCACTGCTTGGCGATGGTTCCGTCTAAGCGATTATTTGCATTTAGTAAACCTAGCTGTTTTAGTTCGCTAGGAGTCGGATCGGATTGACCTAGAAACACCAATCGGGCTGCGGCTCTCCCGTTGAGGTAGGTCGCTCCGATCGATACGTCCATCGCGTGCTGGGTCTGGACAATCCCGTCTTGGGTAACCTCCAGCCCTGATGGAAGGCTCGGTTCGAGCCTCGACCAACGCGTCACATCGCGGATCGATCCGTCCGCATAGCGAGCTTGGACAATCACTCTGGCGGATCGGTTCCCTGGTGCAATTCGTTGGTAAGCGGGTAGGACTTCGATGGCAACAAGCGTCGATGCATTCGATTCAGGAGCACCTTGTTCGATCCAACTTTTGATCGCTTGGTATTCGAAACTGTCGTTGGCGAATCGCTTGCCACCTTGGTGAGACTGCTGAGCGGTAGCCTTGAGCAACAGCAGACTTTTGGCCGGATCGAACAGATCGATCCGACGCTGCGAGAATTCGACGGCCATTCGGTAGTAATCAAAATGAGGGTCGTCGCCCCGAAGGCTCAATCGAAAGCCACCTTTGCCGTGTAGGTTGCCATGGCATGTCCCTAGATTGCAACCGCTTCGTGTGAGGGTCGAGATGACTTCGCGATCGAAAGCAACCGGAGGGTCCGAGGCGATTGCCAAGGGTGCTTGGGCCGTTAACTCACCTTTGTCCAAGGCGTATCGAGCGAGGATGGTCGTTGAACCTGGCTTGATCGCTACGACTCGTCCGTTTTCGACGCGGGCTGTTTCCGAGGATTGCAACTCGATCGAAAGTTTCGGATCGCTTGTCAGGTCGATCGCAGAACCGTCGGGTTGGATGCCAAGGACGCTCAGTTGGGCGGGGTATCGGGTTGTAGCGGTTGGGCTTTCGGGGAGGATTTTGAGAGCAACGGATTTTCCCAACGAAGATTCTTGTGCTAGTGCTGCAAGATTCGCGATGCACAGCAGGGCATAGGCACCGAAAGTGATGAGCCAGGTTCGTGGCACGATTTAGTATTAGATTTCCGCAGCGGAAAGGTAGGCAAGGGAGTTGGAGGATCAGTAAGTATAGCTAAAGTTAGGCGTCCTCGCAGTGCAAAGTTTTAGCGAAACCAGATTCCCGAAAGGTTAGACCGGTAATCGATGACCCAAGACGCATTTGATCGATTTTCCGACGCGCCCGTATCGCGACTGATTGGATTTAAGGTCGCACAGGGGAGTCAAGAGGACAGGGAGCTGGGCCGAGCTGTCGTGGAGCTCGATGTCGATGAGCGATTCCACAACCCCATGGGCAGAGTCCATGGGGGGATTCTCTCGGCCCTTGCCGACGCTGCCACAGGGATCGCGTTTGGACGGATGCTCGACCAAGGGCAAGATTTTTCGACCGTCGATTTGCAGATCCAGTACATGAGGCCAGTCAAAAGTCGACAGTTGATCGCTAAGGCTTGGGTCAAGCAACGGGGTTTGCGGATCGGTTTTGTCGAGTGCGAGATCCGCGACAACCGAGATCGTCTAATCGCCTCGGCAAGCTGCACCTGTACGACGATCGAGATCTAGCAAGTAGCTTCCTCCAACGCCATTTGGGTCCAAGGACATCGGGAAACGACTTTACGGAAGAACCGAATTTCTCGGGATTATCGATTTTTTAATCCTAAGAAACCCCGGTGGGGATCGTTAAGTCTGTCGGAAATCCATCTATTTCGGGCCGAGCGTGTCGCCCTGGGAGCCAAGCGATCTAAGATGGATTGCATCCTAGTCGCGCCTGGGTTCCTCCATCAGATCATTGCAGCCATGAATCCGACTCTTCTCTGGGCTATTTTCGCTACCTTTTTTGTTATGGCACTATCGATCCAGAATGGGAAAGTCCAAGCCCAATCCGGACCGGTTTCGAGTGTCCCCGAACCCCTTGGCTTCCTCGAACGCTTCGCTCTGAGCGACCAGCGCGAAGTGACCCTCGCCGAGCTGATACCAAACACACCGGACTATTTTTTCTTCAATGTCTTGCACGCTCAGAATCAGGGAAGCGTCGCCCAAGCTCGCGCGCTGCTCGATGAGTGGATTGCCAAGCACGGGTCGACTGATCTGACGAAGCGAATGCAAACACGGCAATCGATCCTTGAATACGCGTCGAACCCCAATGCGACTGCGGAATTTTTGCAGCGCGAATTCCAGATCGCCACATCCCATCCGGCGCCTAAAAAGAACGAGGCTGCAGAGCTGGACACCAAGCTCGATCCGAACTTCTTGGACTGGAAGAAAATCCTTCAAGAGACCATCAAGGCGCAGGGGATCGATACGCTCGAAGAGAGTGTCTTGGGCGATGCGCTCGTCGATGTTCCTAACATCGATGAGCTTCGCAAATGGTTCTCTCGTTCCCACAGGATCGATACTCCCAAACTCATCGATCGCATGGTCGAAGAGCTCACGACGATCCATTCGCGCGGGTTTGGATGGGCTCCAATCCATCGCGAACTTACCCTCGATCAATTGCAGGAACTTCAAAAGCGAATCCCTACCCTCAATCAAGACGGCAATTATGTTGTGGAGGTTCTCCGGCACTTGCTTCCCTCGGATGACGAGTCACTCCAAGACCCGGCGGTAAGACGCAAGCAACTCGATCAAGCAGAAGCCTATGTCACATCGCTTCCGGAAGTGCACAACAGCCTGATTGCTGCAGTTTTGCATCAACGATTGGTCTTTGATCTTGAACAAGGAACTCCGGATCGGGAACGCTTCAAACGTTATCTGCGATTGCCTTATCTAAGAGCCATCTGCGCATCGGAATTTCGCGATGCAGCCCGTGCGAGAACTCAAGTTGACCCCAACGCAACCTTTGCTGCAGCCTATTTGCCTCGTCCGATCGGTGATGATACGGCCCTGATTGAAAAGTATCTCGATATCTTCTTCCAAACCGATGCCAACGTGGATGATTTTTCTAAGTCTCTGGAACGCGGCTATTTGCAACGCTTCTTTGCAATCACCAAGATCCTCCATGGGCTGGGTGATCCAAAGACTTACTATGTACAGCTTTCGCCCGAGGATCAAAAGGAGCTCTCGCAGCGCATCGAAGTACGTTTCGCACCAACCAATCCGGCGATTTTCAAGACCGATCAACGAGTCAGTTTGGTGATCGACCTGAAGAACACTCCTGAACTGCTGGTCCGAATCTATCGACTCAACGCTCGGAATATCCTGAGCAAGCAGCAGGTTGCGATCTCGACGGCATTGGATCTCGATGGCGTCGTTCCAAACGTGCAACGCAAATTATCGTATTCCCAAAAGAGCGACTTGCGCCATCGCGAATCGATTGAGCTACCAGAGCTCGATGGGCAAGGGGTATGGATCGTCGAGCTACTGGCTGGAGGCCAGCGCAGTCGCGCCTTGGTTCAAAAAGGTCAACTCTCTTCGATCCTTGCGATCGGCGATGCAGGACAACTGGTTCGAGTTGTCAATGCCGAAGGTGAGCATGTACCGACAGCCCGAGTCGTGCTCGGTGAGCGTCAATTCGATCCCGACAAAGACGGTTGGATTCTGATCCCTTTCGAACAGTCGACCCAGCTCAAGAACATGCTGCTGGTCGATGGAACCTTCGCGGTGCTCGAGCCCTTCAATCATCTCGGGGAAGCTTATGAGCTCCGCGCGGATTTCCTGATCAATCCCCAGTCGGTCCTCTCAGGCAATCGCTCGGCTGTGGTCGTTCGGTCGCAGTTGCTGACCCATAATCAACCGATCCCGCTGAAGAACCTCACCGATATCGAGCTCCATGCCACAAGCACGGACCTTGATGGGATATCCAACACGCAGGTTTTCAAGGATCTTAAGCTCGATGAAAACGAGGAGCTCACGCAAGAGTTCAACGTGCCTCCGAGGCTCTCGCATGTCGAATGGAAGCTTCAAGCGAGGATCAAGCAGATGCGTACCGACACGCAGCAGTTGCTCGTCGCCACGTACCGAACGACCTTCAACGAGTTTACTCGTAGCACTTGGGTACACGATTCGTTTCTGAATCGGACCACCGAAGGCTATCGGCTCGAACTGCGTGGTCGCAATGGCGAGCCGGTCGGTAGGATCGCCTTGCAACTGGAATTCAAGCTCTATGGTATGGGTCAAGTCCGTTCGATACGTTTAGCAACCGATGCGCAGGGTGAAATCGACCTAGGAAGGCTTGCAGGAGTCGAACGTTTTTGGGTCAGCGGAGCTCAGATGCCCAAGCGCGAATATACGCTGCATCGGACGGCTCTGGATTGGCCGGTGTCGATCCATGTCGCCAAAGGTGAAACACTGCGTGTGGCTGGGCCCGTGGCATCCGACCAACTCCCATCGAAGACCGTGGGGATCGAGGCGGTCGATCGAGGGATTCGGCGTTTCTCTTTGTTTGAGCAACGTACCAATGTGACGGCAGTCGATCATACCGACAAACTCAAAGTGGTGTCGGGACAACTCGAGATTGCTGGGCTCGAACCAGGAGGCTACTTCTTGATCGATCATGAGCACTCGACTCGCTGTGACATTCAAGTCACCGCAGGAGAGCGTCGAGACGATTGGATTGTGGGTAAGAACCGAACCCTGGCCAGAACGCCGACAAGTGCTCTTGGGATCGAGCGTGTAACGCTGGCAGACGGTAAGCTCCAGGTGGATTTGATAGGTGCAAGTGAATCGACCCGGTTGCTGGTTGTTGCATCCCCCTTTGCACATGGGGAGTCCGATCATTGGTTACGTCGCACCCAGCGAAATTTCGCACCCACACTGCGTCGCGAACGTGTCCCGAGTTTCTATGTTGATTCGATGAAGCTCGATGAAGAGTACCAATATGTTTTAGCGCGCCAGCAAGCCGAGAGTTTCTTGGGTAGCACACTGGCCCATCCGACCATCCTACTGAATCCCTGGGAATTGGCCGTCACACAGAATGAAAGCCAGTTGGCTCAGGCTGGCGATGCGATCGCTGAAAAACGAGCTGCGCCCAAGTCGGCTGCTCCAGCCCCTTCGGATAGCGATCCAGCACTTTTGCAAGGCGTAGCAGGAAACTCGCGTGACTACGGATTCCTCGCCCAAGGGACAAGGATCTTGGCCAATATTCCTGCCGATGCCCAAGGTCGCATTGTGCTCGACGCGAAGGATTTTGAGGGGCTGACCGATGTATCGCTCGTGGCGATCACTCCCGGCTCGAGCGCGCAGGCTCGCATCGCCCTGCCTTGGACTCCCCCTCGCAAGCTCGCCGATCGGCGATTGCAGAAGTCGTTCGAATCCGAAAAGCACTTCATCCAAAAAGAATCGGTTTTGACGGTGCAAGCCGACCAATCGAGCGACTTGGGGGATGTCGGTGCCACACGTATCCGGATTTATAACTCGATCGGTGAATTGATCCCGATGCTCGATGGAATTTTGCCAGACCACGATCGATTTAGGAAATTTGATTTTCTGAAGAACTGGAGTTCGCTAAGCGATAAAGACAAAGAGTCCAAGTACAGTCAGTCGGCTTGCCATGAGCTTCATCTGTTCTTGTACAAGCATGATCCGGAATTTACCAAACGCGTGGTGATCCCGCATCTGATGAACAAGTCCCCTCGGCAACTAGTGGACGATTGGGTGTTGGATCAGAATCTCAATGTTTACTTAGCACCTTGGAGATACGCGCAGCTCAATACACTCGAGCGTGTTCTTTTGGCGAAGCGATTCCCTCAAAAACAAGCCGGGTTGGTTCGACTGCTAGACGATGCACTCAAGGTCCAGCCGATCTCTATCGATCAGCAGACCCAGTGGTTCACGCAATCGTTACGAACAAGTTCATTGGAGCTTGAAGATCTGACCATGGCATTTTTTGCAGACGACTTTCGACTCAGGGAGTCAGAGTCGCTATCGAGAAGTGCCGGTGAAGCCAGTGAGCAAGCAGCCGATGGGAGATGGGAATTGCAAAGGGGTGCCTTGGACGTGCCGGGAACCCCTGGTCCAGGGGGCTTTGGCGGTGGCATGGGGGGCATGGGGGGCATGGGGGGAGGCGATGCGGGTCGGGCTCTTGGGGGAGGCAAGAGTGCTAATATGGCGCGCAAGGCC
>JBJSXX010000018.1:0-2940 GCA_046086605.1 Pirellula sp. | reverse complement strand
GCCAACAAGTCCGGCTACACCTAAAATTTCGCCAGCTCGAATACTCAGTGAAACGCCCTTCACGCGTGGCGGCAAATCGATTTTGCAAACCCTCAAAACATGATCCGTCTGATCCGTCTGATCCGTCTGATCCGTCTGATCTGTCCGATCTGTCCGATCTGTCATACGATCAACAATATCATCCTTCCGAAGTTCCCCTCGGTTCCAGGTGCCTTGGAGTTTGCCGTCACGAAGGATCGAGATTTGATCGGCGATCGCTTGGATTTCAGCGAGCCTGTGGCTGATGTATAGGATTGCGATGCCGTCTTGTTTCCATTGCTGAATTTTTCGAAAGAGGATCTCAGACTCTGGGATGCTGAGGGCGGCGGTCGGTTCATCGAGGATGAGGACTCGGGTAGGTTGCCAGGTGTTGGCAGCGATCTCGAGCATTTGCTGCTGGCCGACGCCGAGCATAGACGCAGGGCTATCTGGCGAGAGATCTTGCAATCCGAAACCGGCAAGAATATCCAAGGCACGTTGGTGCATCGCGCGTCGATCGAGAATACCGAAGCGACTGGGGAGTTTGGAAAAGAATAGGTTTTCGGCAAGACTCAGCGTTGGCAGTACGTTGAGTTCCTGTTGTACGATTTGAACACCGAGCTGTTGAGCGTGGCGTTTCGTGGCTGGCGAATACTTCGATCCTGCAAGGAGCATTGCACCTTGGGTTGGCTTGACCATGCCAGCGATCATCTTGCAGAGGGTGCTTTTTCCGGCACCATTTGCACCAACCAGAGCGTGGACTTGGCCCGCTTGAAATTCCAGGCTGACCGAGTCGACGGCTCGCGCTGCAAAGTCTTTGGTAAGTGAGTCGAGTACTAGCACGCTCGCTGGAACCTTATCGCCCGTGCTTTACTTGAGACTATCTGCTGTGATCAGATCGACTGGCGTTTCTTTGTCGTCGAGTTTGGCCGTTGGGTCTTCAATGAGCTTCAATGCGACTTCGATTCCGTAGACGGCGAGTTGATCACCGTGTTGGTCTGCGGTGGCCAACATTTTCCCTTCGCGAATTGCTTCTTGGGCGGCTGAAATGTTGTCGAATCCGACGACTTGCACATCCGAGGTCTTGTTGGCAGCTTTGATTGCCGCGAGTGCTCCGAGGGCCATAGAATCGTTTGCGGCGAGAATGGCCTTGAGATCAGGGTGGGCATTGAGCATCGAGGCTGCGATCGTGTTGGCTTGATTGGTTTCCCAGTTGGCACTTTGGCTATCGACGATTTGAATACCAGCATCCTTCATGGCTTGTTCGAAGCCCAGTCGTCGTTGCGTGCCATTGAAACTTGTGCGGATTCCTTCGAGGACAGCCACCTTGTCGCCGGCTTTAAGTGACTTGGCCAAATGTTCGCCGACGGCTTTGGCGCCCAGGAGATTGTTCGGGCCCACGAAAGGGACTGCGAGTCCTTCTGCTTTGAGAATCTCGTCATCGAGTTTGTTGTCGATATTGACGACGACCACTCCGGCTTGTTTGGCTCGCCTAAGCACTGGCACGAGGGCTTTGGAATCGGCAGGTGCGATGACGATCGCTTGCACTTTGGCCGCGATCATTTCGTCGACGATTGCCGCTTGTCGAGATAGGTCACGTTCGTCTTTAATGCCGTTGACGATCAGCTCATACTTTTGGGCGTCTTGGGCTTGATGCTTCTTGGCCCCTTCGGCCATGGTCGAAAAGAACTCGTTGGCTAGGGACTTCATCACCAAGGCCACTTTGGGCTTCTCGGTTTGATTGACTGGATTGGTTCCTTGACTGCCAGCAGTGGGACTGGTGGTTTGACGACGATCGCACCCGACGATCGATAGGGACACCAGAGCAAATATCGAACAAAAGGCGAGCCTAAGCACTTGGGTCATGATGGTTGTCAGCTAGTCGAAAGGGAGCATTGGGACTCAGGGGCTTCGAGTACGAGTGGCAATGCCCCACGAAATTACCCGACGAGCCCTAAATGGACGAAAACCATTTCCGTGCATCATACCAAGGCGGCCTGGGACGGGTACCTACATGCGTGCTCGAACTTGGTCTAAATTCGGCAGTGAGGGTTGGGCTCCGCGGATGGTCACCGCATGCGCTGCAGCAGCAGATGCAAACAGGCAAGATTCCATAAGTGCTGTTCCTTGTGCGATTTGATAGGCTAGTGCGCCTAGGAAGGCATCCCCGGCAGCAACGGTGTCGACAGCGGTGACCCGGTGGGCATCAACGGTTTTGATTAGAGGTTTTCCTCCTGGCATTTTGATCGCGGCGACTGCGCCGAGCGAGCCTAGGGTAATGACTGCTTGTTTGGCTCCTTTGCTGAGGAGTTCTCGGGCTGCATCGAAGGCAGTTTCGATATCCGAGGGGGGTGATGTCTTGAGCAATGCAGCCGTTTCGGTTTGGTTTGGACAAATCAGATCGACATCGAAAAGCTCTTCCGGGAAATCCTTCGGTGCTGGAGCTGTGTTAAGGATCACAGGAACATGGTGCTTGCGGCATAGTCGAACCGTATGCAAGACCGTATCGATAGGGATTTCAAGTTGCAGCATGACCAAGCCCGCTTGGGCGATAGCCGATTCGGCTTGTTGGACATCATCGATAGAGAGTTGGCCGTTGGCACCCGGAACGACGATGATTGAGTTCTCGCTTTCATCATCCACGGCAACGATGGCTAATCCGCTGGAACCCTCCTTGGTCGTGACCCATTCTAGGTCGATTCCTTCTTGCAAGAGATTAGCTCGTAGGGTTGCAGCGAAGGGATCGGAGCCCAGGGCACCGAGCATTGCAACTTTTCCTCCTAGTCTTGCAACCGCGACTGCTTGGTTGGCTCCTTTGCCGCCCGAGACATATTCAAGCCCGTGGGCTGTGAGGGTTTGCCCTGGCGTTGGGAGCCTTGGTGTTCGGACCACTAGATCCATGTTGATCGATCCGCACACAAG
>JBJSXX010000017.1:0-4407 GCA_046086605.1 Pirellula sp. | reverse complement strand
CCCCCTTGGCCCCCAGGGCTTTGGCTGGGGGAGAAGCTCCCATGTTCCTCCCACCCTCACCCCCCAGCCGCCAGCGGGCGAGGGGGAGCCTAGTTGCTGGTATGCCGGCGCTATTGAACGAAATGAATGTTCGCTAGGTTGGTTTTTGGATCGCGATCGCATGAAGATTCCGATACGCACGATCACCTCATACTTCATACTTCACACTTCCAACTTCACACTTCCTCTTTCCCCCCTTCGCCCCCAGGGCTTTGGCTGGGGGAGAAGGGGACGGGGGTTGAGGGGGCAAGAGCGCGCTGGGCTGTTTGGCGTTGTAGAGCGATTGTCCTCAATCGCTTGGCTGTTCCCTCAAGCCTGCAGCCTAAAGTCTAAAGCCTGTTCGCGCGGCGATGCCGCTTCACCCACCCTAGGGCAAGTCCTCCATCATCGGTACCCCAGACGCAGTGTCACGGGGGGCTTATAACGCTTCCTCGCCGCTGGCTGCGGGTTAAACGAGTGTTCGCCAAAGGCGAACAAAAGCGGGGGAGGTAACTCATTCAAATTGAGCAACCCTTATGTTCCCTGAAGCCTGTTCCCTGAAGCCTGTTCCCTGAAGCCTGTTCCCTGAAGCCTGAAGCCTGAAGCCTAAAGCCTGCTCTCTCACTCACCGGTTGAGGACAAACGTGCAACACTAGAGCCGTGGATCTACCGGCTCGCTCTCCAAGGCCAACACGCCAAAAACACACTCGTGTACACGACGCAACGGCTCGCGCTTGACAAATCGCTCCAATCCCTCCAACCCCAATGCAAACTCTCGAAGCGCTAACGATCGCTTGCGACCTAACCCTCGCTTCCTCAACCGCTCGAGATTCTCCTGGGTATCGTAATCAGGACCATAAATGATCCGCAAGTACTCCCTCCCCCGACATTTCACCGCCGGCTGAACCAGTCCACTCTTGCTTTGAACAATCCACTGCATCGGCTTTACGACCATCCCCTCGGACCCAGAATCCGTCTTGGTCTGCCACCAATCTACCCCCCGCCCAACGCTCGTTGCATCCGAAACATCCACCACTAAATAATCCGTTGCAAGCATCACCTCCGTTTCAGCCTCACACAACTCCCGAATCTGCTCCATGTGCCACACATGATCCTCGTCGATATGCACCCTCCCCTCAGTCGCTAACAAATGGAAGGGAGCAAGACTCCAATCAGCCAACGTTTCAACTTGCCAGCAATACCTCCGATATGCCTCAATGAATCGATCGACCGATGCTCGACGATTGCTAAAGCGACTCTCCAACCCAACAAGGACCTCATGCTCTCGGGGATCGACTAGCCGCTTTTTGGCTTGGCCTAGCGAATCGATGACCGGTCCTAGATTCATACGACCTGCCGCACCGACGGCCGCATACTGGGTCTTGAGAAGCTCCAATGCTTTGGCTGACCAAGGCATCAACTCGCAATCCAAACCAACCCAATCGGTTTGAAACTTCTCCCAAAAACCACTCCGCTCGCAGGCAAACTGCAGTCGCTCAAGCAATGCTCTCTCGGTTTGCTCGTCAGCAAGAAAACTTCGACCGGTTCGAGTATAGATCACGCCCATTGGTCCATGCTGAATCCCAAATCTCTCGGCAGCCGCCTTTTGATCTTTGCACAAAACGACCACAGCCCGAGATCCCATATGCTTCTCCTGGCACACCACCTTCTGGACCCCCTGGGCTCGGAAATAATCAAAGGCTTCCAATGGGTGCTCAAGCAAGCCAGCTTCCTGCGAAGTTTCGCAAGGGGACATCGTCGGAGGCAAATAGATCAACCAACGCGGATCGACCGCAAATCGACTAAGGGTCTCGATGGCCGCGATCCCATTTTCCTCCCTGATCGTTACGTTGGAAATCCATTTGGTCGAAATGATCTTTTTGCCTAAAACATCATCGATATCCAGGAGATTATCAAATTGCTGCTGAGCCGATAAAGCACCCTCCTGAACCAAAAATGGCTTGGACGGTTCGCAGTAGACTTTCCGCGCCGCAACCGAAACAAACTCCATTTCCGGATACCGAAGCGCTGTAAGCTTCCCTCCAAACACGCAACCTGTATCCACATTGGCGGTACGGTTTAGCCACTCGGGTCTTGCCACTGGAGTATGGCCGTACACGACGCGAGCTTCCCCCCGATAACCACTTGCCCAATCAAGCCGAACAGGCAATCCAAATTCATCGACCTCGCCGGTCGTGTCCCCATACAAACAAAATTCACGCACCCGGCCGCTGGTCCTGCCTTGGTACTGTTCCTTAAGCCCCGCGTGCGCGACGACCAGTCTGCCTTCGTCGAAAATCAAGTGCGAAACCAATCCATCGATAAACGGCTTGAGCTCACTCTCGAATTTAGACCTAGCTGCCTCAGGCAATCGATCGAAATCCGCCAGTGTCTCGGCCAGCCCATGCTTGATCTGCACATCGCTACCGTTGAGTTTCCGCAGCAGTTTCACGTCATGGTTTCCAGGTAAACAGAACGCTTGGCCTTGCTGGAACATCGTGGCGACCAATCGCAGCGTATCGACGCTGCGTGGCCCCCGATCGATGTAGTCTCCCACGAAAATGACTCGTCGCCCTTGAGGATGCTTTGGTACTCGGTCCAAGTACAACTCGGAACCCTCAGGTCTGCTGCACTCAGTCCACGTGTATCCAAGCCGCTCGAGGAGTTCTTCGAGTTCATCGCAACAGCCATGCAAATCGCCGATGATGTCAAAGGGTCCCTTCTCCGACTTGCGGTTGTTCCACAAGGGAGTCCTGACGATCTCTGCTTGGTCGACTTGCTCTTGATCCTTGAACTCGACGCAAGATCGAAAGCCCTCAAGACGGATTCGACCGAGTCCTTTTCTAAGCAATTGCTTTTGACGATGGACTACATGGGGGCCAAACGCGCGGTCAGGTCTCTGCGAGTTTCTCTCGATGCACAGCGATTCGGGAAGATTGAAAATGATCGCGACTGCAAAGCAGTCTTGCCTTCTGGCAAGTGCGATGAGGCCTTTTCGATCATCGATCGACACGTTCGTCGCATCGATCACCGTGAGCAATCCTCGTCGAAGTCGCATTTCGGCCATGTAGTAGAGGAGTTTGAAGGCATCGGGGCTGGCGCTCTGGTCGGTGTCATCATTCGAGACCCACCCTCGGCACTGATCCGACGAGATGACTTCGTATTCCAAAAAATGACGTTTGGCGAACGTGCTTTTGCCGCAACCGCTCGGGCCGATAAGCAAAACGAGAGCTAACTCAGGAATTTCAACGCGCACTTTTTCGAATCCTTATCAATAGATCATTGAGCTTCGCTTCGCATCGCGGTATTTCAGGCAGTTTGGAGGCTTCCAATTCCTGATGCAATTGCTGCAACAATCGGTTGTACTCCGATTCATGGAACGCCCTCGAACCCTCTTCGATCGTTTCCTTCTCTTTCCCATGGCACTTGCGATCGATCAACTCAGTGATGTAGCTCTGCGGATAGATCTCGTTTAGCTCATCGAGATTGGTCTTGAGCTGGCCGGTTCTCATCAAGTGAATTCCAGTCCACAATACGCGATAGACATACAACAAGGGTTTGACACGCGGCGGACTCTCTTTGGAATAGAGTTTCCATTGGGTTTGTGCAAATCCGATGTAGTGGTAGGCGTGGTATCGAGTGATGCAGTCAGGAGCAAGCTCCTTGAGTTCGGCGAACTCGGGGGTCGAGAACACCACCAAAGGCGACAGGAGTTGTTCGAGGACATAACCATTGCGTTTGAGCAACATGCCGAAAAATTTCCCGACATCGTGCGTAACTAAATCGATCTCCATTCCATGACGGATGCTCTCTCTTTCAATGGTCTCATGGCGTATCTGCAGTCCCAAGACTTCGTCGAGCGGCAGGACGTGAGCGCCTCGTAGATCGAAGTCGGAGTTCTGCGATGGAAAGCCATAGATATGCGCACCGCTGATCGTCGCAAACAGCAGGGGATAAGGATGCTCGCGGACTTGCTCGACTAGCTCGGGTAATTTAGCTACATGCATTACATCTTGGTTCTTCATCTCTAGTGACTCATCGCCTCCATTCTAGCTTGGATCAAAAGTTCATTAGCCCGCGCGTAGTCGGGCCTCTCCGGAAGGCTTGTTGACGAAAAGGCGCGATCAAACTCTTTTTGAAATGTCTTGCGCAATTCATCGAGTTGATCCCACTTGATTTCACCACGACGGATTTCGAGCAGCATCTGACGATGCTGGCCAACGTCCACCGCAACATGATGATTCTTGAGTATCTCGGTTCCGCAGATGAGCAAGCGGATCAGGTGCATCGCATGCTTCCACTTGACCTGTCCTTGATTACGAATATCGGTCTGCAATTTTTTGAATTGCGATGTCACATAACCGCTGAAGGTCTGATAGACCAGTTGGG
>JBJSXX010000016.1:0-4949 GCA_046086605.1 Pirellula sp. | reverse complement strand
GCGATCGGTTCGATAATCCCACACATCGATCGTCACGTTGCGACCATCATCGGCCCGGATCCGTGAGTTGCTGATCGCGCTGCCGGTCACGTAACACGCAACGTACCGAGTCGCCGAATCGCGACCAACCAAGTGCTTGGGAGTGATCTGCGAATCGGCCACCCATCGCCGGGATCCACGAGCGGGGACGGATCAGTTCGGCATCGACAATGCCACCATCGCTACGCTCGACTTTTATGACACCTTGGCCCAGGTGGCTTGATCGGGCTCAGGTGTCAGCGTTTATCACCGGTTGAAGAAATCAAACCGCTAATGGACGCTGATGAACGCTAATGGACAATCACATGGTCTACTTTCAACTCTCTCAAATCCACTCTCTAGCCGCCCAGCGACTCGCCGAGTTCTCGTACGCATTTTTCCAGAATGTCCTGCATCGCCGGAGTGATTCTTGAAGAACCCAATCATCACCGTTTTTACCGTACTTCCAGCCAGATCATCATCGACCGATGCATGACTCGAATAGTTCGAGAGACGGGCGTTTTGGGTGCTCTGTGGTCTGGTTCTAGATCAACACTGTCCAAGAGTTCAGGATAGATATCCCCAGGCGAAGGCTTGGCGGTGTCTGCGAAAAGTCGCCAATTTAGGGATTGAGATTCTTTGGGTAACGCGAACGGAATTGTGCTCGTTGTGGGATTGACCAAGATCATGATGTCACCGAGTTGATGGTGCGGAACTTGGGATCCTGGGGTTGCGACGACCAACGGGATGGTTAGCCAGCAACTGAGTCCCGAGTCGGGTTTGCTCCAGTCCATGGCATAACCCCGAGGGTCGTACCAAGAGACATCTGCGATACCGCGGGCATCGACCGGTTTTCCGGTAAAAAACCGAGTGCGGCGCAAGGCTGGGTGTCGGCGTCGCAAGGCGATCAAGGATCGGGTAAATCGCCTGAGATCCTCGGAAACTTGGTCTGATTGCCAATCGAACCAAGAGATTTCGTTGTCTTGGCAATAAGCGTTGTTGTTCCCCTGTTGAGATCGCCTGCTCTCGTCTCCCATAAGCAGCATCGGAACTCCTTGGCTGAGCATCAGCGTCGAAAGAAAATTGCGGAGTTGCTTGGATCGCTTTCGCTCGATGGCTTTGGTTGCCGAGAGTCCTTCAACTCCGTGATTCAGACTGTAGTTGTTGTTTTCTCCATCTCGATTGTTCTCGCCGTTGGCTTGGTTGTGTTTGTTTTCAAAACTTACTAAGTCATTCAACGTGAACCCATCGTGGCTAGTCACAAAATTTATGCTTGCCGTAGGTGATCGACCAGTCGCTTCGTAAAGATCCGAGGAGCCGCACAGTCGGGTAGCAAACGAGCCTAGTCCGGTCCCTTCTGTATGCCAGAAACGGCGAACATCATCGCGATACCGACCGTTCCATTCACTCCAGCGTTTGCCACCGAAGGAGCCGACTTGGTAGGCACCTGCAGCATCCCAGGCTTCGGCGATGAGTTTGGTATCGGCGAGCATGGGGTCCTCGGCGATCAACTCGATCAAAGGTGCGTTGCTCAGTAGGTTGCCGGTTCGATCGCGAGCAAGGATGCTTGCGAGATCAAATCGAAAACCATCGACGTGGTAGTTGTGAACCCAGTGCCGCAGGCAATGCAGGATCATTTCGCGGCAGATCGGATGATTGCAATTGACGGTGTTTCCGCAGCCGCTGTAGTTGCTGTAGTGGGCACCCTCGGAGTTCAGGATGTAGTAGACGGAGTTTTCAAGTCCCTTCATCGATAGGATCGGGCCTCGCTCGTTCCCTTCGCAAGTGTGATTGAACACGACATCGAGGATCACCTCGATACCAGCCCGATGAAGCTCCCGAATCAGGGTCTTGAACTCTTGGACCTGAGCTCCTGCTTGATGGCCGTGTGCATACCCGCGATGAGGGGCAAAGAACGCTAACGGATCGTAGCCCCAGTAATTTGGATGCTTGAAGGGTTGGCCGTGGAAATCGAGGATAGGAAACTCATGGACAGGCATCAGCTCAACGCTCGTAATACCCAGGGATTGCAGGTAGGGTATTTTTTCGATGGCACCTAGATAAGTCCCAGGTTTCGACACGCCACTCGACGGATGCTTCGTAAAGCCCGATACGTGCATCTCGTAAAGAATCGTATCTTGAATGGGATGTTTCAAAGGTCTATCGTCTTGCCATTCGAAGGCATGGTCGATGACAACACACTTTGGGGGACGGATCACGCCGTCGCTCGAAGGTAGAAAATCACCTGCCAAGGCATTGCAGTAGGGATCGATCAAACGGGCCTGGCTATCAAACCAAGAACCGGTTTCGGGGCGATAGAGCCCATCGGCTTGAAAGTGATAAAGCTGTCCGGCTGACAATCCCGGCATGAACTTGGTCCACACATCTCCGATTCTGTCGGTGCGAGGATCCAGTTCGATCGTCTCGGTTGGCTCCCGCTGGTCGATGCTCGAATACAGCAAAATGCGCATGGACTGTGCCGAGCGGCTAAAAACCGAGAATCCGACACCCTGTGGATCGATGACCGCACCGTAGGGAGGTTGATACGCGAAGGCATCTTTGGATCTTCCGGTACGCTTGAGCATTCAGGGATCAATCTGTAATTTCGAGAAAGCCAATCACTTGAGCCGTTTTCCGCCTAGCATTTTAGCCTCAGAGAGCTTGTCAAGCGAATCGCCCTCAAGGAAGATAATCAGCGGATGCGGAGGAATCTCCGAAGAAAATACAGGTTTTTATTCTTACGTGGAATTCAGAATTCATGAAGCGAAAATATCCAGCGTTGCTCGAAGCCATCGGTGGCAGGGCTTTGGCCATAGGACTTTGCGTTCTTTCGAGCTCGATGATCCTTACTTGTGCCCCCCAAAAGAGCGTTGCACAAGAATCTTCGGCGGCAAGCAAACCTGCAAGTGCGCAAGCCATCGCTGCGATCAAAGCGATGCCTGGTATCGCGGTTCAAGAAAAGGATGGTGAAGTCATCGGCGTGGACTTTCGCAAGTGCGGTGATGACTGGGTCAAGACGTTTCCGCGAGTCCTCGAAGTACCATCGATCCAAACTATTTCGGTAAGTGGTCCGGCGGCGACCCACGATCTGATCGTGACCCTCAAGGCACTTCCGAATCTTAAAGCACTCCGCATGGAACAGGCCGCGATCACCGATGAGACGATCGCTCAGATTGCCAAGTTCCCGAAGGTCGATGATCTGCTGTTGGATCGATGCGGGATCACCGACGAATGCCTCAAGAGTCTCGGGCAGTCCAAGACGATTAAGCGGATACGAGCACCCCGTACTAAACTCTCCGATGCCGGTTTGGCTTATCTCAAAGACACCATTCAACTCGAACTGCTGGATCTTTCCGATTGCAACCAGATCAGCGATCAGGGGCTCTCTCATATCAAGGGTTTAAGCAAACTCAGGAATTTGAGTTTATGGGGACCGCGAATCACTGATGATGGTATGAAGTATCTCTCGGGGATGACCAACATGGTCGCCATCTCGTTCCAAGACTGCGGAGTGACCGATCAGAGTTTCGGGGCGCTTTCGGGAATGACCAAACTCAAGGAGTTCGACATTTTTCGAACCCGTGTTGGCAATGATGCTTTGGGAGCCATCGCTGGAGCAAAAGAGATGTCCAAGATGAAGCTCCGGGATTGTGCGATCACGACCAAAGGGATCGTCGAGCATATCACGAAGTTCCCAAATCTCACGGCGTTGGATCTAAGCGAAACGACCATCAAAGATGCTGCCTTGGTCGAGATCGGTAAACTTGAAAAGCTTGAAGACCTGAACCTTTGGCACACTCGAGTTACCGATTCGGGTCTGGCTGCGTTGACTTCGAGCAAGCTCAAGCGATTGAACTTGGACGACACCAATATTGGTGATGGAGCGATCGAGCACTTGGCCAAAATCGAATCACTTGAGTTTCTGCACATCGGTAAGACTGCGGTGACCGATGACAAGATAGGGGAGTTAGCGAAACTAAAGAACCTCAAGGATTTGATTTTGACCAATACGACATTGAGCAAAAAGGCTGTGGCGAGTTTGCAAGAGAAACTGCCCAAGACCAATATCAAGTATTGAAAATTCTCTGTTGACACCGCCGGTGAGATTCTAGTAATGGATTTGTGGTATTGACGATCCACAAATCAAGCTCTATCGGCGGTCGGGGTTTTGCGGGAAGACTCGACCGGCCTCCCTCCTGGGTTGGAGCAGCATAAACCGCCGACTTGGCAGTTACTGGGTCAATTGCCTGTCAGTGGTGCTTCACGATAGAGCTTAAGACTGTGCGTCGGGGGATCCGCGAGGGTTCCCCGACGCCAGGGACCACCAGCAAGAAGGCCGGCGAAAAAACGCCGGCCTTCTTCGTTTTCTGAATTGCTCATGGGCAAGAAGAGATACGGCAAAAAAATGTGGGGGCAAAAAAATGTGGGGGCAAAAAAAGAGACGGCAAAAAATCAGGGGGTAGAGAAGTGGGCGTGTGGAAATTGCTGGATCGGGCGAAAATTCATCGTCGCGTTAAAAAATGATGAAGAGATGACATGAATTGGGTTTGAACCTGCCATGGTAAACTGTAGGGCAATCGGAAAAACAGTTTTCCAATCCTTGTCTCATACTAAGGAGTTTCGCTTATGCTCGGACCTGCCGCTTTTTGGTTGCTCGATCCGATCGTTCACCTTGCGGGTGTCCCATTTCTGTTGTTCTTTTCGACTTTGGTTATTACGGCTCTGGTGGCCGTTTGGGTCTTGCTCGAACGGACTCGAAGATCCGATTTGCCGAATTTGAGGATCCCCGATCAACTCGATCCTTATCAAATCGCTTATCTACGAGGGGGCGATTCGGAAGTGATTCGAACAGCTATGGTCGAGTTGGTCGAGCAAGGTTGGATCGTCCAAGATCCAACGCACAAAGTTTCAGCCACTAAGCCGATTCAGTG
>JBJSXX010000015.1:0-2182 GCA_046086605.1 Pirellula sp. | reverse complement strand
AACCACCCCCGAAAGGACTACCCCTAAACTCATCAGCAACGCCGTCGGATCGGCTGTCACCAAGACAAAAATCCATCCCACAGCCGCAATCAAACTCGGGATCGGATACAACCACATCCGAAACGGCAACTCAATGTCCGGTCGTGTCGTCCTGACGACATGCAACGCGATTATCTGACCTAAAAACTGCACCACAATCCGTACACATACCGCCGCGTCTATGACAATCTTCAAATCCAAAAAACAAAACAATGATGTCAAAACACCTAGTGCGAGCAACGACACCCACGGATACTTGCCCTCGGGATGTAACCTGCCAAAGACCCCATAAAAGTCTCCCTGCTTGGCCGCCGCATAAGGTATCCGTGAATACCCAAGCGTGATGGCAAACATGCAAGCCAACGCCGTCCAGAGGATCAGCCACGTAAAAGCCACCGCCCAAGATCTCCCATACAACGTCTCCATAAAGTCCGCCGCGATGTTCTTGGATTCCATGGCTTGCTCCCAAGGTACCACGCCTATGATGCACAAATTCATCGTCATGTAGATCATGGCGATCACAACCACCGATCCAATCACCGCCCTTGGGATCGTCCTGGCCGGATCCCTAACCTCATCCCCCAAATGACAAACGTTGTAATAACCAAGATAGTCATAGATGGCGATCAGCATCGCTGCTCCAAGCCCACTTGCGAATTTGCCATCGAGCTTAAACGCACCCTCAGGAAAAGTGATCTTGCCCCAATCCATGTGCATCCAACCACTGACGATCACCAACGCCACCGTCAGCAACGTTCCACTGGTCATGACCACCGCAATCCAACCAATGCTCTCGATACGCCTGCATAAAAGCAACGTCACAACCACGACTGCGCCCACGGCCAACCAGCGAGTCCCTCCCGGCAGCCCCTGAAAGTTCTGCGCCAGCGAAGGAATCGCATATTCGAGGTAACTCAGGGCTCCGATGTACCCCGAAGCCATCTCCATGGCCCCGCTAACCATGAATTGCCATATAAACAAAAATGGCAAAATCCGTCCCCATGAATAGACGCTAAATATTCGCTTGAGAAAATGATAAGTCCCCCCACTCCCTGGGATCGCTGCCCCCAACTCACTCCATACCAAACCATCGCATAACACGAGTACCGCAGCTAGCACCCAAGCGATCATCGCTTGAGGCCCAGACATTGCCGCAATAAAAAGAGGGATCGTGATAAACGGACCAATGCCAACCATGTTGGCGATGTTTAAACCCGTCGCTTGGACGAGCCCCAATCCGCGCTCAAGCTCACCGGACCGCGTTTCACTCATCGCAAAATCGGCTTGACCACCGTACCTGCAATGTCCGTCAAACGATAGTCTCGGCCACCATGACGATACGTCAGCTTGGTGTGATCCAATCCCATCAAGTGCAAGATCGTGGCATGCAAGTCATGGATGTGAACCTTATCCTGCATCGCTCGGAACCCAAAATCGTCCGTCGCACCATGCGCTATCCCCCCTCGCACACCACCACCAGCCATCCACACCGTAAAGCCCCACGGATTATGATCCCGACCATCGGAGTTCTCCGTCGTCGGAGTCCGACCAAATTCACCTCCCCAAAGAACCAAGGTGTCGTCGAGCATCCCTCGCTGCTTGAGATCTCTAAGCAGCGCTGCAATCGGACGATCGATGTCCTCACACAATGTCCTTGTCGCATTGTTGTGATTGGCATGGGTATCCCAAGGCTGCCCATTCCCATAATAAACTTGCACCGTCCGCACTCCCCGTTCGACGAGCCGTCGTGCCAGCAAACAACCATTCGCAAAATGGGACTTGCCGTAAGCCTCCCGAGTCGATTCGGTCTCTTTCTGAATATCAAACGCATCGGCCGCTTCAACTTGCATTCGAAACGCCGTCTCCATCGCATGGATCCGCGATTCTAATTGGGGATCGACTCCAGCTTGCGCCTCGCTCTGATCATTGAGCTCTCTCAATAGCTCCAACTGCTTGGCTTGCTTGTCCGGTGTCCACTTCCCATTTTGCAAAAAGGGAATCATCTGCTTGGGATCCAAGTTTGTGTGATTGACGTAAACACCCTGATACTTGGCCGGCAAAAATCCATTCGACCAAAGCTCCGCAAAGCGCACTGGACGACCAGGACAAAGGGCCACAAACTCCGGCAAGTTCGCGTTCTGAG
>JBJSXX010000014.1:0-7654 GCA_046086605.1 Pirellula sp. | reverse complement strand
ACCCGCGAAGCCCAATCTGTCGGCTTTATTTTTAGATCCCAAGTGCCACTCGATCGCCGATATCCCTCGGAACGATCCGGCGAATTCTCCCTGCATTAAACCACCAAATCACTCCTACTATGAAATCTAACTCCGTTTGTGATTTTCTGGTCATCGCATCCGTGAGCTTCTTACTCACAGGCTCTCTACCAAATCAACTCTCAGCCCAGGAATCTCTAGCCACACCGGAGTCCAAGCTCACTAGCCCCGGTGACGCGATGACCAGTGACGCTAAGACCAGTGAAGATCAATCTCAGGTTGGCAAGTTCCGTTTCGAGACCTCGGCAAACCGCCAGTACCAAATCGAGCAGGCTCGGAGAGAATCTGAAAGCCGAAAGGCACTCCTTCGATACTACGAGGAAAGAGGGATCAATTTCGCGCAGCCAACTTTCGATGGAATGGCGCTTCACCCCTATCCGGTGGCGAAACGCCACTTCTATGTCCGACCCTTTCGCGCCTGGTAATCCCTACTCCGTTTGAAGTGTGATTGCCATAACGACTGGAGCCGATTGATCTCTTCCCTTGATCAAACTGATCTTTTGCAGCGCCTTACGCTCCTTGGGTTGAATCGACAGATACCTGATCTGTCGGCCCGAAAGGTCAAAAGCAAACTCGCTCTTGGGCACATCGACTCTGCGGATGTAGTCGGCAAAATGCTCCCCGTTGATCAGTTCGTGATCTTCCGTTGCACCATCCTCGTAGGTGATCCGTACGATCATGCTGACACTTCCCTCGCGACTTGCCGGGAACGACCATCCACCCACTCCGCTCAGGAAGTGGATCGCCACCGCAGGAGCATTGCAAACCACATCGACACTCTTTGGCATCTTGGGCGCCATCTTGCCATTGGGTCCAAAGAGCATGATCGCATTGGGAACGCGATCCTCTTGCGGATCGACCAAAACGAAAGGAACGCCTTTGAACATTTTTGGCTTCCAATCCGCAAACACCAATCGTTCCACTTCGCCATCAGGATCAAAGAACATTCCCCGCGTTGTGATCGATGTCGCAACCGTAGCGATCGACAACGGTACGTACTTGCCTTTGGTTGTCAAAAACTCCAGCAAGTCCTTCATCTCGTCGCGAGTCATTTGGCTTTCAAAACCTTCGGGCATGAGTGATTTCTGTGAACCGCTCAGCCGTTCGATATCCTCGCGCAAGACAACCTCGCGTTTGCCTTGCACATTGATGAGTTCAATCGAGGTCTTGCTCTCGCTGGCCATCATGCCAGTGACCACACTACCATCGGTGGTTTGGACGTTGTAGGTCCTGAAATTGCCTTCGACGCTCCGGTTGGGATCGAGGATGTGAATCAATAGTTCGTGCTTGGGGTGAACGGCCATGCCGGTTAACTCGGGCCCAATCTGATTGCCCAAATCACCATGCTTGTGACACAGCGCACAATGCTTCTGATACACGAGTTTACCATTGCCTCCGTCCCCCTTGGCATGTGCCGTCTCTTCCCAAGCTTCGACCACCCGTTGCCTGTCGGCATTAGGGATGCCACCACTGTTTTTCATCATGGCCAACGCTTTTTCGCGAATCTTGGCGTCGGGATAGTCTCTGAGCAACTGACGTTGGTCGAGTTGCAGATCGTTGATACTCAGTTCGCCTGCTTGGATCGCGGCGATCAAGTCTGTGGTGGATTCAGGTTTCGAAAGCATCACACGCAATGCACCACGCAAAAATTCAGGAGGCAAACTGCGTGATTTTTCAATCAAGGCTTTCGCAAGCCCAGGAGCTTTTGAACCTCCAAGTGCCGCTACGATCCCAGAGGAAAACTCGGGTGTCGATTGCGGTGTGACCAAAGCCAACAAGGAGTCAACGACCTTTGGACTGCCGACTTCGAGGGTCACCATCTGCTTTGCCGCCAGCACCCTTCGATCGATCGCCAAGGAGTCCTTGTTGAGTATGTCGACGAGCTCTTTGCGAAGCGACGCGATGGCTTCATCGATCTTGGCGACTCCGAGCGTTTCAGCCAACGTAATGACTTGGCCCTTGGAATTCAAAGGCAAATCACCCGAAAGCCAATTCTTGACCAATCCTTGGGCGGCGCTCTCGGGCAGCGTCAAACGATAGTCCTTGGGCCATCCTTTAGCCAAACCTTGAATCACCGCTCCGGTGACCTGAGGATTTCCCTTCTCAACGATTAAAGAGCTAAATACCTGGGCACTTATTTTGTTCCTCGCTGCGTGTTCAGCGACAATTGCGATGCGGCTAAGTAGTTCCCCGGTAGGGGCTACCTGCGCATCTCGAATCAATCGAGGTAGAACTTCGGCAGCATGCGTACTTGCTGCACTGGTCCAAGCGTCCATCAACCAGCGATCTTTCTCATTGGTGCTAGCTGAAAGTTTCTCTCCGACCCCCTTGGTACCCGTCGCGACCGCCTGACTCGGACAATCGGCCAGTTTGAGCAAAGCAGCCAGTTTCAGTTGCGAGTCCTGGGAATCCAGAGCCCTACTTCCGAGAATCGCTTGGAGTGTCTCTGCATTGGGTTCCGCAGCCTGAATCGCATTTCGGACCACCGCATCGCTCGGATGCTTGATCGCATCGAGCATCGGTGCTCCTTGCCATTTGCCCTGGGCGCTGAGAACCCAAATCGCATGGATCGCACTTGCGTTTATTCCAATGCCATCGACACTCGGATCACGAGCAAGTTCGATCAGTGCTTTGACCGTCGAATCGGCCAACTTGGGCTTGCTGGCAAGTAGCCACTGAGCAGACCTTCTCCAAAACATATTTGGATGCTTCAGAGCTCCTACCAATTGCATTTCGTCGTCCTTCGAGAGCCCTTTGCTCACGAGCCCATCGGCAGCCTTCAATTCTTCTGGCGAAAGACCTTGGTTGCCTTGATACACCACGCGATAGACTCGGCCGAATCGCTTGTCTCGCAACTTGGTTTCGTAAGCGTTCCCTTTTCCTGTTTGGAAGCCTTGAGGAGTTGGATTGTGCTGGACAATGAAGTTGTACCAATCCAGGTACCATACGTTACCATCCGGGCCAACCTCAGCCATGATCGGTGAGCTCCATTCGTCATTGCTGGCGACCAGATTAAATGGGTTGGTCGATCGATATCCTGCACCGTCGCGGTTGAGAATAAACGCGCCGACGATGTGACCCGTCGGCTCGCAGACAAATGCGAGTCGATTCCACCACTCCTTGGGATAATTTCGGGCAGTGTACAACGCGTGGCCTGCGGCAGCGGTGTATCCACCATGCCAATCGACTTGCCGAACCTTTTCCGTCACTGCGTTGAATTTGTATCCGTCGGCAATGTTGCTCAATACCTGAGGCGACCAACCGGATACCTTTTCGTAATAGCGGTTAGGGATCGGCATGAAGATGCTCGGGTTGCCGTTGGCCGTCGATCCGAAAATCAATCCATCTTCGCTGATCCCCAACCCCCAAGTGTTGTTGTTGGTTGATCGCACAAATTCCAGTTTGGTGACCTTCAGCGAGTGCTTATCGAACGCGTCGGTGGGCTCTGCCGATGCGTTTCCGTCTTTTTCCAATCGATAAACAGGAGCCTGGCTACTGGATGCTGCCTCTTGGATGGCAAATCGCCAGAAGCCTTGTCGGAAACCTTGCTGGCGCTCGCCGTTGATGACCGGACGCGAATCGTTGTATCCCTGCATCGCCCAAATCCAGTTGTCCAATCCCAACTGGAAATTGCTGACTCCGCCGTGGGTGTCCCCCATCCCCCAGCCGGTGATGAGCTCTTGCTTGAAATCAGCTACATCGTCTCCATCGACATCTTTCAAAAAGATCGTTTTGGTACCGTCTTGAATAATGGCACCGCCATGCACAGGAACGATCGCTGTCGGAATGCTCATGTGCTGCGCAAAAACCGTGAACTTGTCGGCTTTTCCGTCTCCATTGGAATCTTCGCAAATTCGTATGCGGTCTCGGCCAGCACCTGGTTGCTGGAGTTCATTCGGATAGTCCACCGTTTCGCAGACCCAAAGCCGACCTTTGTGGTCCCAGTTCATCGCAATGGGCTTACCACCCAAACCGGCGATGCCCAAGTCGGCTTCGCCTTCGAGGCTGTCTTTCTCGCTCGCCCAAAGTTTGGTTTCGAACCCTTCTGGAGTCACATAGTGTTTTTGCGATTCGACGGCGGTAAGAGGCATTTGCATGCGGCTCATCGGTTCGGCCTGGCCGTTGCGAGCACCGGGTTGATAATTGGGGATCTCCTTACCGACTTCGGTGTATGCAAAGGGGGCAACATCCTTGCGTGCTGCCGTCATTTTGGGGATCTCGAAACGAGTCGTATCTTTGAAGGCAGGGAGTTTGCTCGGATCTTTCTGTGAAGCCCATGTGATTCCGCGAGCCACTAGGTTATGGAAGCCTGGATTGCTCCAAGTATCCATGTTATGCCCCCATGCTGTATAGAAAACACGGCCTTTGCCATGGGTTCTAACCCAAGTCCATGGTTCCGCTTTGGTGTCCGCTGCGAGTTTACCCTGCCGACGTTCCTCCAAGACGATGCGATCCTTGGTGTTGTGCATGTGATGCACGTAGGTTTCGTCCCAGCTTTCGAAACCGCCGAAGCCTTGCATGATCGGATGCTGTGGTTCGAGGATTTGGGTAACGAATCGCTCGCCCCCGTGTTCCTTGAACTGCGCCCCGACGAGTTCCACATAAGCCTTCGAATTTCGGAAACAGTACGACGCGCAGTGCAACGGCACGATGCCATGGCCTTGGGCAACGTAATCGAGCATCGCTTGTTCCTGCGGTGCATCCAACTGATCGATGTTCGCATAGATGAGCAAAGTGTCGAACTCCGAGAGCCGCTTGGCCGAAAGCGATGTGGCCACATCTTCGCTATAAGTCACTTCAATTCCATAAGGACTCAAGGCTGGACCCAAAACCCGGTAGAGATCCGCTGGACGATGATGACCTTGATCGCCTAGCATCAAAACCCGGATCGCTTTTCCCCCTCCCGCACTGTCTTGCCCCAACGCACCATCTGCGAAAAACAGACCGATCCAAGCAATCAAAAGGCTGACCAGAACTGGAACCCTAAACGGCTTAAACATCGCAAATCCTATTCGATAATTTCAAAGACAATGGATCAATTTAGGTGCTAATTGCACACGAAGCCCAGGAGTCCCCATGCTTCTTTTCGAGTTCCCCAGGCTAGTTCCACAAGAACCAAAAAACTAGCGCAAAGTAAATTCCGGAAGCGGAACGATCTTGCCACCCTGCTTGGTACTTTGGTGGGCACAAAGGCCGACGCATGTCCAGTTGGCGCTCGTAACAGCATTGGGCCACGGGTCGCGATCCTCGACCAAAGCAGTCACGAACTCATTGACCAAGTGCGGGTGAGAACCACCATGCCCACCACCTTGAATGAACGACAAATGGTCCGCGTCTTGGATCGAACGCGTAAACGGACGGATAGGCTCGGGGAGCAAATGGGCGTAATCAGGAACTTCGATCTCCGAAGGAATCTCATGCTCGGGTTTCTTAGCCGTATGAATCAAATGCGGCTTGCCTTCGACCAACGACCACTCGAAACTCTTCTTGGTTCCGTACACATCAAAGCTTTCGCGGTACTGCCTAGCTGTATCGAAAAGGAACCGCCAAATATGCGCCGAGATGTCGGTATCCTTGATCTTAATATGGCAAGACTCGACGGCGTAGGAATTGCCGGACTTCTGAGCCAATTCCGGACGGATCGCTCCAGATCCAAAGCACGAGACATACTCGGCCCGACCGTTGACTAACCCCAGCACCGGCGAGACCACGTGCGTTGCATAATGCATCGGGATCATGCGTTCCCAGTACTCGGGCCATCCATCCATGTCTTGAGGGTGAGAGGCCGCCATGTACTGGATCTTGCCCAATTCACCTTTTTGGTAAAGTTCTTTGAGAAAAAGGAACTCTCGGCTGTAGACGACCGTTTCGGCCATCATGTACTTCAAGCCGGTCTTGGCGACCGCTTCACAAATCTGATCGCATTCCTCAATGGTCGTCGCCATAGGCACAGTACACATGACGTGCTTGCCGGCCTCAAGGGCTTTGAGGCTCATCCAAGCATGATCGGGGATAGGCGAGTTGATGTGGACAAAATCCACCGTAGGATCTTCGAGCACCTTCTCATAGGACGTATAACGGTTGGCGATTGCGAATTTGTCAGCAACTTCGTGAAGCTCTTTTTCGTTGCGTCGACAAACTGCTACGACCTCGGCGCTGGGATGCCTTTGGTAAATAGGAATAAATTCCGAACCGAACCCCAATCCGATCATCGCCACCCGTTTTTTACTCGCCATCCGAATCCACCTCCAAGAAAGTGCCTGGGTTGCTGCCACTAAAAATTGCGCAAGAAAAACTTAGCTTTTTTACACCTGGCTCCTGGAGTGTCAAGCGGTGCGCCCCGTTAGCCACTCTCTAAAACCCATTGGGCAGCAAACCGGTTGAGTTCCGCACTATTGGCAAGATGCAGCTTGATCTTGAGCTTCTCCCGGTTCGACAAGCTTTCGATCGGCGACTTGCCCACTTCGAATTTGCCCCCGATCCGGCTCTTGAGGATCTTCTCCGTCATCTCAGGACTCAAGTAGATTCGACCTGAAAGCAGGGTGCGAATGGCAGGGATCAGTGTCCCGCGAGCCGACTGTTTGTTTAAATACCCCATCGCTTCAGCCTGAAGTGCCCTCTCGGCATAAACGGCTTCGTCGTACATCGAGTTGACGAGCATCCTGAGTTTGGGTTCCGACTCGTGGATTCTCCTTACGAGTTCAATGCCGTGTCCGGACTTGAGCGAGATATCGACGATGACCAAATCGGGGTGGAGACGCTCGACGAGTCGGAGTGCTTCATTTGCATCTTCGGTCTCTCCACAGATGTCCAGGTCCGGTTCTGCCTGAATCTGAGCGGCTAGTCCATCTCGCATCTCCGGATGATCTTCGACAAGCAGAATACTCGATGCGTCTTTACTCATGGTCGCCTCCAAGGTGGTTGTCTCCAAGGCTGCAGCAAACGATCGTCCCTCCTGCAGCAGCGGTCGTGATTTCGAGTTTCGCACCGATCAGATCGGCCCGGTACTGCATGCTTTGAAGTCCCAATCCATGGTTGTTTGGCTGGCTTCTAAAGCCACGCCCGTTACGGGATCTGACGAATTCGGATCTTGCGACTTGCGATCCTCAAACAGCGATCAAGGCCGCATGCGAGGGCCGAGTTGATAGTTTGCTGGTTGACATCGCAGAGCATCATTGGGGGCGATGCGACCAATTTGGTCAAGTCTTTTGCACGCACGAGCATCCCCAAGCTGGGGACGATGATTTGTTGGATCACGCGGTTGCTCAAACGATGCTTCATGGAGGGAAGGTCTATGTGGTCGATGCGCTCGATATGCCAACAAGTGCACCGGTCGCAGCGCTGCTTCGATATTGATTTTTCCGATTGAATCCTCATCGAGCAGCGTCCGACTTCGGCGGTCGCGAGGGTGTTGGACGGCATTGACAAGATTGACGGTGTTGACGGCATTGATAGCGGACATTGTTGACGAGATTGACGTTGTTGACGAGATTGACGGAGTGAGGGTTTGAACTGATTTCCTTTCGCCGAAGGCGACATCGTTTAACCCGCAGCCAGCGGCGAGGAATTTGACTAG
>JBJSXX010000013.1:0-12181 GCA_046086605.1 Pirellula sp. | reverse complement strand
AAGCGCCCGCCCCGTCGGATCGCTGGGGCTTGCGCCTAGACTTCGTCCCGATGGGTGCCACCCATGCCACCCATTGATATTCCCCTGAAAACCAATTTTGGGCTCTTCAGGAATGATTGTGGCTAGGAGTAGATGCTACTGGCAATCTTCGTGCTCCTGCTCCTGCTCGTACTCGAAGCCCTTTCGACAGAGTTTGGGCCACCAGACTATTGAAAATTCCGCAAGAATCCAAAACCCATTTCGTTAGCCAACGTTGCTTTCCGATTACGATCACGAGCACCGTTTCACTGAGCACGAATAACTTCTTATGTTTTACCCACGATTATTCCTTAAGAACCCGATTTTGCTTCAGAGGCTCTCATGGCTGTTTTAAACCCGAAGGGCAAGCACATCAATAGATAGCGCCTACGCATCGAGCGCTAAAGCGGCCTGCTCGCTCGTTGGCACCAAGGGACTCGCTTTGATCTCGGCTGCTCTCTCTTTGATCGCCGGGTCAAACCCGAGCATCTGCTCATCGGTGAAGGTCAAGGCAATATAGAGTCGATAGAGCAAGGGTACCATCAAGAGAACCAAGAGGGTTGAGCCTATCAATCCGAAGGCCAAACTCGTAGCCATCGGTATGAGTGCCTGAGCTTGGAACGACTTTTCAAGGAGCATCGGCAAAAGCCCTGCGACCGTCGTGACGCTGGTCAAAAAGACTGCTCTTAGCCGTCGCGATCCTGCCGTGATGATCGCCTCCACCGGTGGCATCCCTTTCTCAATGCACTGATTGATAAAGTCCACCAAGACGATCGAATCGTTGACAACCACCCCGGCTAATGTCACCATCCCGAACATGCTAAAGAGGGTCAGTGGCAACCCCATTATCGCATGCCCAAAAATCGCTCCGACCATTCCAAATGGGACGATCGCTAAGACAATCCAAGGTTGAAGATAGGATCGAAATTCGAAGACAAGCAGCAAGTACATCGCAGCCATCGCTACGGCAAATCCAATCGCTAGTGAATTAAAGGACTCCCTAGTCTCTTCCTGTTGCCCCTCCCAACGAAAACGCAAATAAGGGTATTTTCTTCTGAACTCCTCCTCGAGCGTTTTTCGAAGATCCGCTGCAATGGTCGATGCATTGGCCTTGGTCGTATCGAGTTCTGAAGAAATGGTGACTGATCGCATTTGATCTAGCCGGTTGATTTCAGAGTACCCTTGCGTAACCTTGATCTCGGCAAGCTCGGCAATCGGCCTTTCAATTCCGTCGGGGCCTCGCACGCGGAGATCCTGAAAATCAGCCAGCGATCGGCGTTCTTCAATTGGGTGCCTGACCATCAACTTGACCTCGTGACGGTCTCGCTGCAGACGCATCACTTCCGCCCCATAATAGGCGCTGCGGATCGCTTCGCTCAGGTCGTCCTGCCGGATCCCGATCGCCTTGGCTCGATCCTTAATCGTAAATTGAAACTCGGTTTTACCTGGATTCGAATCGTCGCGGATGTCATAGACGCCATCGTAGGTCGCAAGTTTCGCTTTGGCTTCCTCGACGGCAGTTTCGAGTTGCTGCAGTCCCTCGCGAGGCGCAAGGATCTTGAACTCCAAAGGCTTGCCACCAGGGCCAATATTGGCAGCTTGGAAGTTCACTCGCTCAGCACCAGGAAATTGCCCAGCCTTTTCTCGCCACCATTTGATGATCTGTTCGCTGGTGACATTTCGCACGGTTGCATCATGTATCTCTGCGGTCACCTGGGCAACGTGGGATCCTGATTGCCGATCCCCAGCTCCCTGATTGCCTTGCTCGGCAGAACCTACCCGCAAGAACGTCAATTTCACCGGGCCACGCGGCGAGGTTGGATCGCTCGGAGGGGGTGTCTTGGCAGTCCCCTCTTGTTGCTCTTTGTCAGCGACCTGCTCGCTAATTTCCCGAAGTGCCAATTCCATCTTTCGAGCTGCAGCGGTGGTAATGTTTGCCGGCGTTCCGTCAGGGTAGATCACCTGACCGATGATTGTCTTTCCATCCAAATCAGGAAAAAACTCAAACGGTACTTTCCCGGATCGAACCATCCCAACAGCCAAGGCAACGACGGAGAAACCAAGCGCGATTGGGAGCAAAGGATTCTGCAGGAATGTTCGCAGAACCCGTCCGTAGAAACGTTCCCCGAACCAATCCAATATCGAATTGTTGAACTTGGATATTCGATCGAAGAACCTTTCGACCGGTAGGATCGGTAACATTGCGTAGTATCGAAGTTTATCCAGCAAGGACTTCGGTGCATGCGATTCGTGCGACAAGTGCCCAGGAAGTGCAATCGACGCTTCAACTAGGGAAATGGTCAGCATTAGCACAATCGCCACGGGCATAACCGCGATGAACTTACCCATCACACCCGAAACATAGAACAGCGGCATGAACGCAATGATCGTGGTTGCTACACTGGAAAATACGCTAGGCAATACCTCAGCCGCACCATCGATGGCCGCTTGGATGTTGGACTTGCCCATGTCCCTGTGCGCGAAAATATTCTCGCCGATCACGATGGCGTCATCGACGACGATCCCGACTGCCATCAGAAACGCAAACATCGTGAGCATGTTGAGCGTTTCTCCAAATGCATACAGTCCAATTGCAGCACCGAAAACGCTGATCGGGATCCCCATGGCGACCCAAAATGCAAGCCTTAAATTTAGAAACAATGCCAGGAGTAAAAAGACGATCAATCCACCCTGGAGCCCATTCTCTCGAAGCATCCGAATACGATCTCTCACGTCGATGCTCTCGTCGCCCCAGGCGATCAGGGAATACCCCTCAGGCACCGGATACTCGCTCACCATCTTGTTGACTTCGTCGGAAATACTCAGCAAATCTTCAGTGCTGGTTCTTTCGATGACGATCGTCATGGCCGGCCTTCCGTTGATCTCGTTGAGCGCCGCAACATCGTCGAACTCATCGCGAACCTTGGCGATATCACCAACGCTCAGAATGACTCCATTGGGCTGAGTCACCAGCGGCAACTTGGCGATGTCCTCGCCGACCTCTCGCTTGTTTTTTCCTCGTAGCAAAATCTCTTGGCCTTCACTCCGGATCTGTCCGCTCGGAAGCTCCATGTTCTCCTTGCGGATAATATTGGCGACCTGACTGAGCGAGAGTCCATACTTACGGAGGGTGTCTTCGCTGATCTCCACATCGATTTGATACGGCTTGACGTTGACAACCTGAGCTTGGGAAACATTAGGAAGTTCGATCAATCGATCGCGTACATCCTCGGCAAAGTTTCTTAATTTCAGTTCGCTCTGATCGTCTCTGTGTGCCGGACCGATCACGGCCACTCGGATGGCTGGAGTTCTAAAGGTGATCTGTTCGACCGTGGGCTTCTCGCTTCGCTCGGGGAAAAATACCGAGATTCGATCCACAGCCGATCTCACCTCGGAGAGGACTCTGGGAACATCCTTGACGCTCGGCTCGAGTTGAATGAGTGTAAACCCACTCCCTTCGCGACAGATGCTCGTGAGCTTCTTGATCCCCGCGAGAGACTGAACGGACTCCTCGATCTTTTGGCAAATACCGGATTCGACTTCATCGGGGGTGGCACCCGGATAGGGGACGGTGACCAAGATGACTTCGAGTTGGAACTCGGGGAACGTCTCTCGACGCATTCCAAAGAAACTCGCTAGACCACCGATCAAAATAGCGACGACCAAAAAATTGATCCCCGCCATATGTTTGACTGCCCAACGCACTACTCCATTCATGGTTTTGTCCCTTCTTCGGCCATGCCGGATTTGGCCGCTCGAACCTTGTCGGTACCATCACCGATGAGATTCGCAAGTGGCGTGGTGATCAGTTTGCATCCTGGCCTTAATCGTTCATCTGCCTCGGCCACCCAATACTCGCGATCACCCAGGTGCGGCACTTTAGAAATTCGAATGGTCTTAATCCCACTGAAGACCTTGACTTGACCAAGCACCCAAGCGTCGGGGCTAGATAAATTCAAATCGAGTTCTCCTTGAGTTACTGACGTCGCAGCCTCGGGCTTGAATTCCCAAAGCAGTCCACCAGGCTTGATCGCTAGTTTTGGAATCAGAACCAATTGCCTTCGGGGTTTGGTCTTAATCTTTACATCGACGAACATGCCGCGAACAAGAGCGGGCATTCCACCATTTCCCTCTTCAGTGATCGATACACCATTGCGACGTACATCCCTTGGATTCTCTACCGTGATTCGAACAGGAACCGTCCTGCTTTGCGTATCGAGCCCGATTCCTTCGTAACGACTCAATCTCCCTTGCCATTGATAAACAACATCATTGCGCCCTGCAACTTGATACGAGATTTCTACAGGTGTTGGCGGTAGTTCGTAGCTCGAGGATCGGAGCACCTGCGAAGACGGATCCGTCAGGCCCCCCTCGGAAAGTTGATCGAGTATCAATAGCAATTGGTCTGTTCTAAGGTTGCAGCTAACCTCGACCTTCTCGGTGTCTTCAATAATGCAGAGCTTGTCGCCTCGTTGCACGTACGAGTCTTCTTGGACGGTCTCGTTGATCAGCACACCGGAAATTGGAGATTTCACCTCAGAGCGTTCCAGATTGACCTTGGCTTGAGCCAACTGGGTATCGGCAAGGCGCTCGGCTAGTTCGACTCGCATCCGACGCGTTTGAAGCAATTGCAATTGGTTTTGAAACGTCACGACTTGGTTAGCACTTGCGATCCTTTGGCGGCGTGCTTGATCTCGTTCGGTGTCGCTTGCGAATCCTTCGGGCAATGCAGCAAGTCGCGAAAGTTCTTTTTCTTGAAGTTCGAGTTCCTCCTCGGCCAGCACAAGCGAACGTTTGATGTTCGAGATCTCCTGTTCGAGTTCGCGCTGCTGTGCATACTCGGATTCCTTAAGCGAAGTAATCCGTTCGATTTCAAGCTCATAGTCCTTTGGGTTGAGCTTCAGCAACAGATCGCCCCGATTGACATACCGACCTATTCGGCATTGATCGCTCTTGTAGACGACGCGCCCGGCAACCTCGGCGCCGATGGTGACTTGTCGGAAGGGCACCACGGTACCCGAGAGGTCGATATCGAGTGTTTCGATCCCTTCAAAACTTTCCATGCTATCGATGTTGACCATCGGCATTTTTGCTAGGATGACGCGCGGATCAGATGAGTCGTTGCCGACTTGTTTCGGGGTCTGTTTGCCCAAGCCCAGAAAGGCGAGCACTCCCAGGATCAATATTGCAATAGGGATGAGAAAGCCCAACATCACGTTGGAGATGGTCGAAGGTTGGTTGTCAGTCATGGATGAGTAGATCGAGATGGATTGGCTGTCAGGCGACGCTCCATAGTAGTAGGAACCCAGGTTTTTTACAGGGTAGAAAAGGCAAGACGCACGAGGAAGCCCCGTGCGTCTTGGTTTCTATTTCTTCATCGAGTCATTTGACCGTGAAAATCGTCATAAAACGATTTACAGTTCGTAACCTGCTCGATAAGCAGGCTTGATCATCGAGTCAAATTCGCTGGTTCCCTTAACCTTAAGGTTTTCGGCATCCCATTGGAGCTTGGCGCTGGTGACTTGCTCTCCTTCTTGCTTGGCCTTGCCTGCAGCCCAAACGGCGAGGTTACCTAGCAAGATCACCTCGGTCATCTTGCCAGCGTAATTGGCGAAGTTCGACCAAGTCGGCTTACCGGTCTTGATGGCGATAGCAAATTCTTTGAAGTGGCCAGGGCTTCTTTCGAAGTCGACTTCTTTGTCTTCGACTCCGGTAAAGTAGCACTCGGCTCCGTAATCGTTGGGCGAGTACATCTTGCCCTTGTCGCCGATGATCAACAAACCACTATCGCTGCGTTTGCGTCCTTCGAGCATCTCGGGATCGACTTTGTTGCCCCCGTCGTACCAAATCATGTTGATCGCTGGGCGGTTCTTGGTTGGAGCAAACTCGAAGTTGATCTTCGAGGAGCCTGGGAAGGTTTCGCCATTGTGTCCCGTCGTGGTTGCTTGGACGCTCACGGGGTTCACCAGATCGCAACCGGCGAAGGCGACGTTGAGGGTATGGCAAGCCATGTCACCAAGAGCACCTGTTCCAAAGGCCCAGAACCCGCGCCACTTGAAGGGGTGATAAGCGGCATTGTAAGGACGCATCTCGACTGGGCCGATGAATTCATCCCAATGGAGTTCTTTCGGAATTGGCTGTTCAGCAGGACGTGGAATGCCCTGTGGCCAAACGGGTCGGTTGGTCCAAATGTGGATCTCTTTGACGTTGCCGAGGATTCCAGACTTGAGCTTGGCTGCGGCACTTCGCAGGCCTGGGCTCTCTGAGCCTTGGTTACCCATTTGAGTTGCAACCTTGGCATTGGCCGCCAGTTCGGCCAATCGGCGAGCTTCCCAAATCGTGCGAGTCAATGGCTTTTGGGTATAGCATGCTTTGCCCATCTTCAGAGCCATGCCTGTTGCCACTGCGTGCGTATGATCCGGAGTGCTAACTGTGACCGCGTCGATATCCTTACCGACCTTATCAAACATCTTTCGGAAGTCATTAAAGACTTGTGCGTCTTCAAAGTCTTCGTCTTTCTTTCTCCCATTGAGGGTGTTGTCATCAACATCGCAGATCGCGACGATCTTGCCGTTGTTGGCCGCGTCCTTGGAGTCACTGGAGCCTTTGCCCCCGACACCGATGCAAGCGAAACGAATCTCTTCAATAGCAGAACGACTTTCCTTAGGTGCAACACCTCCAGCCACCCAATAACCAGCCGAGACAGCCGAAGTGGTTTGGAGGAAGCGACGACGATTGGTATGGCTCATAGCAACTCTACGAAATGGAAAAGAGAGGTGTGAAATGGCCCAGCAAATTTATTGTCTGGTGCCGACAGGCCCTAAAGGGTACCCGATGCAACCGGAGATTTCAAACCGGTCGAGGCGGTTCTGCCGAGCATGAGGGTTGTTTTCTTCCTGCGGATTTTGGGGCTTAAGTCGACTTTCCCTAGATTTTTTCAAAAGAAGCCTTCGGGAGAACCAAACTTCGCCAAGTCCCCAGGTCGATCACCCAGAAGAAGTCTGGGTTGGTTTTTGGATCCCGTAACCTCGAAATCCTTGCAATTATGTTTCTGCGACCTTCGAACCTCTATCGAGCCTTCTTCTGCGCAGTAGGTCTGGTGATGATCATCGTGGGCCTCGAATGCCTAGCCATCGAAAGCGCACTATTCTCGCCTGGGGTCTTCGAGGACACCGCAGCAGCAGCCCAGCAGAACCCTTGGTTCAACTCCCAGCCGCAAATGCCTCAAGGGAAAATATTTCGGCCCAAAGATTGGTTCCCATGGTCGCTATTGGCCATCGGTAGCATCGTTGCGATCTACTCGCAAGCTGTCCGCAACCCAAGCCCTATCTCCTTCAAGGTAGGCTAGTGCTTGGTTAGGAATTTGATCCCTCGGCTCAGAAGGATCATCAGGAGTTCAGCGGCCATCGAAGTGGCTCGCACAAGCACCGTAGCGATCAGTGCAATCGGTTGCGGAAGGACCGAAGCAAGCACGCCTGTGGAAGCTAGTTCCCGTGCCAATGCTCCTCCAGGTAGCATCGAGAGAAAACCTGCAAGCCCACCGAGGCTCATGCTTGAAACGCAAACCAACCAAACATAACCGCTGCTGAGGTTTGTCGAAAGCGCAGGATAGACATCAGCGAGCGACAGCAGGACGAACCACAACGCCGTCCCTTGGAACATCCAACCGACCCAAGCCCATGCGGCAGTTCGAAACAACAACCGCGTACTGATCGAACCGATACAGGACTCCATCGACTTACCGATTCGAGTTCGCCGGATCGGTCCATGGATCCATCGATAGCTGTAGGGCGATAGGCTTAAGCCTGCCAAGGGGATTCCAAGCAGGGCCGACCACCGTAGCCAGTTGGGGAAATCGAGATACTGCAAGATCAAGGCACCTAGAATTCCACCACTTGCAAATCCGATCAAGGTTTCGACAAACACGCTCAGTCCACCAGCACTCATCGAAGCTTTGTAACGCTGCAACTCTGCGACCCTCAGCAAGACGGCCATCGCCTTACCGGGAACATACTTTCCCAAATGACCTAAAAAATAGGCGTAGATCGTGATGGGCCATGGAATGCTCTGCCCGAAATCCTTTAGAATTGCATGCCAGCCAAGGAACGGTGGCACCAACGCGATCATTCCAAACAAGACACTTAAACCCAAATACCCCCAGCGAACAGAACTCCAGTTGAGGGAAATTTCGCTTCGAGCCAATTCCAAGCCAGCATGTCGGATCGCTAATCCAAAAAAAAGAATCGCGAGGGACAAGATCGAAATCCGCAGCGCGAGCTTGATCCACCCTCGATGTGACTTTTTTGGATGATCTAGCTTGCTCTCGCCGGGCTCTTTCGGTGGATGCACAATGACTTGGCCTGTGTTAAGATCTATCCCCTTAGGTTTCCCCACGAGAACATTATCTTAAACGTACGTCTCATGGCTCGCTACATCTCTTTTGCCGTCCTGCTGGCGATCCTTGCCCTTATCGGGGTCTTGTTCTACAAGGTGATGATCGGATTTTTTGTCCCGGTCTTCATCGCCGTTGTCTTGGTGGTTGTTTTCAAGCCTCTGCATCGCTGGGTACTCAAGAAGGTCAAAAATAAAACTTATCTAGCAGCGTCGCTCACGACGCTGATGATCGTCGGTTGTGTGCTGGTGCCCGCCGGCGTGATCGTGGGACTGGCCGCAGTCCAAGGCATCAAGCTGCTCGATGAGTTCAATGAATCGAACATCCGACTCGGACTGAGTCGTCTGCGTTCGAACAACTTCGTCAACTTGGAATCTCCCGCCGCAGTCCAATTCCGCTCGATCGATGCAAAGCTCGCCGAGATCAAGAAGGTAGTATCCGAATCGACCAGCTATGCCGAAGTAACCGACCCCAAAGGGCGCATGGCAGGCGATATCGCCGATGTGCGTTTGCGACTCGATGAGATCCCTAAGGCGATACTTTCTCATGCGAAGGAGAAAGGCACCAATTACTCAAAAGCCAATGGCAAAAACGGCGCAAAAGGGGGAGTCGATCCGCTGATCAAACAGAGGGTGGATACCTATCTGCAAGACACCTTTGAAAAAGTCCAATCGCTGGCGGTTGGATTGCCGGAATTCCTGGCCACGGAACCTAATGAACAGGATCTCTTGAAGCATCTGGAAGACCTGAGGGAAAAAGCAGGCACGATCAAATCCCAGATTATCGCTATCGATGGGTTGGATACGGCACCGATGGCTCATGTCAGCCAAGTACGTGCCGGATTGATTGATCAGGCAATCGAGTCGGCAATCGCAGCATCCCAACTAAACGCCTCGATGACCCGATTAGCTCCCTCCGATACAGGGAACTTAACGAGCCTGCAGGAATCGGTCTGGAGCGTCAATTCGACTTGGCAAGCATCCCGCGAAACGCTCCTGGGTGGGCGAATCGTCGGCACTCTCAAAGAGATCGCTAATCCATCTCCCGAACAAGTCCGACAGACACTCGATAATGCTCTGGCCTACCTGCAACCGAAACTCATCAGCTTCGGTGGTGGCTCGGTCGCATTCGTGATCAAGCTGATGGTCGGACTGACCATATTGCTCGTATCGCTCTACTTCTTCCTTTGCGATGGCCCAAGCATGGTTCGTACGCTGATGGATCTGAGCCCTTTGGATAATCGTTACGAAGAGGAACTCTTGGCTGAATTCGATCGCACCTCGCGCGCGATTGTCCTTGCGACGATCCTATCGGCGGTCGCTCAAGGCCTTACGGCAGGATTGGCTTATTACTTTCTGGGTGCACCTTCTGCGTTTTTGCTCACTGCCCTGACGATCGTATGCGCACTGATCCCGTTTGTGGGAACCGCGATCGTATGGGTGCCAGTGGCATTGTTCATGGCGTTCTACCAAGAAAAAATTCCGAATGCCCTTGGGCTAACCATCTATGCTCTGGTGATCGTCGGCACGATCGACAATTTGATCAAGATGCTGATCCTTCATGGACAAAGTCAACTGCATCCGCTTCTTGCGCTGCTGAGTGTCCTCGGTGGGATGCAGGCGCTGGGTCCGATCGGAATTCTCATCGGCCCCTTGGCAGTGACGTTGCTTCAAACAACCCTGAGCATTCTGAGGCGTGAATTGTCGGACTTCAATTCAACCCCCACTCCAAGTGCAACGGCAACTTGATCCTGCAGATTGCGAAGCTTCCGATTTTCATCATTATCGGATGTTTAACTGATATTGCGGGCCTTGTGTCTCTCGGTCTATTGTTGATTTCGTGCTGGTTATTGATTGCAGGCGGCGCTGTTTATCTCATTTGGGCTCTTTGCAATCGCTATCGCCTTTTGAATGGGAAGCCCTCAAGAATCCTGATTCTCGCATCACTACTGCAGCAAATCGACAGCCGACTGGTGCATCGCGACCGATTCGTTCATCCGCTCGACCATTTCGAACTAAGAATCCGAGAGAACGGGTTTACCAACCGTGGCTGCCCATTCACCCCAGGCTTTGGTCGTAGCGCCGAATGGTTGTCCGGTGCGGGCATTGATAGGACCGCCGACAGCGAAGTCTTCGCGGAATCGTTCGAGGCCTTCGAGGATCAACACATGGGCAGCTCGGCCGAGTAGGTATGCGGACGATTCTTCCCGGGTGCGTGGCTGAGTCTTCTTGCGGTAGTAGAGCTGGGGGCACTTGCGAAAGTCGGCCAGTTGGTGGCTGGAAAGGTAGTGCTTCGCTTTGGCGTGATATTCTTCGGCTGATTCGTGGATCAGAAACGACATCGATGGGGACTGATGCATGGGCAAACTCCTGCGTTGTTGAACGTGGAAGCGTTGTGCCTCCATATAGTTATTACCCGCAGAGGTCTGAAGTTCGCAGTCGAAGGGAAAAAGTCGAATGTGTGGCGTGAGCTTGTAATGTGTGGAAAGTGTGTCGGAAATGTGTGAGTGAGCGAGTAATGTGTGAAAAGTGTGTGGAAAGTGTGTCTCACCTGTGACACAGATGAGTTTCAAAACACATTTCACAGCCTAGATACATGAGCGAGTAAACCGCGAAGAATGGTCCGTCCAAACGACGCATACCACTCAACGAAAGGCACACTCATGTACCGCAACAAGTACGACTCGGTGATCGACAAATCGAAACTCGCATGGATCAACTCGCGAGCACGACGGATGGGATTCCGTCGCCAGGACCTCGACGATGTTCAGCAACAAGTGTCGATCGCACTTTTGCAGTTCACCTTCGACCCATCGAAGTCCAACGGAGCATCCGAACGCACCGCCATCACTGCAGTGATCGATCGCCAGCTCCGAAAGATCCGCAGAACACGCACGCGACATGTTGATCGCCTTGGATGTAGCGAAGACCTACCGACCGATCTACAGGATGGCTATGGACTGGCCGGCGTGCATCAAGCGCGTCATGCGACCGACATCGGGGTTGCCATGAAGAAGCTCTGCCCCACGGCCAGAGCGATCTGTGAGCAGCTCTCCGAAGGCCAATCCATCAACGAAATCGCTAATCGAATGGGTGTCAGTTGGCACACCGTCAATAAGCATTTGGCCACGATCCGCGAATGTTTCGCGTCCGTTGGTCTGAGCGAACTAGCGACCTGATCGAAACACCCCATCAAAGCTGAGAAAGCTCTCGAAATGCTGCCGAGAGCGGCTGGACTTTACCGGGTAAGTGAGCCTCCTGTGTGCATCGGACATTGGCGACTCACACCCTTTCGAAATCATTGATAAATGACCGCAAAGGATGGTGAGATATGAGTGGTTCAAACGGGATCGATCCCATGGTAGTCGACGAAGATCAAGCGGCACAAATGCTCGGCATTTCACGCCGCATGGTCTTCGAGTTTCGCTCCAAGGGAGAACTCCAGTACGTCAAACTCGGACGTCTGATTCGCTACCGCGTTTCAGACATCCAGACGTTCTTGGAACGCAAGCGGATCGAAACCAACTCTCACGCCAGTGGCCGCCCAGGGTGACCCGCAAGTCACGAACATTTCAAGCGACCAACTGAGAGGAGAGCAAATCGATGGCTTCCATTTCCACGGACAAATCAGGCAACCGGCGGATCCTGTATTTCGACGAGAATCGCAAACGCCGCGTTCTGTACATCGGCAGGATTTCAGAGCCTGAGGCAGAGGGGGTGCAGCGACGCGTCGAGAGTATGCTGGCTGCCAGAATTCTCGGTAACGCGATCG
>JBJSXX010000012.1:0-16367 GCA_046086605.1 Pirellula sp. | reverse complement strand
CAATGGGGGGTTTGGAAACGCTGTCGGTGGTGGCAACGCCCAAGGAGGAGCATTCAATGGGCCCGAAGCCCAGGAGATGATGATCAAACACATCGAGCAGATGATCCAACAGGCTCAGGATCCGAACCTCAAGCAACAACTGCAAGCGGCCCTCGATCAACTGCGAGCGAATGCACCGGTGCCTAAGCGATAAAGCAGCCTCATGGCCCAACGTAGATTTCTTTGAGATCGTGGGTAACTACCTACGAAATCGCACCTTTGCTATTCGTTTTCGAAGCGAAGACTCAGGATGGAACTCAAACGTTCAAAGATTCCTGAAGAAATCATTTTGAAACACAGAGACACAGAGAGCACAGAGAGCACAGAGAGCACAGAACCTTGAGAACCTCTCGCTTTCTCTCTGTGTCCTTTGTGTCTCTGTGTTTTCAAAACATAGGGCACTTCAGGTTATTTTGTGGGTGAAACGTAAGTTCTTGCATCGCATCGGATTTCTTCGTAATCGTACTCGATGGCTGTTTGAACTTTCGGGCTTATAGAAATCGATGATCTAGCGACCGGGCGGCTTGAGCGATTCGATCTTCAAGCCACTTCCTACTTCGGCAGGAGGCTCAGGGGTTTGAACACTTGCCGGCACGACATCGCCAGATGCAGCATCGATCAGCCCCTTCTCACTTGCCACCGTCGACTCTTGGACTTCCGAAGCCGTTTGCAGCATCTCCTCGATCGCTTTCGAGACGACTTTGGATCGGAGTGCATAGCAACTGACTCGACCAGCCCTGGCGATATTGAGTCCCACGACATTGCCATTGACATCAATGATCGGCCCACCGCAGTGCTGTGGTGCCAAAACGCTATCGTGCTCGATCACGTCGCCAAAGCCCGTCGAGCGTGCCGAGATCACTCCGTTGACTTCGAGTTCCGTTGGATCGAGCATGAGATTTGTCAGATCCATCATCTGGGCCTCGAAAGAAATCGACTTACTATCTCGATTCACATCGATACTGATCTTTCGACCAGCTTGGAATGACATCAGCAAATTGAGAACCTCTTGCCGTGTCTGAACCTCCTTGCCATCGATCTTGATGATAATATCCCCTTCGCGGATGCCTGCTCGATCGGCACCACTTCCGACGACGATGTTCTCAACCAATGGGCCCTGATGGAACGAGGAGAGCTGAATCCCCAAAAGAGGCCTTTGCTTTTGGATATTTCGCTTCTCAACACTCACCACCCCTAAAGCCAGGGGCAAGGAGCGGGCATCGGCACTGGCGATCCAACCACCCAAAGGAACCTGCGTATCGTTGCTCCAACGAATTGCAGGTAGCTCGGCCCGATCGACCTTGATCAATGCAAGATCGAGTTCCGGACGTCGGATCTTGACTGTTCCAGGTAGCTTGGTCCCATCGTACAATCGAACTTCGATCGACTTATCGGGGATCTCAGAGGACTTTGTCACAATCCAACCGTCGCTTCGAGCGATACCGCCCAGAGCGAGCTGACGGTTCTCTCCGTAGATCTGAACAGTGGACTTCCAGTGCTCTCCGATGGCTTCGCGAAACGCGCGAAGCGTTGCATATTGGCTGCGTTGATGAGCACGGCTTGATAAGAATCGATTCTCGCGTCCCCGTCCCGCAGGCCCCTGCTGACGCGTCTCTTGTTGCACCAATCGAAGCCGACTTGGGTTTGCCAAAGCCTCATTGGAATGAGATCCAACAGGATCAACCGTTCTGGACGAATCGTCTAGGGATTCGGGTTTGGAGTCTTCGAGTGCCTCATAACTTCGACTCCGGCGATCGGAATCATAACTCGCGGGCAAGCTAGTCGATGGGAGTGGTTGTTCGCACGAACCGTCAAAGCAACGCGGATCGCGGGTACGAATCGTGCGATCGGCCAGCATCAGACCCCAGATGCCCATGCAGCCTACGAGAAACAATTTATCGATTCCAAACTTCATGATGCTGTCTTTCGCACGCTTTTAAGGCTCATCAGAGACTCCGATGATCAGCTTCAAATTCATTTTCTTTCCATCGCGAAGCACCTCGACATTGACCCGCTCGCCGGGAACCATCGCGTCGACTTCTTCTTTGAGTCTGTCAAAGCTATTGATCTCTGTCCCGTTGAATCGCACGATCCGATCGCCAGGGGCAATGCCCGCTTTGGCCGCAGGCCCTCGAGGTGCTACTGTTCCGATGACACATTCATTCTTGGTGTCCGACTGACGATCAGCTGTCACTCCGATGATGGGTCTGAATCCTGGCAGGACTCCCCAAGCTTCGCTGTTGGCTAGTCGATCCCATGAATCCATGTAGACGTTCATCGGTACGTGCATGTTGTCGTCGACATCGATACCGATACGGCTATGGATCCCAATGAGCTTGCCCTGAAGATCAAACAGAGGACCACCGCTGTCTCCACCGATCAGGGAACAGTCGCTGACGATCGTCGAATCGGTCACTCGCAAAATCCTTCCAACGCGAATGACCGCCGGTCGATCCGACATCCAACCACCTGGATGACCTCCAGCGATACACCACTGCCCAGACTTAACCCGCTCACCCACGGCTGGCAAAGCCGCATGGGGCCAAGGCTGATTGTTTTGATCGCGGTTCTTTAAGATGCGGACTAAACCAGCATCGGTGTCCCGATTCACTCCCATGCTCACTCCCTCGACGCGACGTCCATCGTGAAGCACCACCCACATCTTTTGTTTTGGCTTGCCTGCCACGTGAGCTGCCGTCAGGATGTATCCGTCTTCATTGATCAGAACACCGCTACCCTGGGTGCTCCCGTGCTGCAGGTTGACCGTCACCTGATTGATCTTTGCTGCAACCTTGGACTGCTGATCCTGCAAGGCTTTGAGATCCGCTAGCGACTTTGGATCTTCGCCCAAGAACAGACTCTTGAGTCCCGGATCAAGCGATACATAAGTGATCCCTTTGGGCTCCGCATCGTCCTTGGTATCGAGAGGCGCAGGCATTCGAGGCTTCGAGGGCGCCTCTGGTAATACGTCTTGGGCGGAAACGTCCAAACACCCAAGCAACGCTAGCCAACCAATGAACCCCCAACCAAAGAAACCCAATCGCAGATCCGAACAAATCCGGACCGATCTTTTTTTACAGCTGGTTTCGCTCGTCGGCTCAAGCATTTGCATATACCTCAATCGCCACATGCCTCTGGCACGCTATCATGGTTCCGATTATTTGCTATCAGAGCTCAAAATAAAACCCTCTACACTGTAGAACTTGAGAAAGTTCGGTCCGGAAAGTCAAGAATCACCCCCGCAGGTCCGTTCATAACGATTCGGAAGGATAATCCATGTCCCAAGTGTCTAACCCATCAGATCGCCAGTCGGATCGCAAAACCCGGATAATTCTTGGGTGCGGCTACGTCGGCATGCAAGTGGCCAAAATATGGTTAGGTGCCGGCGACCGAGTCTTGGCTCTCACGCGCTCGGTCGAGCGGTCCGCAGAATTAGAAAAACTAGGAATCGAGCCGATCGTCTGGGATTGGCTCGATCAAAGTGTTGCAGACACGAGTCGACTCGATGTCCAAGGCCCCTTTGTTGGGCCCGTTTCGACAATCCTCATCGCCGTTTCCCATGCGAGTGCCTCGCATGCTCAAGCATTGGCTCAGCTCTCGAAATCACCCTTTGCAAACTCGGGTTCGAGCACGCCTCGCTGGATCTATCTTTCGACCACAGGAGTGTTTGCGGATCCTATGCCCGATGGCCCTTTGTGGGTCGATGAATCCTCCCCTGTTGCACCCAAGCGATCCGGTTCGGTCAACGCCCTCGAGGCCGAGCAGTGGCTCGAACACTCTGGCATCGAGCATATTGTTTTGCGACCTGCAGGAATCTACGGCCCGGGTCGAATCCCCAATCTGCAACCACTGCGAGATGGTGAATCGATGGCCGTCGACCCAGAGAGCTATCTGAATCTCATCCATGTCGACGATCTGGCACTTGCGATTGCCGCCGTTGCACAAGGCCCGATAAAGCATCGCCTTTATTGTGTAAGCGACGGCCATAGCGTCCAACGCAAAGAATACTACGCGTTTATCGCTCAGTGCCTCGATTTGCCAAAACCAATATTTAGCGAATATTCCATTCAAGAGAACATGCGTAAGCGTAGCCAGGGCAATAAGCGGGTCAGCAACAAGCGGCTCTTGGCCGATTACTCCCTGGAGCTACGGTTCCCGGACTACCGAAGTGGACTATTGTCACTGGTCGAGGAGATGTCGCGATGAAAACTAAAGATCGACGATGGTTGTGTTGTCTTTTGTTTTCGTTTTGCTTGGGTGTGCTGGTATTCGAGCCGAGCAATACGAATTCTAGACTTTACGCGCAAGTCAGTTCAGCAGAACGAACTCCCAGCCTTAGCGTCCCGAAGACAGAGCTTCAAAAAGCATCATTTCCTGTGGTCGATGTACACACCCATTTTTTTGTCAAAGGCAAGCATGATCCTGAGTTGCTCGATCGTTATGTCCAGATGATGGATCGAAACAGGATCGCTGTGAGCGTTTCGCTCGACGGCCAGCTCGGCTCCCAACTCGATGCTCACGCAACGTATCTTTGGACCAAATACCCCAGTCGTTTTGTTATCTTTGCAAACATCGATTTCCGGGGTAAAGCACCAGAGGACGCGCCTGCAAGCTGGGCATGCAACCAACGCACGTTTGTCTTCGATACGGTCGAAGCGATCCGAGCGGAGTTCAAGAAAGGTCGAATCTGTGGCCTGAAGTTTTTTAAGGATTTCGGACTGCGTTGGAAAAATGCCGATGGCAGTTTGATTCAAATCGATGACCCAAAATGGGATCCGATTTGGGATACCTGTGGTGAACTCGGAATCCCCGTACTGATTCACACGGCTGATCCGAGTGCGTTCTTTCGACCGTTGGACGAACGCAATGAGCGCATCGTCGAACTGCGATCGCGCCCCGAGTGGGCCTTTATCGGCCCCGAGTTTCCCTCGCGCGAGTCATTGCATCAGGCTCGCAATCGAGTCATCGCAAGGCATCCCAAGACGACGTTCATCGCAGCCCACTTTGGCAACGATGCGGAGAATCTTTCCGAGCTCGCTCAATGGCTTGAGGATTATCCTAACTTGATGGTCGAATTCTCCTCCCGCATCAATGAACTTGGTCGCCAGCCCTACTCCTCTCGAAGGTTCTTTGAAAGGTACCAGGATCGAATTCTGTTGGGAACCGATGGACCGTTTCCCGAGGAGCGAGTGCGTATCTATTGGCGATTCTTGGAGACCTACGACGAGTACTTTCATTACTCAGAAAAATCGCCTCCTCCTCAAGGGGATTGGAGAATCTATGGCATCGGGCTCGATGGTGAAATCCTCCAAAAGATCTACTCCAAAAACGCATGCCGAATTATTCCGGGACTCGCAAACAAACTTCGAGCCTTCGAGGCTACTAATGGATGCGAGTCGACTGGGAATTGATTAGACTATGCCGACGCTTATGGTTGTTAAAGGGTGCTCCAGAGGCGAAAAAAAACGGTACGGCGCGAGCCGTCCGGTGATACAACATCGCGAAACTAAAAGCGGTACGGCGCGAGCCGTCCGGTGATGAAAAATTGCGAAACTGAAGACATTCCATCACTCACCGGAGTGCTTGCGCACTTCCGCTACCATTCAGTGAAACCACAACAAGATTTGATCTGCTTATGCATCATTCGGCCAACACTACCGAACACGAAGAGGCCCACGTCATCGCTCGGCGAGAGCGGATCGGAATAATTCTCCTGATCCTCTTTACGATCGCCTATGGCGGCTTCATCGGCCTATGCACCTTTGCCTATGACTGGATCACACAGACCAAGGTCGCGGGGATACCCCTGACGATCGCCTACGGTGTCGGTTTGATCGTTCTGTCTTTGATTGTCGCTTTGATTTACGGCATCCTCAGCCGCACTCGCTCATGATTTATACTCCAAGCAGCCTTGCTGTGATCGTCTTTTTGCTCATGGTCGTTGGGACCGTGGCACTTAGTTTTTACCTTGGATCCAAAGCCAAATCGAGCGCCGGATATTTTGCAGCCGGTGGGGAAATCCACTGGTTTGTCAACGGCATAGCCTTTGCCGGTGACTATCTCTCGGCCGCTTCGTTTTTAGGCATTTGCGGTATGGTGGCGTTTTATGGATTCGATGGATTCCTTTACTCGATTGGCTTTTTAGCCGGCTGGTTGGTGGCTTTGCTGGTCATCGCCGAACCTCTCAAAAGACTTGGCAAATACACCTTTGCCGATGCACTTGCTAGCAAGTTCCAGTCCTCTGGGATCCGCTCGGCCGCAGGCTTTAGCACGTTGATCGTAAGCATCGTTTATTTGATCCCGCAGATGGTCGGTGCCGGAGCTTTGGTCAAACCGCTGCTTGGATTGCAGTATTGGCAAGGAGTTGTGCTGGTCGGATCGATCGTGGTGATTATCGTAGTCACTGCCGGGATGGTCTCTACGACTTATGTGCAGTTCCTCAAAGGTGGACTGCTAGTGATTTTTTCATTGGTGCTCACGATCCTGGTTCTGAATCGAGGCATCCAAGTCTCACCGGGCTTGCCCAGAGCCGAGCCTCAGCGCGTGACCATAGCGGGCGATGGGAGCAAACTCATCGATGGAATACCGCTGGGTCTGAAGGAAGGTCAAAAGAATCTCGAACCGGTCGGAAAAGTACTCTCGCTTCGCGATGCCAAGACGTCGACCGGCCCGCTCAATCCTATCAGCTTTTTGAGCGAGTTGTCCGGCGCGCGAATTGAGCTTTCGCAGACCGACAAGAGCAAGGTTGATGAAAAGAAAAAGCCTGTGGTCGAGTATGCACCTAGGGTTGTCGATGGGTATGAGATGATGGCACCGGGAAACCATCCGACGTTCAAGGGGATCCGGCAGCAGCAGTGGTATCCCAAGCTTGATTTTGTGTCACTGATGTTGGCCTTGTTTGCAGGCACCGCATCGCTTCCGCATATTTTGATTCGGTACTATACGGTCAAGGATCAGGCGTCGGCTCGCAAGAGTACGATTGTTGGGATTGCTGCGATAGGTTTTTTCTATCTGCTGACACTCTATATTGGGTTTGGAGCGATGGTCAGTGGCTCGATGGATCCGAGCGACGGCAACATGGCTGCGCCGTTGCTTGCGAAAAGTTTTTCTGAGCTTCTTTTTGCGGCAGTATCGGCGATCGCATTTACGACCGTGCTAGGTACGGTTAGCGGTTTGATCGTTGCAGCAGGGGGTTGTGTGGCACATGACTTTGTCGCAGGCATGTTGGGAATGAGCCTCAGCGATCAGCAGTTGATCCGTGTGGCAAAGATCGCCTCGATCATTATTGGAGGGCTTGCGATCGTTGCGGGATTGGCCTTCGAGGGCATGAACGTGACGTATCTTGTGGGTTGGGCTTTTGCGATCGCGGCCTCCGCGAATTTGCCTGCGCTTTTGATGCTTTTGTTCTATCCTGGGACGACCAAGCAAGGGGTTATTTGGGGTGTTCTTGTAGGGACCATTAGCTCGGTGCTTTGGGTCGCTTTGTGTCCTGAGATGTACAAGAGTCTTTACGGCTTGGATCCCAAACAAGCTTGGGTACCGTTCAGTCAACCTGGAATCGTGACGATCCCACTGAGTTTCATCGTGATTGTGATTGTTTCGCGGTTTACTTCCAGGTCTGATGGATCTGCACTTTAGAGCTCTTCAGGAATAACTGTGGGAGAACGCCTGTTTCTACCACAAACTGCATTCAGGCCCGGAGGCTGTGCCATCGAACTGAGCCTAAGGACAAACAATCATCCATGAGCTCCGAGAAGTTAGCAAAACCTCGATTTGGAATCTTTGAACGACGTGGGAATACTAAAACCGCCACTTATCATCTTTCTAAAAGTGTAGCGAAAGACTTACTGGGCAAAGCGGCTTATACCAAAACGAAGGGACTTGATCCGATCCGATTTCGGGAGATGGTTCGCCAGTTCGTCTCGCATCACGGGTCGATAACTCCTCAGGAGTGCCAGACCCTTGCGTGATCGTTTTCTCTCTTTACCGCCTTCGATATGTGGCAATTGGGTGTTGCGATTCCATTGCCGATGCCAGCTTATTGTGTACTGCGATTCGCATCGTTTTGCCAAATACATCGGCCTCCACTATCTGCACTTCTTTGTTCCTGCAGTCATCACAGCAAGGAACCAGCAATCGAAGGCCGTGGTAGGTAGCTTTCACGCCATCACGTCGACCAAAAAGGACAGACACGGGTAGGAAAAGGGTGCTGAAGATTGCGACGAATATTCGAAGACCTTGGTATTCATCTTCAACGTAGTACTCCGAACGTAACGTTGACTGTACCTTCGTCTTTCGAGTTGCTGGCCTTCCACAAGCGTGGCACATTTGGTCGAAGGACGTTGAGGGCGATACGGTTATCGCTGTGAGGTTGTGGGTGCATGGCAAAGTCACGTCAACGGTACATGACGGACAGATGCGATTTGAAGTAACAAGCACTCTGGCAAAGCAGTGGGGGCAAGTTTGTTGCATATTAGGACTCGATATAGTGATTGCCGTGCCGTGCGGTTTTTGGCTCCTCCGCAGAATTTATGGGTCAAAAAGTCTCAGATTCCTATAATGGAAGCGTTTTGGGGACGGAGGAAGTCAGGGGCCTCCGTGGCAGCCCCTGGGTTAGTACCTGTCCTTCATCGAAGTGCGACTTATCTTATCGAGCATATATCGCACTGGCAATGATTTGTAATAAAGGGATCTTCAGGAATTGTTGTGGGTGAAACGTAAGTTCGTGCATCGCATTGGATTCGTCGTACTCGTACTCGATGGCTGTTTGAACTGCAACCATGCCAATGGTTGATCGAAGCGGTTCGCGGTAATTTTCAGACTAATGGGCTGAATCGCTATACTATGCCGCTTCGAGTACGATAAAAACCAATAGCGGGTATTCCTAGCTACAATAACTTCTGAAGAGCCAATTAGACAACAAGGGTACTTATGAAAATCCGAAACGATTTCAACGCAATCGCAGGGCTCTTGAGCCTCTTGGGCGTGGCGATCTTGGGTGTACTTCAAACAATCGAGGCTCAGTCAGTGGCCTCGACTTTGACGTCGCAGGAACTGACTCAGGAGTATTTACAGTCCAAGACACCTGCCCAATGGGCCGAACTTGCCATCGCTCAAGGAGATGCAATCCGAGGTGTCAATGTTTTCTATCAAAACAACCTTGCCTGCGCCCGCTGCCACTTGCCTAGCCCCGATCAAGCCCGAGCATTGGGCCCCAATCTTGGACACGCACTTGAAATCGCAACGGCTGATAAACTATCCGACACGCAACTCGTCGAATCGATCTTGGAACCCTCCAAAACGATTCGAAAAGGCTACGAGTCGCTGACGCTTCGCTTAAGCGACGGTGAACTCGTCACAGGATTGCTCATCGATCAAGACCCCAAAAGCTGGCGATTGAGAAACGCCAACGGTGAATCGATCCAGATCGATGCTCAGCAAGTCGAAGAGACCGCCGCGAGCTCTCAGTCGCTGATGCCCTCGGGACTCATGCAGCAACTGACCAGCGAACAAGCCATGCTCGATTTGATCAAGTACCTCATGGAAATACGGGATCAAGGCCCCAAGGGGGCTGCGAACCTGCAGCCAGACCTTTCGTTACTCACGTTCAAAATCCCTGAATACGAATCCCGTATCGATCATGCGGGATTGATCCGCGATTGGAACAAGGACTCCTTTGAGCGAGGCCGAGCCATCTATGCGCGGGTCTGTGCTAATTGCCATGGAACCAAAGATCAAATCGGTTCGCTACCGACCGCGTTGCGTTTTGGTGAAGGTAAATTCAAAAACGGGAGCCAGCCGCTGGAGATGTACCGCACGCTGACCCATGGCTACGGCTTTATGGCCGCTCAGACTTGGATGGTCCCCTCTCAAAAATACGATGTCATCCATTACATTCGCGAAGAGTTTCTCAAGTCGAATCCGAATATCAACTCCTTGACGATCGATCCAACGTATTTGGACAAGCTACCTGCGGGCAACACGCGAGGCCCAGAGCCGAGCAACATCGAGGTCTGGAGCGCGATGGACTACGGCAATATGCTCACGCATTGCTATGAGATCCCCGGCGATCGCTTGAATATCGCTTACAAAGGTATCGCCGTGCGGCTCGATGCTGGGCCAGGTGGGATCACCCGTGGACAGCAGTGGATGGTTTTTGATACCGACACTTTGCGATGGGCAGCCGGGTGGCAGGTCTCGAAAGAAAAACCCAAGGATGTATTCATCGATTGGCGGGACATTCAATTCAATGGCGAACATGGAATCCATCCAAGGATCGTTGGAGATATTGTGTTTTCCAACTCGGTCGGCCCAGGTTGGGCTCGGCCGCAGTCGCAGGCCAACCCCTTCGAGGACGATGCGAGAGTCATCGGGCGAGACTCCCGTCGCTACGGTCCGTTGCCCAAGTCTTGGGGTAAGTTCAATGGTCAGTTCGTCAGCGGATCGCGAACCATTCTTTCGTACAGCGTTGCCGATGCGCAGATCCTTGAATCTCCATTAGCGATTGAAATCGGTTCAGACCAAAGCGCTTTTGGTCGGGTACTGAACATCGCACCGCACAAGGAGTCGATCGAACTTCGTGTTAGCGATTTGAGCCAGCAGCAGATAGAGAGTCTGTCAATCGATTCAGTACGATGCTCGACCGACTCGCATGCTTTCGGGCTCGAAGGCCAGAACGTTGGATTGGCCTGGACGACTCGTGACGGGATGTTGACTGTCACGATCGATGCGAATGATCAGCCGCAGAGGTTTGTCGTTTGGTGCGCGAAGCGTTCAGACCAAGAGGGGGTTCGTAAAGAGCAGATCGACTCGGAATTGGGTGGCCAGTGGGATTTGCTGGCGCGCGTTCGAAGCAATTCCGGCAGATGGCCACAGGTTTTAAAAACAAAAGTCCAGGAACCCTTTTCCAAAGGTGCGTTTGCGGTCGACACCATCCTCTCACCCGAGTCAAACCCATGGTTTGCGCAGTTGCGACTGACGGGCTTGGACTTCTTTTCCGATGGTTCGATGGCGGTCTGTTCGTGGGATGGAGATGTTTGGCATGTTCGAGAGTCGATCGATCAATCCGAGTGGACTTGGAAACGGATGGTCTCAGGTTTGTATCAACCGTTGGGTTTAAAGATTGTCGATGACATGATTTACTTGACGTGCAGAGATCAGCTCGCTGCATTGCATGATTTCAACTCCGACGACGAGATCGATTATGTCGAGTGCTTTAACAACGACCATCAAGTCACCGAGCATTTCCACGAATTTGCGATGGGGCTGCAAAGTGACCAAGCAGGCAATTTCTATTATGCCAAGTCGGGACGTCATGCGCTCAAGGCGGTGGTTCCCCAGCATGGGACGCTTTTGAGAGTGTCTCCCGATGGATCCAAAACGGATATCTTGGCAACCGGTTTCCGCGCGGCCAATGGCGTTTGTTTGAATCCAGATGGGACATTCATCGTGACTGACCAGGAGGGGTTTTGGAATCCCAAGAATCGGATCAACTGGGTGAGTGTCGATCCGAAGAGCGGTCCGAAATTCTATGGCAACATGTTTGGTTACCATGATGTGACCGATACGTCGGATCAAGCGATGGAGCCTCCTCTATGTTGGATCACCAATGCTTTTGATCGTTCACCAGCAGAACTGCTGTGGGTCGATAGTCCCACTTGGGGAGAGCTGCAAGGCAGCTTGCTGAATTTGTCCTATGGATACGGTAAAGTCTATCTGGTGTTGCATGAGCAACTTGGATCGACGCGTCAGGGAGGAATGATTGAGTTGCCGATTCCTGCATTCGAGACCGGGGTGATGCGAGGTCGATTCTCGCCGGGCGATCATCATTTGTACTTGTGCGGTATGTTTTCCTGGGCGGGCAATGCGACGGCCCCAGGTGGATTGTATCGGATCCGAAAATTGTCTCGACCGAGCCATTTGCCCATGGGATTGCATGCGGTTGAAGGTGGGATCGAACTGGTATTCCACGAAAAGATCGACCCGGAATCTATCGACGTAGCGAATATTCAAATCGAGCAATGGGGGCTCAAACGCAGTGCCAAGTACGGGTCGGACCACATCGATCAGCGCAAGGTGGCGGTCGATCGAGCGATACTACTCGATGATGCCAAGACGGTTCGTATCGAAAGCTCGAAGATGAAACCGAGTTGGGGAATGGAGATTCGCTACAAGCTCAAGGCGAGCGATGGAAGTCCGGTCCAAGGAACGATCCACAACACCCTTTATGAGTTTGGGGAAAGGAAAGCGATTCGAGCTCCAGGGGCCGAAGTAGATTAACCTTCAACACCTCAGCAATCGATCTGCAATATGATGATTCCCATCTTCAATGTTCGCCAAAGTTCGGATCCTATCACCGGTTTTCTAAGACCGTTACTGTGGTTTTCGGTAGCGTCGTTGTGTGTTTTGGTGATGCTCACGGGCATCGCCTGCGCGCAGGGGCTTAGTCCAGAAGAATCGCTCAAAAGAATGCAAGTCCCAAAGGGACTTCGAGCGGATCTGGTCGCTTGTGAACCCTTGATAAGCCAACCGGTGGCAATCGACTGGGATGATCGTGGTCGACTATGGGTTATGCAATACTTGCAGTACCCAAACCCCGAGGGGCTTGAGCGAAGACAGGTCGACCGCTACTCTCGCACCATTTATGATGCGATCCCTAAGGCTCCTCCGCATGGACCACGAGGTTCCGATCGGCTCACGATCCTTAGCGATACCGATGCCGACGGCAGGATGGATCAGGCCAAAGATTTTGTCGACGGCCTGAATCTTGCGTCCGGGTTTGCCTTCGGGCACGGTGGGGTCTTTGTCCTGAATGTTCCGTATTTGCTTTTTTACCCGGATCAGGATCGCGATGACCGACCCGATGGGGATCCGCAAGTTCTGCTCGAAGGGTTTGGAATGCAGGACGCGCATAGCGTCGCCAACTCGCTGTGTTTTGGGCCTGATGGCTGGCTTTATGGTTGCCAGGGTAGTACCGTTACGGCGAACATTCGCGGGATCGAGTTTCAGCAGGGCGTTTGGCGATACCATCCGAAATCCAAAGCATTCGAGCTTTTTTGCGAGGGGGGTGGAAACTGCTGGGGGCTGGACTTCGATCCCTCCGGAGAACTGCTCTATAGCACCAACTATGGGGGCTATATCCTCGTGCATGGCGTTCAAGGTGCTTACTACGTCAAGTCGTTTTCCAAGCACGGAGAACTCCACAATCCTTATGCGTTCGGGTACTTCCAACACGCACCCCACGATAACTTTACTGGGGGTCATGTGACTGTCGGAGGAATCGTTTACCAGGCTGACCGGCTTGGCCCTGAGTATCGCAACAAGTACCTAGCAGCAGATCTGCTTGGGCACGGTGCCCACTGGCATCATCTCAAGCCCAACGGTTCAACTATGGCTACAGCCCATGGTGGCAGTCTCTTGCGATCGAATGACGTATGGTTCGCCCCTTCGGATCTAACTTGCGGTCCTGATGGAGCGATCTATGTTGCGGATTGGCATGACGCGAGGATGGCGCATCCGGACCCAGATGCCCAATGGGATCGGTCCAACGGACGCGTCTACCGCGTCACTTCTGCGGACGCTCCCCGTTCGATAGCAACCGTAGATTTATCCAAACTCGATGATCGAGCCTTGCTGGATCAATTGAATTTCAGCGATCAATGGCATGTCCGCCGGGCCAGACAGGAATTGGTTCGCCGTTATGCCAACATGCAGAACCCTCAGGTCCATCCTCCAGAACCTCTGCTAGAAACGCTTCGTCAAACAACCTTTACGAGCCATGATCCTCAAAAGGCGCTCGAGGCCTTCTGGACCTGGACTTGCCTTGCGAGCCTCTCTGATGCCCATTTGAGCAAGCTCTTGGCAAGTCCCCATGCTTCCATCCGCCGCTGGTGCATTCGCTGGATTGGCGATCAAGAAGTTCTCGGGGGGCATTCTCTGTCAAGTCAGCTTGCTCACCAACTCGATGAGCTTGCCGAGAACGAAGAGGACATCCACGTACGACAGCAACTGGCTTGTACTGCCGCTCGGCTTGCTCCATCGATCGCCATGCCGATCATCAACGCGAACATCAACCGCAGTATCGATCTACAAGACCCTTATATGCCGCTTTTGTGGTGGTGGGCAGTCGAACGCCACTGCATCGAGGGAAGCCAAGAGGTGCTCAAGCGATTTGTTCGGCCGACGCTCTGGAATTCGCAACTTGGCCGCGACAAACTCCTTGGTCTTTTGATCCGAAGGTATGCAGCCGAATCCTCTTCGGCTGATCGCATGACTTTGGCACAAAGCTCCCTCGTTCGGCTCCTTCAAGCTGCCCCTTCACAGGACAAGAGGATGGGGCTTTGGAGCTACGTCGACGAGGGCTTGCAAACGCGTGTCGTTTCAAAAAGTACTCATGGAGAAACACTCCCCACGGAGTCTTCGGAAGAGCTGCTTGAATTGATTGGCGAGGATCTCAAGGCCCACCCTAGAGATCTTTCGCTTCTTCGCATCGCCATGCGTTATAAATCAGCTATGGCAAAAGAGTTTTGCAATGCTGCGATTGACTCATGCGACCCAAACGATGCGATCCTGATCGGATACATCGATGCACTGGCAACGGATCTCAAGCAAGCAGATATCGAGCGAATAAAGAACGTTTTGAATAACTCAAGCAACGAAGCTGTATGCATCAAGGCGATCGAGTATTTGGCGAAATTCGATGATGAGCCCCTGATGGCATTTCTGATCGAATACTATTTGAAAACCAAGTCCGAAAAGGTGCGTGAGAGGAGTGTGGGTATTTTGCTTTCTCGGAGCAAGAGTGCATTGAAGTTGCTCGAACAAATCCAAGTGGGTCGGTTATCGTCCGAGACGATCCCCCTTGATCTTGTCCGAAGTTTGGCTGATTTCAATGAGCCGCAGATCGATATTCTGCTTACCAAGCATTGGGGACGACTCAAAGCATCGACGCCTGAGGAGAAGCTCGCCGAGGTTCGGCGTCTGAATAATGACTTGCGCGCAGGCACGGGAAATCGAGTAAAAGGTATGCAACTGTTTCAGCAGCATTGTGCTTCGTGCCATAAACTCTTTGGCCAGGGCCAGGAGATTGGACCCGATTTGACGAGTGCGAATCGCAAAGACCGCGACTATATGCTCGTATCGATCGTCGATCCAAGCAGCGTCATTCGACGAGAGTACTTAGCGATGGCCATCCGTACCACAGATCAGCGCGTACTTACCGGCCTGGTGAAAGACAACGGGAACGGTAGATTGACAATCCAACCTCAGCAAGGGCAGGCCATCGAGGTATCACGAGATGAAATCGAAGAGATAAAAACATCCGATGTCTCATTGATGCCCGAGGATCTGTATCGTAAGTGGTCTCCCCAAGAATTGAGAGACCTCTTCGAATACCTTCAATCCGATTTATCACAAACGGCCCCTTCGCCAATTGGCGAAAGGGCCGTTTGTGATAACTAGAGAGTGGAGGGGAGAAAGTAGAGAGTAGAAAATCGCAACTCAATTGTTTTCTACAATTGAATCAGCGACGGTTGCCAATCAAGCCATCTTCTCCCATCCACTCGGTCTACTCTCAACTTTCTACTCTCTTGGCTGTTTCCTCTGTTCGTTTGCGAGCATTCGTTTAACCCGCAGCCAGCGAAAGCCGTCTTTCTGACCGATGGAACAAGTCGTACTGGTCGGATCGGAACAATGACGATCCAACTGCGTAAAACGACACCCAAGAACATGGCCACCGGACTTCGATGTGGTCATTGATAAACTGACATTGATTGAGAACCGTATCAATCGAGTTGATCTTGCATGATCTTCAAGTTGACTTGAAAAAGCCATGCGCGAAATCTCGATCAAAGCGATTCTCGATAACTTGGCCAGCAGGTAACTCTGCTGAGCTACCTGCACTGCCCAAAACCAGCTATCCAAAAACTTCGCGCGAAAAATGTTCAAAGGGATCGATTTTCGATCGGAAAGTTCATCTTTCTTATTCAAATGCCATCGTGTCAAATTTCTGTTTTGCGAACGAGCTGTCACTGTGCATCAAAGCAGTGATTTGCTTGATGGGAGCATCGTTTTGGAGGATGCAGTCGACATAGAGGGGGATGATTGGTTCGTACTCGTACTCGATGGCTGTTTGGACCTCTGCGATACCGATGGTTGATCGAAGCGGGTTCACGGTAATTTGCAGACTACTTGGGTGAATCGCTATACTAGACCGCTTCGCGTACGTTAAAAACCAGTAGCATACACTCCTAGCCACAATAATTCCTGAAGAACCGAAAAATAGCTGCAAAGAGACGTAATTACCTTCAAAGATCCCATCGCATCATGTA
>JBJSXX010000011.1:0-8471 GCA_046086605.1 Pirellula sp. | reverse complement strand
CCGTGCATCCACCCGCCTCGGCGCTTTTCCACAGGCTCCCGCCATCCCCGCCTCGCCCCCACCATGGCCCGGGCAGACCTGCTTCCTGAGTGAAATGTGGCACCGACGGTGCCTTGCTGGCCCGATGTCAGCTCGCACGATCGCCAAAGCGGTTCAATTGCGCTTCCTCAAGGTGGTCCTTAACAACACGTCGCAATCGGATCAACAAGTGAATGCAACTTGATTTGGTCGTTCGTTGCTTGTCCTCAGGCCCAAGGGCACACCGATTGGCCAACGGCCATAATCAACATAGCCAGGGGCATCGCCCCTGGAATACGGACACCAAGTCCAGGGGCGTTGCCCCAGGCTACGATGAATATCGCCTTTGGCGAAAGAAGACCGACAACTCTTTTACCATCAAGCAGCACTATTTGCGATCGCGGAACTGCTGGCGAAGCTCGACGGTGATCGCTTGCAACTGCTCAAGCGACTGATCCTCCAGCGTCGCTGCATCGCTTAGAGGCAAACCCAAAATCTCCTGCAGCTGTTGGGTCAGGTGAGTCTCACCCTCTCTGGGCCCCTCTGACCGTCCTGCTCTGCAAGTTGCACCGAATAGAGCAAATCCGAATAACTTTCTCGCAGTTCCTCATCGATAAAGCTGTCTTTTTGGAGCTCGAGCGAATCAAGATCCAGCGCCGATACCAAATCCGCAGGTAGGTGCGTTTGGATTAAATCTCTAGCGGCTTGCGCATGCGAAAGCGCATAGTGGAACAAGTTATTGTGTGGCGTAGAAGGCTTGGATTCGTCCATAGCTCCTGATCTTACGAATCCGCGAGTTTTACGCCCGTTTTTGGTCGGAATTATTTTATTGGGGTAGGCTTTGGACTTTAGGCTTTAGCTAGCAGCCAAACAGCCAAGCGGTTGAGGACAACCGCTTTACAATGGGGCTTGCGCCCTTTTATTCTGGGAATCTGGCCTAGCTCTGCGGCTACTTATTCCAGTTGCCCTTACCGTTCCTTACAATTAGCCTCAGCTTTCATCTTGATGGCATCCACCGAATCTCCTTCTATCGACCCACCGGTCCTACCCAGAACGCATCCATCGTGTCGGAATCCGCTACCAAAGGCAAAATCGTACTCGTCGCGCTCACTTGGCTGGTCCTGCTTGCCATAGGTGCCGCGACTTGGCGATGGATCATCGTCCCGAAAAAGAATCAGCAGCAACAGCAAGCGACCAAACAGCAAGCCGATCAAACTCTCGCGGCTACCTCGGGCTCGAGCCGCTACCGCTACGAACTAAGCCTAGGCTTGGATAACTTCTCGGGCTATGCCGTGCTACGATCCGAAGAGTTCCGCAAACAACTCGCCGACCGCGGAATCCGTATCAAAAACATCGACGATGGTGCTAACTACGCCAAACGCGCCTCGGATCTGCAAAACGGTACTCTTCAGCTTGCGGCATTTCCCGCAGATGCTCTCCTGAAACAGTTCTCCGATAAAGAATACCCCGCTGGCACCATCGTCGGACTGATCGATGAAACTCGGGGTGCCGATGCCATGCTGGCCTACAAATCCAAATTCCCCGACGTCGATAAACTCAATCGGCCCGAAGTCCGTTTTGTCCTTGTAGGTGACTCCCCGAGCGAAACTCTCGCTCGCGTCGTTATGCAAGACTTCGGTCTCGGTAACCTTAGCTCGACAAGCATCCAAAGCGTCGCTTCGCCCGAAGAAATCTTGGCCAAGTACAAAGCCGCCACACCCCAAACGGACGAAGTCTATGTCACTTGGGAACCCTACGTCTCTCAAATGCTCACCAACGACCAACTCCATGTCTTAGTCGACTCGTCTCGCTTTACTGGATACATCGTCGATACACTTGTCGTAAGCCGCGATTTTCTCCTCAAAAATGGCACCGCCGTTGAATCGATCCTCGAAGCCTACTTCACGGCTCTGTACGCATTCCGTGAAGACGAGGCCATGATCAAACTCCTCTTGCAGGACGCCAAAGAAACCAAGCAAGAACTCACCGAAGCACAAGCCAAACGACTCGTGCAAGGTATCCAATGGAAGAACACCCAAGAGAACCTCGCCCACTTCGGCAAACGCTCCGGTGCCCTCGTGCACATCGAAGACATCCTCGGGCGTATCTCGAACGTCCTGGTCAAATCCGGTGCAATCGATATGCCCGCTAGCTCAACGCAATTCACAAAGTACTTCTACGATCGACCCGTCGAGAGTTTGCTCAACAAGAATTTTCACCCAGGCCTTGCTGACGAAAAGATCCGCGAAGAAACCAAACTCAAAGAATTGTCCGAAGCTCAGTGGGGGAAACTCACCACCGTAGGTACACTGAGCGTCCCTGAACTTGTCTTTGTTCGCGGTAGCCCCAACCTGACCGAAGCCAGCAAACGAACCTTAGATGACCTTGCCCAAAAACTACAAGCTTGGCCACAGTACTACCTGATCATTCGAGGCAACGCTTCGCAAGCCGGTGATACGCAAGCCAACCTCAAGCTCGCCTCCCAGCGAGGAGATGCGGCGATGAAATATCTGCTAGGACTCGGGATCCCCGCACAACGCATGCGGGTCCTGACCGAAGGCATCACTGGCCAGACCCGCGTGACGTTCGTCGTTGGCCAAGTCCCCTACTAAAAATCCTTCGCAACAAGCATCAAACAACCCGACGTGGAAGAACTTAGAAAAAGAATTCTTCGTGAGATTTTCGTGGCACCTTCGGTCGTTTTGCCGATCGTTGGGGGGGCTAGCGCGTGGCTTCTATCCTGGGCCGGCGGAGGTAGCGATATGCTCAATCTCGTAGGACTCGCAGGCGTTCTGGGCGGAATCGGTTGGTTTGCTACCCGATTTATCTTCCAACTCGATGGCATCTCTCAAAAGGCGATGGCTGACCTCGCCAAAGAAGCCCTCCAAAAGGAGGAAGACCACTTAAACGAGCTCCAAAAACGATTGGCCACCGACCAAGATCCACGAACCGAGCAGTATCTGATCCTGCTGCGCGAGAACCGGGCCGAATTGGAAAAACTTGCCCAAACCCCCGGAATTCAAATAAGAAGCCTGGAAATTCTCAAGCAAGCTCGCCAATTGTTCTGGGCAGCCACCGATCAACTCGACCAATCCTTGAAAATGTACCAGCTTGCACAGAAACTATCCGGTGCACAAAAGCAAGGAGTTCTGGCCCAACGCGAACACTGCTTATCCGAAGCCCGCGAGAGCACCGAGCATCTGCGCGACGCAATCTCCGCGTTTCGTCAGTTCGCCGACAAGAATCTCCAGCGGGATATGGACTCGCTCCAACTCGAACTGGCCGAATCGATCCAAGCCGCAAAACGCTCCGAAGAACGCCTCCGCGATTTGCAAAACCGACCAGACTATGAAAGATATTTAAACCCCGAAGGCTAGAACACCAGAAGCGGTTTTTAGCAAAACAAGGTAAACTGTCCCACACTCTAACACGTCAACCTTATCCTTTTTGATTCAGGAGCAATCTCGAAATGTTCAATGCACTCGGCCGACTCTTTCGCGCTGTCAAATACTTGTTCACCGGCAAGGTGGATCAAGCCGCCGATGCGCTGAGCACCAACCCAACGGTGATCTCGGCCAACTACGATCGGATCGTCGAAGAAAAACGCAAACGACTCAATCAATACGTCGATGCCGTCGGTGCGATGATCGCTCAGGAAGAAAACAAGAAAGCCAAACTCACCCAACTGACCGAAGAAGTTCAAAAGCTAGAGAAGCTCAAAGCCGGTGCCGCCGCCCGTGCCAAGCAGCTTGTCGATAAATACAACGGCGATGCGAATGCCGTTAAAAACGATCCTGAATACGCCAAATGCCAAGCGGCCTTCAAGGACTTCTCAAGCACCCTTGCTGAAAAGCAACAACGGGCCAATGAACTCGAAGAGGATATGAAGCAATTGGTCTCGAATGTGACCAACCACAAGAACCAAATCCAAAACCTCATGCGTGAGCTCGAAAAGCTCAAAGAAGAAAAGACCGATGCGGTTGCCGATATTCTCTCTGCCAAGGAAGAAAAGCAAATCGCCGACATGGTCAACGGTATCTCCAACGATAGAACATCTGCGGATCTCCAACGACTTCGCGAAATGCGACAAAAGGCTTCCGCCAGCGCCCGAGTCTCTCGCGAAATGGCCGGCCTAGATGCCAAACGTGCCGAGACCGAATTCCTCGAATACGCTCAGCAAGCTACCTCCGATGACGAGTTCGATGCCCTGATCGGATTGTCCAAGGATCAAAAGGCAAGCGAAGCACCAGCTCGCGACACCAAGATTCCTGAAGCTTAATCGTTGGCCTCTCTTCGGTACGATCGAATCCCCCTTACGCTCTGTATAACACCCAAGGAACCTTGCCATGAAAATGTCTTTTCTGTCCCATCGAACTTCTGCGATCGTTGCCTCGCTGTGCGTAGGACTGTCGCTTGCTGCTATCGGTGGTTGCGGTGGTTCGAAACCTGCTGCCAGCAGTGGCAGTGCGTCAAGCACAGGCAGTTCATCTGCTGGAACAGCCACGACACCGGGTTCCTCGGGCTCTACGGCCAAGCCTGCGACATTCTCGCTAGCTTGGAGCGAGTATCCATCCTGGAGCATCTTTGGCGTTGCCGACGAAGTCGGACTCATCAACGGCAAAGAGGGGGAGATGGGTTCGATCGAAAAGAAGTACAACGTCGATATCAAGCTGATTCTTGCGTCCTACGATAGCTGCATCACCCTCTATGGCAACTCCCAAGCCGACGGGGTATGCATCACCAACATCGATATCTTGGGAGCTGCCGGTTCTCGCAACTCGGTCGGGATTTTACCTACCTCGACCAGCGCCGGAGCCGACGCTTGTATCGTCGCAGGAATCAACTCCCTCGAAGAACTCGCAGGCAAACCAACCCGCGGTCTCGAAAAGAGCGTCTCTCAATATTGCTTCGAACGATGCCTCGAAAAACTCGGCAAAAATCCTGCCGATTTCCCGTTCTCGCAAATGGATCCCGAACAAGCCGCCTTGGCATTCCAAGGCAAAAACGACGGCATCAACTCGATCATGGTTTGGAACCCATTCGTGATGCAGTCGCTTCGTAGCCGAGCAGAGTCCAAAGTCCTCTTCAGCTCTGAAACGATTCCAGAAGAAATCATCGATATGGTTGTCGTCGGTAAAGACTCCCTCTCCAAACCCGGTGGCGAAGCCTTTGCCAAAGCCGTGGTCGAAACCTTCTATCTGATGAACAAGAGAATGACAGCCCCAAGCACTTCCGACGAGACCCTCGTGGGAATCGGTGCTCGGTTCGCCAAACTCGAACTCGAAGACATGAAGACCATCGTCAAACAAACCAAATTCTTCGGCGAACCATCCGATGCGGTGCGTCTCTTCGGCGATGAACGATTCCAAAAAGAAATCATGCCCTTGGTCAGCAAGTTCTGCGTCAAGTATGGCCTGACTCCCCAAGCTGTCGAACTCTCCTTTGGAGATGGCAAAGGGATGATGGACTTTAGCACCAAGTACGTCTCAGGTTACATCGAGAGCCAGAGCCAGAAATAGTAGCAAAGTAGAAAGCGATCCATGATCCGACGCGTTATTCCGACTTGGCTTTTTATCGTACTAGCCGTCGCAGGTGTGTGCGTCTTGCTCGTAAGCTATGAGTTTCTCTCGCAACGTCAAACTCGGATCAACCCCAAGCAGACGACGATCCCCTCGTTCGAAAAACTCGGGCAAGGTGTCAAGCGAATGTTTGCAAGACAGGGCACCCAGGAGAACCCTAAACCTGCAATGTTCTGGACCGATATGCGAGCCACGCTGTGGCGATTGTTCGTCGGACTGGCCGTCGGTGTCCTAGCCTCAGTAGTCGTCGGGGTGATGATGGGGGCCTATCGATGGATCGAAGCCCCCTTGAGTCCCATCGTGATGTTTCTCTCGAAGATACCCCCCACGGGGATGTTGCCGATTTACTTTGCCATCGCCGGTACCGACCAGAGAATGTTTACCTCGATGGTCGCACTTGGGATCTTCTTCGGGATGACCCAAGCGATCTATCAAGCCGTTCGCGATAACGTCAGCGACGAAGCGATCAATAAAGCTTATACGCTGGGCGCATCGGAGTCGGAAGTCATCTACGAAGTGATTTGGAAGCAGATTTTGCCAAACGTCATCGATTGCATACGGGCTCAAATCGGCCCAGCGATGATCTTTCTGATCGCCGCCGAGATGGTCGTTAGCGATGCCGGTTTGGGTTACCAAATTCGAATGCAGTCACGCGTGCTCAATATGAATATCGTCTTTGTCTATCTGTTCGTCCTTGGTATGATCGGAGTGATCGCCGAGTACTCGCTGCTGTGGCTCCGCCGCCGAATGTGCCCATGGTTCAATGGAGCTTGAACGACAAGAGTCCGATTTTTCCGCTCGTTTGATACACCTCTGGAGGTTCTTTTGAAAGCCACGATCGTCCTGCTCCCTGGTGATGGGATCGGACCTGAAGTTACACGCTGCGCCCATCGAGTTCTGGCCCAAGTCGCCAAGGACCGGGGGCATCATTTCGAATTTCTCGAACACAAGATCGGCGGGATCGCGATCGATCTATTCGGGGATCCGTTGCCTCAAGAAACGATCGACGCTTGCAAAGGTTCGGATGCGGTTTTACTCGGTGCAGTAGGTGGCCCAAAATGGGACGATCCCAACGCGAAAACTAGGCCCGAGGCCGGACTGCTGAAGATTCGAAAAGAGCTCGGACTCTTTGCCAATCTGCGGCCCATCGTCACCTTTCCCGAACTGCTCGACTCATCACCACTGAAGCGTAGTATCATCGAAGGAACCGATATCCTCTTCTTTCGCGAACTCACCGGTGGACTCTATTTTGGTCCCTCCGGATGCGAGACTCTGCCAGACGGACAGCAACGAGCCTACAGCACCGCAGTTTACACCACGAGCGAAATCGAGCGGATCGTAATCATGGCCGCCGATGCGGCTCGCACACGACGCAAGAAATTGACCATGGTCGATAAAGCAAACGTCCTAGAAGCCTCTCGCCTATGGCGGAGAGTCACCGGCAAAATCATGCAAGAGCAGTACCCAGACCTGCAATACGAAGTCGTCTTGGTCGACTCGATGGCAATGCATCTGCTCTCGCGTCCAACCTCGTTTGACGTGGTCGTCACGAGCAACATGTTCGGCGATATCCTGACCGACGAAGCGTCCATGCTTCCTGGTTCGCTAGGCATGTTGCCAAGTGCCTCTGTTGGCGCAAGTGGTCCAGGCCTGTACGAACCTATCCATGGTTCGGCACCGGATATCGCAGGCAAAGGTATCGCGAACCCACTTGCCACAATCCTAGCTGCTGCCATGCTCTGTCGACACTCCCTGGGCTTGCACGATGAAGCCCAACAAATCGAAACTGCCGTCCGAAACGTTCTTGCCCAAGGCCACCGAACAGCAGACCTAGTCCCGCGCGGACAAGCATCGATTGGAACCGAAGCGATGACGCAAAAAGTGCTCGAAAATCTCTAACCACGAGAGCCTACTTTGCGATGAGCCAGCCCCATCGAAGCCCCGAGATCTGCTCACTGTGTTCATTGGTTTGCGAGTTACCCGAACAATCAACGACAAATCCATCGCTCGATGGATTTTGCAGCCGACGAACAAGCCTCCAGTCGCTTGTTCCGTTACGCATAAAATCAATCCCCGAATATGCGTCGGTAGACGACACGGTAAAGAGCAAAGTTTCAGAACGCATCGCTCGAGCCACGCAAGTGCTTGTCACCGGGAGAATCCACTGTGTCGAGTCGGCGCGGGCTGCCATCGAACTTGCGAAACGCTCCAGCGCGACGATCGATCCTTGGGATAGCGATGCGGCCTTTGATGCCATCGCCTCAATGCAGCGGGTTGGCGGATACAGCGTTTCGCTAGGTGAAGCTCGTGATCATAGCGATCTGTGGATCGTCGTCGGTGATGATCGACTTTTGGAGCAATCCCCTCGATTGCCTAATGCGATGCATCGAGGCGGATCGATACGACTGCTGCTAATCGGAAACTGGAGCGATACGGCTGTCGAAACATGGCAAGCCGCAGGCTTTGAAGTTTTGTGCATCACCGTGCCGCTTGAAGGGGTACCAAAGTATCTCAGCCAAGCGACCAGGCTAGGCTCAGACGATTGCCAAAGCCAACTCGGCGAGTGGATCCTCCAGGCTCTCTACACCACCATCCTCTACTCTCCTTCAGCATTGAATGTTGCTTATCGAGATCTTTGGATCGACCTACTGAGCCGCTGGGTATTAACCCGAAACGAAACCGCCCGCATCGCAACGCTCTGCTGGGGTACCCTCCAATCAAGCTTTCATCAGACCTGCACCTGGCTGACGGGCTTTCCCGGCCGAATCCAATTCGATCACCAAAACCCCTTATACGACCCCAATCGGTTTGCGGCCAAGCAATGGTGCCAGCGCTACTCGCGTGAGGATCAAACTATCGAGGGATCCTTGGTGG
>JBJSXX010000010.1:0-48554 GCA_046086605.1 Pirellula sp. | reverse complement strand
CCGTCCGAAGGAAACAGAAGGCCGAGGCAATGGGGCGGTCAGTTTTTTCCTTTGTAGCCGCAAGTCATGGCCCCACCGGCGTGAAGCCGGGTGGTGGAAGCCGAGGGTTTACCCACAATTATTCCTGAAGAACCCTTTTTGACATTCGTTCAACATCATTTAACGCGAAGCCATGTGTTGGGCTTTGAACTCTACGATTAGAGCCCCGAAGTGCTCGTTCGGATGCGGCACAAGTTGCTGTCGGCGGTGACAAACAGCGTTGAACCGTCCTCTCCAAAACAGCAGTTGCTGGTTCGCTCGCCCGTATTAATACGACCTAGCAAAACTCCCGCACTGCTGAAAATGTAGATCCCGCCAGGACCACTTGCCCACACATTACCCGCCTTGTCGACCGACAATCCATCAGGCAACCCAGGATGCTTGCCCACTTGGTCGGTCGCATCATAAAACAATTTGCCAGGCCCGAGCGTTCCATCCTCTTTGACTTCGAATGTCATCCAAATCGCTTTCTTCGGATCGCTCTGGGCCACGTACAAAGTTTTCTCATCGGGCGAGAAGCCGATCCCGTTCGGACGCGCAAGCTCGGTCGTAAGCAGGGTCAACTCTCCGGTCTTCTTCGAGATGCGGTACACCCCAAAATGATCCAACTCCCGACGCGGATCGTTCTCACGTTGTGGTAACCCGTAGGGTGGATCGGTGAAATAGATGTCCCCGTTGGACTTGAGCACCCCGTCGTTTGGACTGTTGAGACGCTTGCCCTTGTAATTGTCTGCAAGCGTTCGCTTGCCGCCGTTGGGCGTAAGCACACTGACTCGGCGATCACCATGCTCGCACATGACCAAGTTGCCGTCGGAGTCTTTAAACAATCCGTTGGCACCGGGTTCAAGGCCGTAGTAAGTGACTCCGGTGTAACCCGAGGGTTGCATGAACAAACTGATGCCATGGAACTTTGACCAACTGAAAATCGAATTGCGAGGAATGTCGGTAAAGAGCAGATAACCGTTTTTCTCGTCCCCCATCCAAAGCGGACCTTCGGTCCATGTGAAGCCATCTGCTAAGACTTCGAGTTTCGAATCGGCAGGCAATAACTTGTCCAGCTCCGGTCTGAGTCGCTCGATCGTACCGAGCGTTCGCAACGGCGTTTGCGTCGCAGGGCTTTGAGCCGCAAGTGGATGTGCTGACATGAACATGACCATCGCCAAGAGTGAGTAGAAAAATCGCATGGATCCCAAGTCCCTAACATCGAGAGGCACTAATTGATCTCAGACAGCCTTGTGGTGTCCGTAAACTTGCCCCCGAGTATAGTTTCCTGGCGCCTCGAATTGGTAGGGGACGAGAACAAAATTCTTGATCGATCCGTTCTGTCTCGCTTCGGCGATCGTTTATAATAAGGGGCCTTTCCTTTGATCCCCCCTGCCCCTGCGACCCACCATGATCATTCGTCTGCCTATCTGCAGTTTCACTGTTTGCAGCTTTACTGGCGGGTTGGTTTTTGCCCTTCTGCTTGGCGATCTGGCAGGTTGTGGGCAATCGGCCCAAGCGCAAGTGCCAGCGATCGATTATCAAAACCAGATAAAGTCGCTTTTGCGTGAGCGGTGCTTTGCTTGCCATGGTCCGCTTCGACAGGAATCCAACCTCCGCTTAGACACCCTCGAGGGCATGCTGCAAGGAGGAGACTCCGGCTCGGTCGTGTCACCGGGCGAGCCTGACAAGAGCCGTATCATCGAGCGAGTAAGGAGCACCGATTCAAGCCGTATGCCTCCGGAGCATGAGGGGGAGCAACTCAAAGACCAGCAGATCGAGCTCCTGAGTCGCTGGATCGCTCAGGGGGCTCAAGGGGTCGCCAATGAACAACCCGATCCGGATCCCCGCAAGCATTGGGCTTTCCAAAGCCTCGTTCGCCCCCCCCTGCCCCAACTCGAAAATGCCCCCGCGCATCCCATCGATGCCTTCTTGCACAAACTCCATGCCGAACACGGCCTTGTTCCGCAAAACCGAGCTCCAAACGATGTCTTGCTCCGTCGGCTCTCGATCGATCTGATCGGCTTACCCCCTTCTTCAGAAGACTGGGAGCAACTCCCCAAGGACTTCGACTCGCGTTGGTACGAGTCGACCATCGATAAGTTTTTGGATGACCCCAGGCATGGCCAACGCTGGGCCCGTCATTGGATGGATGTATGGCGATTTAGCGATTGGTGGGGTTTGGGCGATCAACTGCGCAACAGCCAATTGCACATGTGGCATTGGCGTGATTGGATCGTCGAGGCTCTCAATACCGATCGTCCCTACGATGAAATGGTTCGCTTGATGCTCGCAGCCGATGAGATCGCGCCAGAGAACTTCGAGGATCTCCGTGCGACGGGTTTTCTTGCTCGCAATTACTTTCTGTTCAATCGAAATCAATGGATGGATGAGGCGATTGAGCATGTCAGCAAAGCGTTTCTCGGATTGACGATGAACTGTGCCAAATGCCACGATCACAAGTACGATCCGATTCGCCAAGTCGATTACTACCGCATGCGAGCGATTTTTGAACCCTATCACGTTCGGCTCGATGCTCTGGCCGGTGAAACGGATTTGAACAAAAACGGCCTCCCTCGAGTCTTCGATGCCTACCTCGAAACTCCTACCTATCGGTTTGAACGAGGCCAAGAGTCCTCGCCCGATAAATCGCTCGTGATGCACCCTGGCATCCCCGAGTTTCTTGCCAAAATCCCATTGGAAATCCAACCTGTCAAACTTCCCGGGGTCGCTTGGCAACCCGAACGCCACCAGGGGGTGATCCCAACGCAAATCGAAAAAGTGAAGAATGCTTTGAGCCAATCCTCCCAAGCGATTCAAGTCGCCAAAGACAAGCATGCCAAGGCCAAAGCCGAATATGAATCGAGCATCGCATCTAGGAAGTCCGATGCGAGCGATCCGAATTCGACCGATCCGCAATCTCGTTCGGATGCTGCGAAAATTCTTCTCGACGATAGCTTTGCAGTGCTCGACCCTGCACGCTGGAAAACCTTTGGGGGCAAATGGGAGTTCGAGCCCGGTAAGTTAATGCAACTCCAAGACGGTCAAACCCGCAGCATTGTGCGGTGGCTCGAAAATCCACCCGAGAATTTCGATTTGACGCTGCGATTTACGATACTCGGAGGAAGCACTTATCGCAGCGTCGGTGTCTCATTTGACTCGACCCAAACCGATGGAACCATCAATCCTGGCCCCGAGGATAGCGAGATCATGGTCTATGTCAGTGCCCATGGCCCGGATCCCAAGGTGCAAGCTGCCTATGCCAAGAATGGTCAATACCATTATCCAGCCGAGGGCCGCGCTTCGCATCCGGTCGAACTCAATAAACAGTACACACTTCGTTTGCAAGTCCGAGGGCCGCTCATCAACGCCTCGCTCGACGGACAACCCAAGGTGGCTTGGAAGAGCCCTTTGGAACGCCGCCAGGGTGCATTGCAATTGACAGCCTTCGACGTTCAGGTCGCCTTCCATGAGATCCGTATCCAAACACTCCCTGATACGATCGAACTCAGGGATCCTGCCGGCGGCATGACGCTTATGCCCGAGCAAGCTTTCGAGTTAGCGAAATTAGAACTCCAGCAAGCCCAAGAGAAGCATCAGTCGGTAGAGTCGGAGGTTGCTGCCTTGGAGGCTCGTTATCAAGCTTGGCAATCGCGTTGGGCTTTCGAAGATCAGCAGCTTACGGATGTTCAGAGCAATGCGGCTAGCGATTTAAGCGGACTTCGAGAGGCTGAAGCCAAGGCCGTACGCGCATCGATCTTGCAAGACCGTCAGTGGCAGTTATCCAAGGCCAAGCTTCAGAGCATCAATGCGCAGATCCAGCTCATCAAGTCCCCACCGGAGAAAAAAGAAGCGGCACAGAAAGAGCACGATCAAGCACTTGCGAGTGTCGCCAAAGCGCAAGAGTCCTTGCAAAACGATCAGGGTGAATTGATCCGATTCACGGGGGCACAGTGGAGCGCAACGCGGTTCTTGAATTCCGGGGCTGATGATCCGAAGCCGGAGTTTCCAAAGACCAGTTCAGGCCGCCGAACGGCACTTGCGAAATGGATCACCGACCCGCAGAACCCATTGACTGCACGCGTGGCGGTCAACCACATTTGGAATCGGCATTTTGGTGAACCGCTCGTTGCGAGCGTCTTTGACTTTGGGAACAAAGGGGCAAAGACCGAGCATCAAGCTCTCCTGGATTGGTTGGCTTCGGAGTTTGTCTCTCATGGTTGGAGCATGAAGTATCTTCATAAGCTGATCCTCACTTCGGAAGCTTATCGTAGGCATTCGACGCTTGCCAATACCCAATCGACCAACGCCCAGTCGGCGACCGAGATAGACCCAGACAATCGACTGCTGTGGAGGCGCAGTGCGATTCGCATCGAGTCGCAAGTGGTTCGAGATTCGATTCTTTCGCTTTCAGGGAACTTGGATACGGCGTTTGGAGGCCCTTCGGTTCCGATCAATCAGCAAGGTGATTCGCTCCGCAGAAGTCTCTATTTCTTTCATTCGAACAACGAGCGGAATATGTTTTTAAGCACGTTCGACGAGGCGCTTGTGAAGGAGTGTTATCGGAGGGATCAGAGCATTGTACCGCAGCAGGCTTTGGCATTGAGCAACAGTCGCTTGGTACTTGATTCGGCGGTGAAGATCGCTGAGAGGATTAATCAAGAGTCAAGCGACTTGGATGCATTCATTGTACGTGCCTTTCGAGAGATCTTAGGGATCCAAGCCGATGCATCGATGATCGCTTCGAGCAAGAATGCGATGGAGCGTTGGCGAGGATTACCAAACTCGGGGATTGGGCAAGGGTCAGCGATCGCCGATCGGATCTTATTGGTTTGGACTCTGCTCAATCACAACGACTTTGTGACTTTACGATAAAGCGGGCGACCGGGTAGTGGATCTTGCTAAAGATCCTAGCGCATGAGGGGACTTTAAAAAGCGTTTATTGCGATCTAATCGACGAGTGGCGGTGGTTTGAAGTGCTGGGATCTTTAGCAAGATCCACTACGTTGGGGCTGGTGCTTTTTTTCTTCTTAATGCGAACTGATGGGCTATCAACTTTCAAATGACAGAGCGTGCGGCTAAGTCTCTTGATCATCGAGTTCCGGGATGCGTTCTCGATCGGCTTGCTTGGCAATCAACGTTCTTGTTCGTTGGATGAAATCGGATTTGTAGTTGGCGACCTGCTGTTCGCTAAGCTCGAGCGCTTGAGCCGTCTCTTTATTGCTCAACCCTAAAACGATCAGCATTTCTAGACACTTGAGTTTTTGATAATCCCCTTTTTGTCGCCACTTGGAAATCTGATCTTCAAGAGCTTGCCGTAGCACAACCTCTTCGCGATCCTTTTGCTCGGCGGATCGTGCGATGCTACTGGCCTGGCGGCCCCCCGAGGGCAGACGCTGAATCGCGTCGCTGGAGTTTTCAGAGGTCACCAGTTGGGTCGCATATCGTCGGCCTTGGCGTCGCAGATGGTCCGTCAGCTTGTAAGCAGCAATCGAAAACAGATAGCTTTCGAGTGGTCGCGAACAGTCGAAGTTCGGCAAGCTATTTAAGAAACCGATGAACGTTTCTTGGACGATGTCTTCGGCGTGCGCACGATCCGCAAGCCGGGCGCCGACGTAAGCCAGCAATCGCCCTTCAAAGCGATCGATGAAGTCTTGCCAAGCTTGGGTGTCACCCCTGCGGATGCTCTCGATGAGGAGTTGATCGATCTCTGGTTGGCTCATCGCGTGGATCTACCCTTCACGCCGCTTGGATCGCTTGGCTAAAAGTCCTGTGATACCCGATGCGGTTGCTAAGAGCATCAGCGCCGAGACTGCTGAGCCACTTAGCCATTGAACACGCTTGGCCGTGACGGAGTCTCGTTCCCATCGCTGGATCTCTTTGATCTGATCCGGACCGATGTGGACCAGACGAAACAGTTGGTAATAAGTTCCACTGGGACGATCAAGAACCAACTCGTATTCGGTATTTGGCCGAACAAGTTTGGTGCTGATGTACTCGGGTGTCAGTTGATCGATTTCGGCTGCTTTGGCATGCGAGAGAATGTAGTCATCGAGAACCTTGCGGACCAAGTCCGTCATTTGATCATCCATCGATACACGGCATTCTTGGGCCGACGACTCGACAGAACTTTCAACCGCGATGCGAACAACCTCTTGATCCACAACCCGATCCTTGACCCAGGCCGGTGTTGCACTGTCCCAGATCGGCGAATCAAACTGCTTCGAGTTTGCATCGATCTCAGCGACCGGTCTGGTCGGTTTCTTAGGGGGGGGCTTGCTCGTCGAAAGATTGGGATTTGGGATGGGTGTTCCGGGTAGAAAATCAGAGAAAGCCTCACGCATGGCCCTTTTGACTTCGCGATTGATCTCCTCTTCGGAAGCATTTGGATCGAGCTTCGAGGAAATCGAATCAATCTTGTCGGCCATCTGTTGGAGTGAACGGGTCATCCATCCGAGCGATTGACGAGCCGCATCGTAGGAGTCTTTCGGAGCCTCTACGGCAGGTTCTTTCGAGGAGGATTCGCGGTTCTCGATTTCTTGTGCGATCGCCAAGCCGCAGATCAGGCCAACACCAAGCCTCAGAACGGCGTTGGTTCCTGTGCGACTGATCCAATCTCTGTTTAGCATCGACGACCTCTTTGGTTTAACTTCTTGCATTATTGCCTCGATGTCGAACTTGAGCTAGTTGAGGTTGCGCTAATTGAGGCTGGGACGGGTCGATCCATGGGGATGCAATCTGGACAGATAGCGATACGATCCCGGCCATCCACAAGCACCAGGGGCTTGGAAAAAAGAAGATCGCTTGTACCAATCCTGCCATCAGCATACTCCAAACGACGGCCCAAAGAGAGAATTTTTTCTTGCGGAGCGAATCGGACTGACGCCACCAACGCACGATCCACATCAGACCGGCAAAGTAGGCCATGTGACCTGCGAGATTGGGCATTTGATCTTGGTCGTAGAAGCCTTTCAGAAGACGGCTCTGCGGTCCACTTAGAAGTTTGGAGCTGAAGTCCGCTTCGGGGTTTAGGATCGAGCTCCATGGGATGAGCAGAAACTCGCTGAGCTGAAAGCTTGCGGCTCCGAGTATCAATCCTGCGACCATCAGTGCGAACCGAAACGCGATGGAGTCTTCGTGCCTAGACTCCCAGCGGCGTGCAAAGGTCACGACGACCCAACTCGAGAGGATCGACATCGAGCCGAGCCAGGCGATCGCACCGAGGGCATGGGAGTTCCAATTGCCGATCGAACTCGATAGGTATCCGTTGGATACGGCGATGAAACCTCCGGCGATCGAGGCAACGGCAGCCATCAAACCCGAGAAGGTCATTGACTGAAGCCACGCATGGCTGGCGTTCCAAAAGTCTCTGTGGGACAGGGCTTGTTGTTGCTCGGCCTTCCAGAGACGCTTGGCCTCTTTGGCCGAGACGGGCATGCGGGCTCTTTTGGTTTCTGCCAGGGGTTCTGCGCGAATCGTAGCCGTAGGGTACTCAGCAGTTTCCTGCATGGAGGTTGGAGTGACCGATGCGACCTTAGACGTTCCCGGCAGATCCTCGGGGGTGACATGTCCGAAGAACCATAGGCAGTAGTAGATGGCGTAGGCCGCAAGTGCATAGCCAAGGATGACCGAAGCCCCAGAGATCGACAACATCGCTACGATGGCAATGAGTGCTAGGATCCAGTTTCCCGAGTTGCTCTTGGAGGCAAGTCCGATCGATTTCATCAAGTTACCGAGTCCGACTCGGAGTTGTTGGTAGATCGGTTCTCGTTCGAGCATCATGCGATGTCCATCGACACCGATGGTAAAGAAGGCGTTGAATCGCTCTGTGGATGTCAGTGCTTTACCGGCAAGGGGTTTCGCAGCAGCTTTGGCAGGTTGTGCTCTAGAAGTCTCAGGGCGTTCGAAATCAGTTCGAACTTTGACCAGTGGAGCGACGAAACCGGCTGCGGTCAGTTCGTATCCAAGGTCATGGAGCAAGTCACGGCCATCGCGGTACCGAGCGTTTGGATTCTTGGCCAGTGACTTGCCAATGATATGAGCCAGATTCGATGGAAGCATCGAAAGATCCGGATCGGCGGTGAGGTGTTTGAGCAAGATCTCTTGGGTGCTTTCCCCATCGAAGGGGACGGTGCCTGTGAGCATTTCGTAGAGGATGATCCCGAGCGAGTAGATGTCGATCTCCTTGCCGTACTCCCCTTTACCGATTTCGGGGGCCATGTAGTGAAAGGTTCCGACGCTTTCGGTTTGTCCTGCTCTGCGTGAAGCGCTGATGTACTTCGAGAGACCATAGTCTCCGATTTTGGCCAACCCCTTTTCGAGGAAAATATTCGCAGGTTTTAAATCCCTGTGAACGATCCCTTGATCGTGCAAATACGTCATCCCTGCAACGATCTGTGCAAAGACGGGAAGAACCCTTTCGGGTTTGCCATGTTCAAACGAGTGGATAGGTCCGGCGGCAGGATCGGTGCTATGATCGAGGTGATCGCGGAGCGACTGGCCTTCGATGAACTCCATGACGATCCAACCTTGCTGGTCATCGTCATAGCGTATGTCGTAGATCGCAACGAGGTTGGGGTGGCGAAGGTTCAAGCAGTGGCGAACCCCTCGCATCTCGACATCCAGATTCTTTTGGATTCGTTTCAAGGCGACTTCTTTGCCCGAGTCGCTCTCGGCAAAGTAGACCTCTCCAAAACCTCCGATTCCGATGCCTCGACGGATGACATAACCTTCGAGAGGTCTTTCACCGTTGGCGTATTGAAATTTCATCGAAGCACCTTTGCGTTCCACTGTGGTTTTGATTGACGAAGGGTTCGATGGGCGGAAAAGTTTTTTAGTGAACATCATTTTGGTCGATTGCGACAGGGTGTCGAGTGCTCTGGTGGCACATGAGCAACCTGTACTTAACAAAACGAATCTAGAAAACGGATTTTTAACAGTCCGTCAGTGTCCAACTGGCGACGTCGGATTGGACTCTTAGGCCAGTTTCCAGCTTAAACGGGGCGCTTGTAGGGATATCTCCGACGGCTAGGCCCGGGCAGTCGACCCCTTTGCACATCCAACCCTCGGCTTGCCGAAACCATAGGAATCGACCTTTCCAGTCGAGTCCCCTGGGTGGCAAACACACCACATGCGAATCGGGATTTGGGCCTAGGACGCAGCTATCCCCTAAGAGGATCGCGGCACTGAGAACCGGTTGCCAGCGATGGCTCGATAGCAGTTCAATCTTGGCTGTGCCACTTAGGAGCGTCGGTCGGATGTACCTAAGTTCGACTCGGTCTCCTATCCGTAAGATCGATCCAGATCTTAGGATTGCAGGCCGCTGGAGGACTTGGCCATCGATGCTTGTGGTTTGAAAAGGCTGGATCAGATGATCCTCGCCTTTTCTTCGGATGATGCAGGCTTTTCGGCTGATATCCCCTCGGATCGCCAGATCGACATCATTCCCCGGAAAGGCTTGTCCAATTGAGACTTCGTCCGAGTCGCACATCGCAAAGCTGCCGACACCGTCGATCCAGAGTATCTTGGGTTTGGACATCGGTTGCGTTTGAAATGGTTTTTGGAACAAGAGTATTCGGTTCATGATGAAGCCAAATGGTCGATCCGTCTAGGGTTCTTGCCGAATGCCAATACGTGCTAGCTGCCAAGGTTTACAGCGGGCTCTTTGCCAAGTGCTCTAATTCCGAGGCGGTTTGCGATCCGGAGCGATCCTCTTGAAAGTACTCGGAGATCTTTTCGATCAGCTCTTGAGGTTCAACGGTCGGTTCGACTGGAACCGAGCCGATTTCATCAAGGCCGTTGGCGAGTTTTTCGGCCACATCGATGCGCGTGGCGATCTCATCAAGAGCTTGACGGACTTGTCCGATGGCTCCGTCGTCGACAGCAAACTTGCTACCGGTTTGGGCAACTTCGACCATCGTCAAACGAGCTTGCAGGTTTTCGACTTGTACTTCTAGCTCACGCTTGGCTGCGAGCATTTCATCGAGTTTGCGTCGAGCGGCAACGAGGTTTCGCTCGCGAGCATCGAGGATTTGCACGAGTTTTTCCGAAGTGGCTTCGAGCGTTTGATGGTGCTTGAAGCGATCGGCCAAGTCTTGGCGGACTTGTTCGGCGCTGTACTTCTTGCCTTGGTAAGTCACATAGCGAACACCGCTTTGGAGATCTTCCTTGAGTTTGAGGATCGAATCCTTAGACTTGGTCACCGAGGTTCTTTTTGCCGAGACTTCTCGTTGTAGTTTGGCCACCTCGACTTCTTCGCGAGCGATCATCTTCAGATTGCTTGCGATCTCTGGTTTGAGGTCCGAGATCAGTTCTCGGGCTCGCTTGATCTCGACTTCGATGGGGATTTGGTCTTTGACTGAATCCCTGAGTGTGTGGACACCGGTTTTGAGATAGCTGTAAGCCGAGGTGCCAAGAAGCAGGCCCCCTGCGGCGATTGTCAGCACTGAACCGAACAAAATTTTCTTGAGCATTTCAATGACCCTTGTGGTGAAACCCTGTGTGGAAACCCAGAATGGAAAACGCTGTTTGGAAAACCCAAACACGCGTAAAACCCTACAAATCGCCGCGTCGAAAAACGCAGACCTAAGGGGCATTTCGCACAGCTTCGGCAAATCTTGTCCTCTTGGAATTATTTTCTTGGATTCCAGAATTGTCCCAAGGGGCTATCGGCGGTTGACAGTTGGACGACTTGTCGCCACCTTACTATTTGACAGCCCGTAATCTATGTCTCGAATGTTATTTTTTGCTCCCCAAAACCTCGGATTTAGTCTTGATGAACCAGACGCTTGATCAACGAGAAACGGACTTACTCGCATCGAACGTAGCCGTTGTGGATGACTGGTTCGAAGCCGCCTTGCAAACCTCAGCGGCCTCTCCATTGCCGATGCGTCCTCCGATTCGCAGCTCTTGGGGGGACGACGAGGACGAGGCCGACGAAGATGAACTGCCCGAGGAAGCAACTCCGGAGCGCGAAGATGACGAGCCAGATCCTTTCGACGATTTCGACGAAGAGGACTTCGACGACGACTTTGATGATGATTTCGAGGAAGAGCTCGAAGACGAATATCAAATCGAGCCCGCCGATGATGGGATGCTCGAAGGTCACCCCGACGCAGAAGATATCGATGAAGCGTTGGACGAAGATGGCAATCCAATCGAGTTTCCTGACGAAGAGTGATCGATGTTTCATGCTGTAAAGACCGACGTAAAGTTTCCTAAGCAAGAAGAATTGATTCTCAAGTTCTGGAAAGATAACGACATCTACAAGAAGTCGTTATCTCTTAGGGAAGGATCGAAGCCGTTTGTTTTCTTTGAAGGCCCACCGACTGCCAACGGCCTGCCCCATCCGGGTCACTGCTTGACGCGGGCAATCAAGGACTTATTTCCCAGATACCGCACCATGCGAGGCTACTGGTGCAATCGCAAAGCAGGTTGGGATACCCACGGACTGCCCGTCGAGGTCGAAGTTTGTAAGGAACTCGGCATCCATTCCAAAGAAGAAATCGAGAGCTTTGGAGTCGAGCCTTTTATTGCCAAGTGTCAGCAGAGCGTTTGGCGATACATGCAGGAATGGGAACGCGTCACTGAGCGACTCGGCTTTTGGATCGATCTTTCCGAAGCCTACGTGACCTATCATCAAAGCTTTGTCGAAAGCGTCTGGTGGTCGCTTAAGAATCTCTTCGATCGAGGTCTGTTGTATCGAGGACACAAGATCGTTTGGTGGTGGGCTCAAGGTGGCACGGCTCTAAGTAGCGGTGAGGTTGGACAAGGTTACCGCGAGGTAGCCGACCCGAGCGTCTATGTTCGTTTCCCGCTTGTTGATGAGCCCAATACATCGCTGGTTGTCTGGACCACCACTCCTTGGACTCTCCCATCGAACCAGTTCGCCGCTGTTCATGAGGCAATACAGTACGCTTACTGCACCGATCCTGAATCGAAAGACACCCTCATCGTCGCAGCCGATTTGGTCAAATCCCTTGGGGAAAAGATCAAGCGGGAGTTGACGGTCGTAAAGACCGTCGCAGGTAGCGAATTGGTGGGTCGACGCTATCTACCCCCCTTCGATTACTACTATGCGAAGCTTGGCCAGCGTGTTGGTAAGTTGCTCTCCGGATCGGAGCAACACACCGAGTGGCGCGTCGTGCATGCGGACTTTGTGACGATCGATTCGGGAACCGGCATCGTTCACCTTGCACCAGCCTTTGGCGAGGTCGACTATGAAGTGCTCATGGTTCAAAAAGGTTTGTATGCCCAAGGCCAAGGGCCGGGGCTGATTTGTGCAGTGGGCCCCGATGGTAAATTCACTGCTGATGCTCCGGATTACCAAGGAGTGTGGGTCAAAGATGCCGATCGGCCTATCAGCCGATCGCTCAGGGAGCGAGGTTTGCTGTGGCATCATGAGCAGTATGTTCACGACTACCCGTTTTGTTGGCGTGCGAGCGAAGACCCATTGATTCAATATCCTCGCGAGAGCTGGTTTATTCGAACAACGGCATTTCGCGATGCGATGCTCGAGAACAATTCCAAAATCGGTTGGTTGCCAGAGCACATCGGCCCTGGTCGATTCGGTAACTTCCTGGAATCGAATGTCGATTGGGCCTTGTCCCGCGAACGTTACTGGGGAACGCCTCTTCCGGTTTGGGTTTGCCAAGCGACGGGTAAGATGGAGTCGATCGGCTCCTACGATGAGTTGCTGGCTAAGCCAGGGGTTCAGGGCACCGAGGTATGGACGCGTGCCAAGGCTTCGAATCCTGAATTGGCCGAGGATCTCAAGGTACACAAGCCGTACATCGATGCGGTGACTTACGATTCCCCTTATGCATCTGGGGCTAGGATGCAACGGGTCACCGAGGTCATCGACTGCTGGTATGACAGCGGTGCGATGCCTTTTGCTCAGTGGGGCTATCCGCATACGGGCAGGGAGCAATTCGAGTCTCAGTTTCCGGCAGACTTCATCAGCGAAGCGATCGATCAGACCCGAGGTTGGTTCTATTCGCAACTAGCGATTAGCACGATGCTTTTCGGCAAGCAACCTGGCCAAACATCTTTGGAAAAAACGGCTCCGGAGCAACAAGCGACCGAATATCCCCATCCATTTAAAAACTGCATCGTACTGGGATTGATGCTGGCCGAGTGGTACGAGAGCAAGGATGGTAAGCAGCGATTTTTGACCGAAGAAGATGCTCGTGGTGCTCTGGGTGCGGACTTTGTCCAAAAGACCGGGAAGATGAGCAAGCAACTGAGGAATTACCGAAGTCCTCAGGAGATTTTCGATCGCTATGGTGCCGATGCACTGCGTTGGTATCTGTTTGCAAATCAGGCACCTTGGAACTCGATTCTCTACTCCGAGAGAGCGATACGCGATAGCATACCTGAGTTCATTCTGAGGCTATGGAACGTTTTTAGTTTCTTCACGATCTACGCCGAGATCGATGGATTTGCTGGTCCTTCGGAAATCCAAGGCAGGCTTGATCAGTTGGATGCAAGCGAACTGTCGCAGGCCAGGTCGTATCGTGCGGTGAGCGATCGAAGCGAATTGGATCGCTGGATATTGAGCGAGCTTGGCACTACATGCCGCGATGTTGTTAGCAAGATGGATCGCTACGACAGTTATGGGGCATGCGAATCGCTTCATGCGTTTGTCGATGCTCTTAGCAATTGGTACGTGCGGCGCTCTCGGGCTCGGTATTGGTCTTCGGACAAGCAGGATCAAGACAAGCTCGATGCGTATTGGACCTTGTATGAGTGCTTGGTGGTGACATCGAAGCTGATCGCACCTTTCACTCCGTTTTTGGCGGAGGCTCTTTGGGGGCATTTGACCAGTGGGCTCGAGGGTGTGCGTCAAAGCGTGCATCTGTGCGACTATCCGACCGGTGATTTTGCACCCAGCGACGTGGTTCTCAACGAGCGCATGGGGCTTCTGCGACAGATCGCATCGCTGGGCCGATCGGCTCGGATGGATTCGAAGCTCAAGGTCCGTCAGCCACTTTCGCGCGTCGAGGTGACTTTGGCAAGCGACTCGCACATCGATTGGCTTGTCAGCCATGACGACATTGTCCGCGAGGAACTCAACGTCAAAGAGATCCACTACACCAGCGGTTCGAGTCCGTTTGTCACTTATACGGTTCAGCCTAATTTTCGCAACTTAGGACCAAGGGTTGGGCCGTTGTTGCCCAAGCTCAAGGCGGCCCTTGGGGCTTCAAGCGGCGCCGAGCTGATGGATCAGATGAGCCGCAATGGCAAGATCGTCTTGGTTGTCGAAGGCAAAGAACTTGAACTCGACGGACAGGATATCCAGGTTCGATTGAGCGCCAAAGAGGGCTGGGCTGCGGCCCAAGGCAAGTCCTGCGTCGTTGCCCTCAATACCGAGCTTACGCCGGAACTGATCCGCGACGGGATCGCCAAGGATGCGATTCGCCTGATCCAGGATTTGCGCAAGCGACGGCAGTGCAACTACACCGATCGGATCGCTATCAAGATCTTTACGAAAAATCCCGAGTTGGCTCAGGCGATTGAAGGAAACATTCAATTGATAGCCTCCGAGACTCTTGCCACCAATCTTTCGGTGGTTGTTGTTTCGAGCGAATCGATTGAGGTTCGAGGTTCGGCCCAGTACGATATCACGGAGCTTGCCGATGAGCAGATCGCCATCGAGCTGAAGGTTGTTCGAGAGGCTTAATCAACGAGGATTTGGGGCTAAAGATGCCGAGTGTGTTAGCGCTGTTTGCCCATCCGGATGATATCGAGTTTGTAGCCGCAGGAACTTTGGCGCTGCTTGGCAAGCGCGGCTGGGATATCCATTTGATGAACTTGGCCAACGGTTGTTGCGGTTCGACGTCCACGTCGCGAAAAGAGACCGCGCGGATCCGCTTGGAGGAGGCCAAACAAGCGGCATCGCATCTGCGAGCGACTCACTACGATCCGATCTTCAATGACTTGGAAATCGAATATACGCAGGATGCGATCAAGCATTTGCTTGGGATTATTCGCAAGTCCAAGCCGACGATCCTGCTGACGCATGCGCCGGTGGATTACATGGAGGATCACATGCAAACGTGTCGATTGGCAGTGACGGCAGCGTTTGCCAAAGGGGTTCCAAACTATCCTGAGCCGAGCGATCGGGGTTATGTCGAAGCGATCTACAGTGACATAGCACTCTACCATGCACAGCCGCATGGGAACCGTACGCCCATGGGCCAAGTGGTTCGGCCTCAATTGGGTGTTTTCGTCGACCCAGTGATGGAGACCAAGCGGGCGATGCTCGCCGAGCACCGTTCCCAACAGCAGTGGCTCAAAGAGAGCCAGGGGATGAATTCCTACATCCAGACGATGCTGGATCTTGGTAGTGAGCTAGCAGATGCATTTGCTACCACAGGTGCTGGAAATCTACCCGGTAAATATGCGGAGGGTTGGACTAGGCACTTGCACCTTGGCTTTAGTGCCAAGTCCTTTGATCCGCTCAAGGAAGCCCTCGGCGACTTAGCGATCGAATTGCCAAGTTCCTACTAGGGCTTGCTCTTCCTCACGGATCCCCAAAATCTTTGGCTTTGCGTCTTCTTTGCGTCCTCTTATCGAGCCCATGCGCTCAAAGATTCCAGAAGAAATCTTTTTGAAACACAGAGGCACAGAGAGCACAGAGTCTTGAGGACTTCTCCCACTTTCTCTCTGTGTCCTTTGCGTCTTCTTTGCGTCTTAGCGTCTTGGCGTGAGCCAACGAACATTCGCACTTTGCGTCTTCTTAGCGTCTTGGCGTGAGCCCTAGAGATCTTCCGCATCGATCGAGAGCGGTTCCATGACTTTGGTATTTCGCTCGACGGCGATCACCACGGTACGTTCGTCGACCCCGTCTCGGCTTCGTGCTGTTGCAGGTAGGACCTGCCTTCGGTCAGGGAAAGGTAGTCTTGCTGCAAAGGTTCCGTCGGCTTGAATTTTCACCGGTTCGGTTCCGATCGAAACGTGCGCATCGGGGTGTGTAGTACCGAAAACCAGCAGTTCGACTTCGACACCGAAATGGAATTGACGAGGTTTCCTCAAGCCGCCTTCGGCACCGCTACCGAATTGGGATAGGACATCGAGTTCCATGGTTCGCTTGAGGCGATCTTCGAAGACTTCTGCGAGGGCTCCTTTGTTGGTTTCATCCCCGTATCCACCGCTTTGAGCGAAGATCCGTTCGGCGTCTTTGGCGATATCGGCCCAATGGTCATCGAACGAATCTTTGCTACCTGGTACGGGAGTCGTGACGGTATTGCTTCGTACAAGTTCGTAGAAGCGTCCGTTGCTAGTCAAGTAGCCCATGATCAATTGGAATCTCGATGGTGGGTTATCCACATCGATGTACCAGTTGCGAACCCCGCCGTGGATTTCGATTTGTCGATAGACCGTTTCGGCCGAATCGGTTGTACCTACCTCATCGAATTTCAGGAGTCTTAGCACGGGTTTTACCGAGTGCCATTGATCGACCAGTGCGGCTTTGGCCCGATCGACCGTAGCGCGGGAGATATCCCAATGGGCATGAAGCCAATACGGATCGCGAACCATCAGGATGATACGATCTCGGCCTTTGATTGCCGGTGGGATGGGTGTGTGAGGGGTCAGCTTCCTTTTGGGAGCATCTTGGGCGAGGTCTTTTCGAAGTTCTTTCTCGGCGTGAGCTGAGCGGATCTTTTCGACGATTTTTGGATCGGTATTCGTCTTGGGTGGGATCGGCAGGGGGATCTTTTTAGGGATGATGATGTCGTCGGGTTGGATCCTGACGGGCGTTTTTGTCGGGGGTGGGCTCGGCTCGATCGGTTTGAGCGACTCGATTTTTTTTGGATCTGGCTTTTTCTTGGCGGCTTCGGTCTTCTTTACCAGGGGGAAGCTCTTGGCGCCCGTGGCTTTTGGCGCCGCGATCTTCTTAACTGGGGCCTTAGGAGCAGCAGGCTTTTTTGGGGCGGTTTTCGAGGTTGGGGTCTTCTTAAGAGTAGCTTTTTTAGAGGCCGTTTTGGAAACTACAGCCTTGGCGACGCTTTTTTTCGCTGGAACTTTTTTGGTGGGTTCAGCCGGTTTCTTGGCTTTTTTCGACGTGTTTGCAAGGGGCTTCGCCTTGGTCTTTGTCGAGGATTTCGTCGAAGTCTTTTTCGCGGAGGGCACGGTACAAACTCCAAGTGTCAGAGGCTGCTGGGTCGTCGTTGGTGACAGTATGTTTACGAAGAACGAATTTTTCCAGAATTTCCCATGGTTTTTGCTACCCTTTCGTGCGAAAAAGTACGTCGGTGATCCCCTACAGCGTGTCTTTGGGATCCTCTAACAAGTGAGGAACCCGCATATTCGTCGCAATCGATATCATTTACCCGTTTAAGATATGACAACCACCAATGACCCAAACCCAAACTCGGGGCCACCGAGCATGCTCGGGCAGCTCACCATGGCTGTTGGTACCTCGCTGGTGCAAATCGCCGTAGCGACCCTGGTCGGATACTGGCTCGACAGCTTATTGGGCTGGATGTTGTGGACTCCGATTGGGGTTTGCCTGGGGATGGCCTTGGGGATGAAAACGCTTTTGACCTTTCTTCGGAAAATACCCGCTCCCTCAGGCAACTTTAGAAAGTTCGACGAGGATAAGGGGTTTAGAGATAGTGAGCCAAGTGACAAAAGTCAGTAAAACAGGGGGGGGCAAGTCCAGGCATCCTGCCCATGCCCTTCGACTCATCGCAAGCACGCTGGCTTTGGCCGGTCTTTTGTCCTGGGTTGGCTATCGGTTTCCCTTGGGCGAATCTCGATTGGCCATGTACCAGCAGATTGCCATTTGGTACTGCGCGTTCGTTACTCTTGCGACTTTGCTGTGGACCACCGGTAGTTTGGCGGTGCGGTTTCCCGTGTTTGCGACTTTGATGAATGTATCGTGGCGGATCTTTACCATCGCCGGCTTTGCCTTGGTGGTGTCTGCGACAAAATGGCCCCAGGGCAATTCTCTTTGCCTGTACTTGGTGGGCTATTATTTCCCCTTTGTTGTATTAGAATCCTGCCTGTCGATTTTCCACCTCCAAGCGGGACAAGAAGTCTAATTACCCATGTCGAATCTTCTCCTTCACATCAAAGACGCTTACTACTTTGAAGTGCCGAAGGTACTTTGGAAGAGCAACCGAAAGTCGGCGGCAGATTTCCCGGACTGGATCGTCAGGAACGATTCGGATTTTCAGAGCCAAGAGGCTACATCCGTCATCAATTCTCTTCGCGAAATCGGCGTTGATGTTTCCAATGGGCTCAAGTCCCAATGGGAAGCGTGGCAGCATCAATCCAACAACTTCGGGCGTCCGATCGATGTGTATCTCGAGATGGAAGCCGATGCGATTGCGGCCAGGGCAGCCAAGTGGGCAAAGAAAAATGCTCCTTCCTCCGAAAATCCCCTGAAGGCTTATCTGGCCTCGCAGCAATCCGATGAGCCCCTTGGGTGGTTCGCTGAGTTGCGGCAAGACCCGAAATTCAAAAGCCAGTGGGATGCAATCAAGACAGAACACAATTCAACTCAGTATGTCAGCCAGTACGTTGAAGTTGGTGGTTCGAAGTGGAGCACTGCCAAGATTCAAGAGTACAACGATGCTCTGTCCGGGAAGGTTTTGATACCCCAGCCATTTGGTGGCAAGCTGCGTAATGCCTACGAGCCCGAGTCGGGTTTCTGTTTGTCGAAGTACATGATCATCGAGTTGGTGGTTGCAGCGCTTCTGATAGCCGCCTTTGCATGGTTGGGCAAGAAAATTCACGCAGGTGCGGTTCCAAAGGGGCGTGCTTGGAATTTCCTCGAAGGTCTCATGGAGTATGTGCGAAAGCAAGTTTTCGAGCCTGCAATGGGTCTGGAGGACTCGAGGCGTTTTATGCCGTTGCTTGCGACCCTTTTCGTATTCATCTTCGGTTTGAATCTCGCTGGAATGATTCCGTTTCTCGGTGCGCCGACGGCATCGTTGGCCTGCACAGCCGCTTTGGCACTCGTGGTCTTTGTGGTGGGGTTGGTTTGGGGTGTTCGTGCGATGGGACCAGTTGGCTATTTGAAGAATCTCTGTCCAAGCATGGGGCTTCCCCCGGCTTTGGCGGTGATTATTGTGCCGATGCTCTGGACGATTGAGTTCGTCTCTTTGTTCATGAAGCACGGAATATTGGCTTTACGATTGCTCGCGAATATGGTCGCCGGGCACGCGGTGCTCTTGGGGTTGATGGGTTTGGCTGTAGGTTCCGCTGCCCTCTATTCGGGGGCTAGTTTTGGGCTTTGGACGCCATTAGGTTTGGTTACCGCTGTTAGTATGGTTGCGATGAGTCTGCTTGAGCTTTTTATCGCATTTTTGCAAGCTGCGATGTTCACGTTTTTGGCGGGTTTGTTTATCTCCTCTTCTATTCATCATCATTAGATCGTCGTCGCTTTTGACCCAGTTCGCGAAAGCAACTGGGTCGAGCGTTTCAAGAGTCCGTTATAAACTTTTTTTTCAGTCACCTGTTTGGGGGAATTCGAAAGTGTATTTTGTAAGTCGAACTACGATGTATGCGTTGGGTTTGTTGGTTCTAATGTCGGCTTCGGCCGGTGCAGCCGACGGGAGCGGTGTTCCTGGTGCTATTGGAGGTGGTCTGGCTGTTCTCGGAGCAGGCATAGGGATCGGTCTGCTGGCTAAGGGAGCGGTTGAAGCCATCGCACGGCAACCAGAAGCTGCCGGTACGATTCAAATCAATATGATTATTGCAGCAGTCTTCATCGAAGGTGCGACGCTTTTTGCGATCATTGTTGGTCTGCTCCAGAACCCATTTGCGAGCTAGTGTGTCGCACCAGGCAAAGGTCTGGGTGCGACGTTCAAGTTTCGTCTAAGGTTGTTCTTTTGAGGTACGATGATGTTCCCTAGGATGCGTTCAAATCTATACGTTTGGCTCTTTTCGCTTTGCTTTTGCATGGCTCTGGGAGTTGGCAGTTTGCAAGCAAGCGAGGGTGAGCACCATGATCCGACGCATGCAAACGCATCGGCTCAGATGTCCAATCCGCTCGAGCTCCGAACCGATTTTGCTATCTTCTCACTCCTGGTTTTCCTTGGGCTTTTAGCGGTGCTCTACGCACTAGCCTGGAAGCCGCTGATCAAGGGGCTCGATCTTCGTGAGAAGTTGATCGCAGGCCAAGTCGAGGAGGCGAGAGTCGCTTCCGAGCAAGCAGCGGTGAAGCTCAAAGAGTACGAAGCGAAGCTTGCCGATGCGGCAGTTCAAGCCCAATCGATGGTTGTGCAGGCCAAGCGGGATGCAGAATCGGTCGCCGAGAGGATCAAGTCCGATGCGGAGGCCAACGCTCAAAGGATGCTCGACCGGGCTCGATCCGAGATCGAATCAGCCAAGCAAGCAGCCATGAGCGAACTTTCGCAAAAGAGCACTGAAATTGCTTTTGGTCTGGCCCGCAAGGTCATCGGCCGAGAACTCAAGAGTTCCGATCACGAACAACTCGTTCGCGATGCACTTAACAGGCTTCCTTCTAGTTCCAACTAACGAGCAGTTTCGAAATATGTCTGAGCAGGTTTCAAAAATACCTACAGTCTTCGATAGCGATGAGCAACAGATCGGTGAGATCTACGCCACCGCCTTGCTGAGGGCTGTCGCGAAAGACAAGATCGATCAGGTTGTTGAAGAGTTTGATTCTTTCGTCAGTGGTGTTCTGGACAAGCATCCGGGTCTTGATGCCGCAATCGCCAACCCAAAGTTATCGGTCGAAAGCAAAAACGAAATGCTCGACCGAATTTTCAAAGGCAAGATGGATAACACCTTGCTAACGTTTTTGAAGGTTTTGGGGCGAAGGCAGCGGCTGGGTTCCTTGCGTGCGATTCAAAAGGCGACCTGTAGGCTCGCCGACGATATGGCCGGAAGGGCTCGAGCGGTGGTTACTGTCTCGGACCAATTGTCGGCTGATGCACAGCGGACTCTGACGGAAAAGCTCAGTGCTATTTTTAAGAAAGAGGTTCGTATCGCCGTCAACGTCGATCCGAATATTCTCGGCGGGCTAGTTGTTCGAATCGGTGATACGGTATTCGACGGAAGCGTCGATGGTCAACTCAGGTCGTTGCGCAAGCAAGTCAGTCAGCGGGCTGAAAACGCCGTGCGTTCGATTGCAAGCTCTTCAGGTGCTTCGAGTTAGTTGGTTTAGTTGGTTCTGTTTCGTTTGACACAAGTCTGATAAATCGTTTTGATTCAAGAGTACATTCCGGGTCTCGTCCTTAAGTTCGAGTTTTCCGGCTTTTTGAGGTTGAAGAAATGAAGTTTAATTCGGATGAAATTGCCAGCGTCATTCAGAAGGAAATCGAGCAATTCGGTAGCCAAGTCGACGTGCGTGAGGTCGGTACGGTGCTCGAGGTCGGTGACGGGATCGCTCGCGTGTACGGGCTTTCGGGGGTCATGTCTGGCGAGATGGTCGAGTTCCCCAATGGGGTGATCGGTCTGGCTTTTAACCTCGAAGAAAAATCCGTCGGTGTAATCATCCTCGGGGATTACCTTAGTATCAACGAAGGTGACGAGGTTCGAGCACTCGGCACGCTCCTGAGCGTTCCTGCAGGCGATGCTGTGATCGGTCGCGTTTTGGATCCACTTGGAAATCCTATCGATGGCAAGGGTCCAATCAACACGAATGTTCGCAGGCCTGTTGAAATCATCGCCACCGGGGTTGCCGAGCGTCACCCTGTGAACGAACCGATGCAAACCGGCATCAAAGCGATCGATGCAATGACCCCTATCGGACGCGGCCAACGGGAACTGATTATCGGTGACCGCAAGACCGGTAAAACAGCGATCGCGATCGACGCGATCATCAACCAAAAAGGTAAAGGTGTTAAGTGCTTCTACGTCGCCATCGGTCAGAAAGAGTCCTCGGTCGCTTTGTTGATCGATGCTCTGGATAAAGCCGGTGCGATGGACTACACGACTGTCATCGTCTCGGGTGCGAGCTCCCCTGCTCCACTCCAGTACGTCGCACCCTATGCCGGAACCGCGATGGCAGAACACTTCATGTTCAACGGCCAGCATGCTTTGATCGTCTATGATGACTTGAGCAAACAAGCCGTGGCGTATCGTCAATTGAGCTTGCTCATGCGTCGTCCACCCGGACGCGAAGCTTTTCCTGGGGACGTTTTCTATTGCCACAGCCGTTTGCTCGAACGCTCCGCCAAACTTTCGAAGGAACTCGGTAGTGGATCGCTCACGAGTCTTCCTATCATCGAAACGCTCGAAGGCGAAGTTTCTGCCTACATCCCAACGAACGTGATTTCGATTACCGATGGTCAGATCTATCTGCAACCAGACTTGTTCTTCGCTGGCATCCGGCCTGCGATGAACGTAGGTATCTCGGTCTCCCGCGTCGGTGGTAACGCTCAGATCAAAGCGATGAAGAAGGTCGCCGGTGGTCTGCGTTTGGACTTGGCCGCTTTCCGCGAGTTGGAAGCTTTCGCACAACTGGGTACCGAACTAGATCCGGCGACCCAGGGCAAGCTCGATCGTGGTTATCGAATGGTTGAGTTGCTCAAGCAACCCCAGTTCCAACCGATGGAGGTGTCCGAGCAGATCGTCAGTATCTATGCCGGTACTCGCGGTCACTTGGATGATATCCCAGTGGCTAAGGTGCGTGAATTCGAAACCGGACTGCTTGAGTTCTTGCGAGATCGCAAGGCCGATGTACTTCAGAAGATCAAGGATGTCGGCGATCTGACTCCGGAGATCGAAGAGTTGATCAAGTCGACCATTGCAGCCTTCAAGGCAACCTTTCGAGCGTAAGGAAACCGACGTAGGGTTAGCCCTAGGGAACCATAGACTATGGCAAACATTCGCCAACTCGATAAACGCCGCAAAAGCGTACGCAACATCCGAAAGATCACTCGGACCATGGAGCTTATTGCAACCGCAAGGTTCAAGAAGGCCATGGATCGGGCTTCGGCCGCCACGGATTACACCAAGCGTATCACGCAGATCGTTCAAGACTTGGCTAACAGTGGAACGAGCGTCAGTCATCCGTTGCTTGAGGCCCACGAGTCGATCAAGGCAGTAGACATTTTAGTCCTGACTGCCAATCGTGGTCTTTGCGGAGGCTATAACGGATCGGTGGTTCGAGTCGCTACTCAGCGTCGTAATGAGATTCTCGAACAAGCCAATGCGGGACAGACCTCGGTCAGCGGCAAGCGCGGTATTTCGGCATTTCGATTCGCTGGTGTACCGATCGAGAAAACCTACACTCAGTTCGACGATCAGCCAAGCTTCGATGAAGTTGCGAAGATTGCTGATGAACTGATCTACCGATATGTCTCGGGCCAAGTAGACCGAGTCGATGTCGCTTTCACCAAGTTCGTCAGCAGTTCCAAACAATTGCCGGTCGTCGAAACACTCCTTCCCTTTGCCGGTTTTGAAGTCGGTAGCAAAGAAACGCCTGTGGGTGGATCCGAGCCTGGGGCGATTCGCGACGACTACGAATTCCTACCGAATGCGTCGGCCATTTTGCAAGAAGTGGTGCCGGCGAGTTTCAGAGCCCGGCTCTTTAAGTGCTTCCTCGATGCGGCTGTCAGTGAGCAAATCGCTCGGATGGTTGCGATGAAGAGTGCAACGGAGAATGCCGGGGATATTATCAAATCCTTGTCGAGAACGTATAACCGCGCTCGGCAAAGCAAGATCACCCAAGAGATCATGGAAATCATCGGCGGGGTCGAAGCCCTAGGCTAGGCATCCAGTCGATTTTTCGCAATACATTCAGCATCCATTTAGACATTTGAACTTAGGCAATTAATAACCAGAGAAGAACATGAGCGTCTCCAGTGCCACCAGGGTTGGTAAAATTAGTCAGGTCATCGGTTCGACCTTCGATGCGCAGTTCCCAGAGGATAACTTGCCACCGATTTACAACGCGGTGAAAGTTACCAGTAGCAAGAAAGGGGTTGAAATTAACCTCACAGGGGAAGTTCAGCAGCACCTCGGTGGCGGCAAGGTACGTTGCGTTGCCCTCGGTAGCACTGACGGCCTCATGCGGGGCCTCGACTGTGTCGATACCGGAAATCCAGTTTCGGTTCCCGTTGGCGAAGGCACACTCGGTCGGGTCTTCAACGTTCTTGGCGAACCGATTGATCAGCGAGGGGATGTCAAAGCCGATACCAAGTGGCCAATCCACCGGAAAGCCCCTACGGTCGCTGAGCTTTCGACCAACACCGAAGTCTTCGAGACCGGTATCAAGGTTATCGATTTGCTCACGCCGTTCGTACGGGGTGGTAAAGCAGGTTTGTTCGGTGGTGCGGGTTTAGGTAAGACGGTTATTCTCCAAGAGCTCATCGCTCGGGTTGCTAGCTCGCACGGTGGATACTCGGTGTTTGCGGGCGTTGGAGAACGAACCCGCGAAGGAACCGACTTGTGGCTCGAAATGCAAGAAGCCGAAATCGGCAAGACCGGTCGAAAGGTTATCGAACAGACCTGCATGGTTTTCGGTCAGATGAATGAGCCACCAGGGTCACGTCTACGCGTTGCTCTGTCGGCACTGACGATGGCAGAGTATTTCCGAGATACAACAGGTAAGGATACGTTGCTGTTCGTTGACAACATTTTCCGGTTCTCCCAAGCTGGATCTGAAGTGTCTGCGCTTTTGGGACGGATGCCTTCTGCGGTGGGTTACCAACCGACCTTGGCCACCGAGATGGGTGCCTTGCAAGAACGAATCACTTCGACCAAGCGTGGTGCGATCACTTCGGTGCAAGCGGTTTACGTTCCTGCCGATGATCCGACAGATCCTGCACCAGCGACCGCCTTCGGTCAGCTCGATGCGTTTATCTATCTTGAGCGATCGATTTCCGAAAAAGGTATCTATCCTGCGATCGATCCACTGGCATCGAACTCCCGTATTCTTGACCCGGCGATCGTCGGAGAGCGACATTACAACATCGCTCGACGTGTTCAGCGAACGCTCCAACGTTATCGTGAATTGCAGGACATTATCGCCATCTTGGGTGTCGACGAGTTGAGCGAGGAAGACAAGACAGTCGTGCGTCGAGCACGGCGTATCGAGCGATTCTTGTCCCAACCGTTCTTGGTCGCCGAAGTCTTCACAGGCAAGCCCGGTGAAATCACCACGTTGGCCGATACCATCCGCAGCTTTGAAGAAATCTGTGACGGCAAATGGGATCACTTGCCAGAATCGGCGTTTATGTACGTCGGTCCGATTGAGCAAGTCGAAGCCCAAGCCAACAAGATGGCCGCTCAAGGGAAGAAATAACGATGAGTACCGATACTGCTGTTCACTGCATCGTAGTCACACCGGAAAGAACCGAATTGGACGTTCAGTGCGATTCGGTGAAGCTTCCGATGTACGACGGTGAGTTGGGAGTTCTCCCGGGCCGTGCTCCGATGGTTGGCAGGCTCGGTTACGGCCTGATGACGCTCAATAAAGGTGCAGGCCAGGAGCGTTGGTTCGTCGATGGCGGTTTCGTTCAGGTCACTCGCGATGGTGTGTATGTTCTGACCAACAGGTTGATTAAGCCCGAACAGATCGATCGGCAAGGGGCCGAAGAGGATCTCAGGAAGGCGACCGAGATGGTCGCAAACACACCTGAGACGCGTGCAGTCAGAGAGCGGGCAATCACTCAAGCTCGCGGCAAACTCAGGATCAGTAGTTAATTTTCAAAGGCATCAGCCATGGGTTCTCGCAAGGGAAGCGATTTTGCGGGCGTTGGAGTTGCGATCGTCACGCCGTTTAAGGAAGGCAAGCTAGACGTCAAGCGACTCCAAGAGCAAATCGATTTTCAAATCAAGTCCGGAGTGACTTTCTTGGTACCTGTTGGTACCACTGGAGAGTCCCCTACCCTGTCTCATGACGAGCACGAACGCGTCATCAGTGAGGTCGTGCAAGCAGCACGCGGACGTTGTAAAGTCATGGCCGGCACAGGTAGCAACTGCACTGCAGAGGCTCTACGGTTGACCCGATGGGCGGCCAAGGAAGGTGCTGATGCATCGCTTCAAGTCGCACCGTACTACAACAAACCGACTCAGCGTGGTTTCTACGAACACTTTAAGGCCATTGCCCTCGACGTGGGAATTCCACACTGCGTTTACAACATCCCAGGAAGGTCCGCCAAGAATATCGAACCCGAGACGATCGCCAAACTTGCCGAACTACCAAACATCACGATGGTCAAGGAAGCGACTGGTTCGCTAGACCAGTGCTCCCAGATTCTCAACTCGACGAATTTGACGGTACTCAGCGGGGATGATTCGCTGACTTTACCGATGATGAGCATCGGGGCCGAAGGCGTCATTTCCGTGGCCGGTAACATCGTCCCACAGGATCTTTTGGCAATGGTCAAGGCAGCGTTGGCCGGAGATTTTTCGAAGGCTGCGACTTTGCATCACAAACTCTTCCCGCTTTGTCGAGACATGCTTTCGCTGGCCACCAATCCGATTCCCGTCAAAGGTGCAATGAAGTTGCTAGGCCGAGATACCGGTGAACTCCGTTTACCGATGACCGAACTCGAACCAAAAGAGTTCGAGCAACTGCGAGGCACACTTTCCCGGTACGGACTCTTGGGCTGAGTACGTCGCACGAAATGTAGCACGGGACTCTGGCCCGTAGCAGGCTCACGGTCGCTCCCTCTAGTGATTCCGATAGGAAAAAAGGTTTCTGACTTTAAAGATCAAGCTCGTCAGGGTTAAGCACTGGACGAGCAGCAGGCTCATAAAGATCACACGAAAATCGGTTCTATCCATCGACGGATCGCTCAGCGTTTGGGTCAGGAGCACAAAGGCTACGATGCATGCAATCGTCATGAGCAAAACAAAACGAGTTCGATAGAACAAAGCGCTCACAGTGATCATCAGTGGGTAAGCGACCAGCAAAAGACCCCTTGGAGCTTGTGCGTTTGCGATCAGCAAACTTACAATCGCGACATCGATGAATCCCCAGAGTACAGCCGGTATGGAGGGGTTTTTCACGCGAAAAACCGCCTGCTGTAAAGGGATACAAAGAATCAGCCATGTTGTAAGTAGAGCGATTTGTTGAAATAGGTTTGATTTCGAATACCCCAGAAGATGCGAAAGGGTAATGATGATGCTGACTGTCAAAATCGCCGTCACGTGTAAGAATAAGCCAGGCTCCTGTCGCCACCAACGAACAGCCCTTGCCCAAGCGGATGTCGTTGGTGCTTTGATAGCACTTCCTTCCATCCAACGACTGAGATCGTCTGCAAATTCCGAGGCGCTCGAATAACGTTGCTCAGGCAACTTCGCCAGAGCTCTCATGCAGATAGTATCTAGTTCACGATCGACTTGTTTGTTGATTCTCAAAGGATGAACCGGTTCGCGATCTTTCAGTTGGATCATGACGTCGAAACTCGTTGGTCCGACAAAGGGAGCTCGGCCAGTGAGTAAAAAATACAACACAGCACCCAGCGAGTAGACATCGGAAAGTCGAAAATCGATCGTTCGATGGGTCTGCAATTGTTCAGGAGCCATGTAGGCGGGAGTGCCGATGACGGTTCCACTTGCAGTCAGATCCGATGCCGCATGCGTCAATTTTGCTAGTCCGAAGTCGATCAGAATTGGATTCCCTTGAGTATCGACGAGAATATTGCTTGGTTTGATATCTCGATGTGCCACTCCTTTTCCGTGCGCATACTGCAAAGCCTTTGCCAATTCGTAAACCAATTTGATTTTCGTGGGGGTCGATAAACTCGAGTTGTTTCCCAGTCGTGATAGTGGCATTCCATCGACGAACGCCATCGTAAAATAGACAAGCTGTTTCTCTTGACCCACTTCATAGATCGGGATGATGTTTGGATGGAGCAAGTTGGCTGCAACCTGAGCTTCTCTACGAAATCTCGCAACTTCAAGTTCGTCGGCTAATTCGCCCGAGCGAATGATTTTCAAGGCAACGATACGATTGAGTTCCATGTGACGCGCACGATAGACGACTCCCATCCCTCCTCGATCGATCTCGTCAAGGATTTCATAATGCCCCCAATTGGCTGGAAGTTCCGACTTGAGCTGTCTGCGGGTGAGCTTTAACTTGCGATGCATCTCCCAGCACTCGGCGATCTGGTCTTTCCATTGAGGATGTTCCAATAACAGCGTCCGTAGCTTCTCTCCCCCGTTAGGGCCGCTATCTAGGCTGAGTACTTTCGTTAGAATCTGCTCGAGTTCCATGATCTAATTCAACCCGGTGCGTAGCACTTTCATGCCCCTGTAAATCAAGCCCGCGATGGCTTCTGGAGTTTTCTCCATCTGCGTTGCGATCTCCTCTAGATTCTTGTCCTCCCAGTATCGAAGCACAATTGCACGCCGTTGATCGAGAGTCAGCGATTCAAGAACTTTCAACATCCGTTCTTTTTCTTCATCGAATTGCATGTGCTGGGAGGGACTTTCAAGACTCTCCGCGATGGCCATGGCTGCATTGGTTCGCGAATGGGCGACGAGCTCTTTTTCCTTGGCGATGTCCCGCCCAGGGCTATGGTATCGGCGTAAGAGTCCTTTGAACAAGTTGCCCAGGATCGCTTTGAGCCATCCAGCTTTTGCAGCATCCGAATCGCCCCGAAACTGCGATTGGGCTTCGATAGCCTGAAGCATCGTTTGCTGAACCAAATCCGATGGATCCACTTTCTTGCGTAAATCCGAATAGAGCATCTCGTCGGCCAACGCTCTAAGGAATGGGCGAAAACGCTGCAGATCTTCTTGAGGGTCCATAAGCCAATTTTTGAGAGTCTCGGATTCTCCCGCGACGCAATGAGATAAAAAACTGCCGTCGGTCGTCCAGTGCGTCCCAACCGACTCAAAAAGTGTAACTGTTTTTCCATTGATCGATATCCTGCCGATCGACCAAGCCCGCTGCAAGCTGGTTTTGTCTTGGAGGAATCCACCACAAACCCAATCCCGTTAGCTCCGATCCTGCCATTTTTAGTCTGTTTTAGGGAATACAAACGCTGAAATAGATGTTTTTTGAGTTTTCTCGCGTCATGCTAGAGAAAAAGACGCATCCGTGGTCTTAGGGAGCTTCCCTTTTGTTTTTTGAAACTTCGTGTTTGCGAGAGCCTTCTCATGGGATGGATCATTCTCCTAATCATCGGTTTTATCCTCTGGGCAGCCATCGGCCACGTATTTTGGCTTGTGCTTAGTTACCCCTTCACCCAAGTCTCCTCGAGGAATTGCTCGGAGTGTGGAAACAAATTAGGGGAAAGCGATAAGGCTTGCCGCAGTTGTGGGTGGACTTCGGTTCCCATCGGCATCGCAAGGAGCCTTCGGATCTCTCGCCAAACGCTTGAAGAAGCGTTGAAAAGAGGGTTAATCGATCAGGCATCCCTCGATCGCGGACTCACAGTACTCACTCAACTTGAGAAAAGCATCGAGTTGGAGCGGCGCCCTGGCGCAGCGATTTCAAGGCAAGTGCCATTGTCAAAGTCTGAAAGTAAACTTTCAGTGCCTGAGGATTCGCCACTCGAAACGATTCCACCTGTGGTGCCCTCGAAGTCGAAGGAGTCGGTTGAGAAAACCCTACGTGTGATCCTACCCCAAGCGACGGTGTCCAAGCCTGTCGAAGTGCATGCCTTGGATCGGGAATACAAAGACGAAAGCCCCAAAGACAAACAGGTTCGGCCCCAACCCACTCGAACCTGGACTCAGTTGCTCAGTGCGTTTATGGAGGAGAGCAATATTCGATGGGGTGAGATCATCGGTGGTCTTTTAATCGTCTGTTGCTCGACGGCGTTGGTTATCAGCTTCTGGGAGCACATCGCGAGCCGTCCGTGGCTCAAGTTCTCGATCTTCACTGGGATCAATGTCTCAACCTTGGCATTGGGGTTGTATGCCTGGCATCGCTGGAAACTGCCGACGACTAGCAAAGGGATCTTGATGATCGGCATGATGCAGTTGCCACTGAACTTCTTGGCCTTTGCCCTTTTTACGATGGGCATGCCCTGGGATTGGCCAACGGTCGCAGGAGAGATGCTCTCGATGGCGATACTCGGTTATCTGGTTTATGTGTCGTCAAAGATTCTTACACCCGGGACGGTCTGGATCACCACTTGTACACTCGTAGTATTCGCCCTTGCAAACCTCTTGATTCGTCGCAGTGTTTCGGATCCAACAGGTTTGCCGATGGTGTACGCTTGGGCCTTGGGCTTGAGTGCGCTTTACGCTATCGGAGTGTTTTTGATCCGAAGGCCATTGATTAGCCAAGCCAACGGGCGTTACGCGCCTGCTTTGGAGTTCCTTGCGCTGAGCACTTTTGGATTGCTTCTCTCAAGCGGGCTACTGTTGCGCTGCGCTGGCCAACCGATGGAAGTCTTTCAGATGCTGAGTCCTGTGTTGACCTTGATGGCGATTCCATCGCTCTTGGTCGCACTGGATATCGGTCGGCGGATTGATAAAACCTCGAGCCTTCAAGTTCCCATGCTATTGCTGGGAACATCGTCGATCGCAATCGGAGGTGTTGCAGTTCTGTTTTCATGGCCCGCACCTTTATTGATGATCGCAACGGGCATAGGGGTGCTTGTAATGATCTTCATCGCAGGCCTTTTGTTGCGTCATGCAGGATTGGTTTATCCGGCCAGCATCACCTTGAGTTTCCTAGTGGTCTTAGCTTGGTATGGCCTGAGCGGACAAATCGGATGGATGAACAAATCAACTCAGTCGCTCGTCGATACATTGGCTACGCCGACGAGCGGTTTTGTTTGGGTTGGATACAGCCTTGTTTGTGCCGCTGTCTCAATGCTTTTTACGGTTCTATCCAAGCCTGCGATTTCGACGGGGCTATTGCGATCTGCATTCATCAGTGGAGCGCTCGGAACATTGGTTCTTACCGCATTTGGCTTTGGCCGAGAAGCCTATGCGAATAGTCTTGGAGCGATCTATGGACTCTACGCCGTCGTAGCCTTTGCCCATGCAACACTTCGGCGCAAAGCCTCGTTGGAATCCGTAGGGATCGTTTTCCTGGTTGCGGCAAGTTTTCAATGGATCGTCATCGGATGGACTGGGGCGGATTTGCAGGTTCGTCTCTATGCCAGTTTGCTTGCGATTGCATCGAGCCTGATCGTAGGGTTGATGATTCAGCTTGCAAGGGGTTTACCTCGCGATCAAGAAAGGCCAATAGTTGTTGCTGCTCTCTTCTCATTGATTGCCTTAACGATAGTTGCTCTTTGGTTGTCAGGTAGTTTCAAGCCATTGCTTATCGCGAGTCTTCTTTGGTTCGTCTATTCGTGGTTGCAAGTCGATAAAAACTTTTGGCGGATTTCTCAATTGGTCGCGGCTTCCAGTTCACTCGTCGGTTTAATAACGGTGTGCAAAACCGCAAGTTGGTGGACCATCTATGCAGGAAAAATTTGGCTAAGCTTCGCCCATCCGATGTTTTTGCAATACTTGGCCCTAAGTCTCTTTCTCATGGGGCTGGCTCTAGTCGCATTGTCAGAAGTTTTGAGGAATTCGGACAAACTCCGATTGGCGAAGGTTCTCGGACCGCTAGCGCCAATGCATGATCTGAGCATCGCGAAAGTCTTTGTCGCAAGCGGAGCGGTGCTTGCGCTGGGGATCATGATCTATGGGGCGATCCCAGGAACCACTCAAGAGATCATCCCTCGCGATGCTCTGCTTCGAACCCAACTGGCGTCGTACACCGAAGCTGGTCTTCAGGTCGATCGCCCCGTACCCGAACTGAGTTCTCTTGAAGTGGCCATGATTCCCCACGCTGCGGCGTCTTGGGGTATCGGTAGCCAAGAGTACCGCGTTTGGGGGCTTCCCTCGATCCTCGCTGTTTGGATTCTGGGACTGGTGGTATTGCTGAGCTTATCGAAATCGATTCGCAATGACGGCGATGGATCCTGGATATACTGGGCCGGCCTTGCAGCGACCCTGTTGATATCGATTTGGTACCCACTGGCGACCTTGGCTGAACCGAGCATCGCGGTGGCATCTTCGCTGCGCTGGTTGACTGCCGGTGTGTTCTTTATCGCATGCTTGGTTCTCTCGAATTGGATTCGGCGGTTGGATCGTGCCTCGGAGCCCGAAGCTTCGTTGCGAGTCGCCCTTTTCGATCAACTTTTTTCTGCCATCTCGTTTCAAACCTTTCTACCTTGGCTTGGCATGGGATTGATACTTTGCGTATCGGTTCTGATCCAATCCAAAGGGGTTCCGGGCCTAGGCAATTCGGTATCCGTTATGGTTTGGGTGATCGTTGTTCTGATGGCGATGGCAGCGATGTTTATGTTCCTGGTTCGAATTTCGAATCCATCCGAGGATCAGAACCGGGGTGGATCTGCCTGGACGATCGCGGCTTCCATTCTCCTGCTTTCGCCCTTGGTAGCTTGGCTGCTTTTGCAGATCGTCGTAACGCTTATTGCCCATCCATTGACGGGTCCGAATCCAGATACATTTTTCTCAAGGATCGGTTTGGCGGGTTCTTATGCGATCCCCATCTTGATGGTGGCAGTAGGTTTAATTTCGATAGCGGCTTCGAGGCCCAATCCCAAACTAGCGTTCACCGCAGCAATGTTCTTGATGAGCAGTATCGCCGCCGGGTACCTGCTGGTTCTCAAATCCAAGGGTGCTACTATCGAGTCTTGGGTAGGACTCTGTGCGATCCTCTCGGGGACGGCTTCGATCTATAGCATGTTATGGAATTATGTTGTTTCCAAAGATCATCGGCCCGAAAGCCTTTTGCACTGGAAACAAGGCTCGATAATTCAGATCCGTCAAGATCTTCAGGGGGCACTTCACCAAATCAGCGTGGGGTTCACACTCATTGGAGTCGTGGCGATTGCAATCGATGTCGTGCTTCTTGGAAATCCCGCGCCTGGACTAGCATGGGCTTCGGCAGGGATCCTCGTTTCGATCGCCTTGCACTTTGTAAGAGAAGTTAGCACTCGCGCGAAAACGGAACTGAGTCACTGGATCTTGGTTGCTGGAATCGCTCTGATGGGGATGGTTACGCCCTATTTCGGTACGCCGCTTGATACTCTCTGGGCTAGTAGCATCGTGATGTTGATCACGGGCGCTGCGATCGTATTGCAATCCACACGAACCAATGCACAAGCCAGTCGACCGCAGAGTCCACGCTTTGCATTGTGGTGGGTGTTAGCCATGTTAGTTTGCATCAGCCTCCGAGCTTTTTTTACTTTCTCGATTTTCAAGGTGCCAAGTTTCTCGGAGCGATTGATAAGCGTTGCAAGTTTGGCTGGAGCATGGGCACTAGCCGCCACGACGGTTTGGATCCACAAGGACCGTTGGATTTGGTTGTGGACTCTGATTTTGGCGCACCTTGCTGGAGTGTTCTTCACCGTTGGGTTCATGCCCGCAAATGGGATCTGGTCAGCTCCGATCTATGGTGGCCTGATGCTTCAGATTGCGATCGCTGCCGGCTCGTCGATCCTGGCAACCTTAAGCGGATTTGGCAGCAGGTCTCGGGTACCCTTGGTTCTTGGAACGGTGCTTCTTTCTGCACTAAGTGCAACATGGTTGCTTGGAGCCTTGAGCCATTTCAACTCTGCAGGGATCGTCTTTCATCCGAGCTGGTTTGCTCTCGCGATCGGTGCTTGTGCTCTCGGAGGTGTCACGGGTTTCTGGAACCAAAAGTCCAAGGATGAGCATGCCGTGATCTATCTTGCCGGTTTATCTAGTTGCATTTGGCTTGTGCAGTTGGTCGGTGCTCAAAGCCAGCATTTGCTGTGGTTTGTGACGATTGTTTTCGCCGCGTACTGTTTAGCATCCAGCTTCCTTTGGAGTTCTGGCGAGCGGATCCAGCAGGAGTTGACAAAACTGCTTTGGATTCCCACAGCGGTGGACAAACCTCGCTGGTCGCTCGTGGTTCCTTTCAATACCCTCCTTGCGCTCGGTGTTACCACGATGGGAGTGTGTTCGCAGTTTGTCCAAGGCGCACAGAACCTGCGATTCATCTCCGCAAACACGATCATGGCGATGACCATTGCGATCGGTTTCATGGCTCGATACGCAAGTATTCGAGGGTCGATAACGCCGATGCGAGTCTTGGCTTTGATCGTAGGGGCTGTTTATGCCGTGTGCTTGTTCTGGCACGTCCAAGCCACCAACACCCCGCTGCTCTGGCGTATGGCAGTTGCCCCGCTTCCATTGGTACTGACGGCTGGACTCTACGGGTTTGGGTTGATCAAGTGGTTTAGTGGAAAAGAGGATTGGAGGCAAGCCAGCATCCTCCTAGTCCCTTGGATCGTTGCCCTTGCGATCTTTGTAGGCCTTGCCTCGGTGTTTTTGGAAGTCCAACATCTGGGTTTACAAAGCAATCAAATACCGGAGTTGTATCCTACGGTTTGCATGATCGTGTCGCTTGCGATCTCGATGTTCTTGTGCCTTGCTGCGGCGTTGTTACCAGGAAAAGATCCCTTGGGTCTGTCTGATAAAGGCCGAGAAGCTTACGTGTACGGTGCCCAAGCCATTTTGGTTGTACTCGTTATCCACTTGCGCGTCACGCTCCCGTTTCTGTTTGGAGGCTGGATGCAAAACCTATGGCCACTGCTCGTCACTGCGATCGGATTTGCTGGGGTGGGTATTGCCGAATGGTCCGAGCGACGCGGTTGGAAGGTGCTTTCTAACCCGCTTCGCAACAGTGGAAGTCTGTTGCCACTATTACCGATCCTCTCGCCGTGGATTGCTCCATCGCAGGTTGATCAAGGGGTGACCATGCTGGTCTCGGCGGTCGGGTATGGACTGTTTGGATTTTTCAGAGCAAGTCCCATTTACATCACGGCGAGCATTCTCTGTGCGAATATCGCTTTTTGGCAACTGCTGTACAAGAATGATTTTTCGTTTGCTCGCCATCCTCAGTTGTGGGTGATCCCCCCTGCCCTTTGCGTATTTGCTGCTGGTCAGTTTTTTAAAAATCGGTTGACGGCTCAACAGCTCGCTTCGATACGCTATGCGTCGATCGGATCGATCTACGTTGCATCGACCAGTGAGATATATCTCCAAGGCATATCGAATGCACCTTGGTTGCCGATCGTGTTGGCGGTTCTCTCGGTCGCGGGAATTCTGTTTGGGATTGCGGCCAGGATCCGATCGATGCTTTGGCTCGGATCGATGTTCTTGGCCGTGGCGTTGTTTAGTATGCTTTGGTATGCCGCGGTGGATCTGAACCAAACTTGGATCTGGTACGTGTGCGGTATCGTTCTTGGTGCTGCGATGCTGTTTGTCTTCGCGATGTTCGAGAAACGGCGAGAGGAACTAAAACGCCTCATGAGCAACGTCCAAACTTGGGAAGAATAATCGGTAATAAACGGGGTCGTATCTCCGACCGCTCAATAGGTAGCACGGGACTCAAAGTAGCAGGCACATTCCATGTGCCGTCCGCCGGATTATCGGCCAGCACTATGGAGAATGCCGCCTAGGTAGCAGGCACATTCCATGTGCCGTCCGCCCGATTGATTTACGGGCGCGACGTTTCCGGCAAAGATCCCTAGGGCGTTGCCCTAGGCTACGATGAGTATCGCCGTTGGCGAAAAGAGTGAAATGGGCATTGCCCCTTGGAAAACTAGTTGGCTTTCGTGATCTCGAAAGTATGTGGTCGAAGGATCAGCGCCTTTGCGACTTGTTCATCCAACTCGGATACCTTTTGCAATCGCTGTTCGATGAGCGCCTTTTTCTTTTCCTCAAGTTGCTCACGGGGCACAGCGGCATAGACCCACTCGGGAACACCGGTCAAGACAATCCCACGAAAGATTTGATCGTGGTGATAACGATTCTTGGCTTCGACGGCCTCTTTAACCTGCTTTGCCTGCTGGGCAATCGGTCCAACTTTGAGAACTTCCGTTGAAAGATCGACTCCACTTGCCAGCGATTGAGCACTCAGTTCTGCAACACTTACCGAATCGATGCGAACTTGATAATTCCCCGGAGCCAGGCCTGTGACTTGAATCTTGTAATCGTTCAAATCATCGAGGATCGGTGTCCAGGGCAAAATACTTGCGGCATCCTCTGGGAAGAAGGGTAGTGCCTTATCGAGCTTTTGAAATTTGATACCAGTGGGAGTTGATTCGAGACCTTCGACACTGCAGTTCTCAGAGGCAACAACCTTTTTCTGGCTTGCATCGATGGAAACCGAAGCGACCAATGACGGAAAATTAAGTCCTTTGAGAATCGAAGCTGCCATGAGAGCCTGGCCTGGCGGTCCGGGGTGAACGGCATCCCCGGCAGTGATCCGATTGTATTTGTCATCCTTGGCCCTGGCTGAGTCGAGCACCTTGAGGTATGGGTGAAACTGATCGACAAAGGTACCATGGTTTTTCTCCGAGATCGATTTGACCCCTTCGGAGAATTTCTCGAGCGTTTGGTTGTAGCCCGTAAGTGCCGTTTTGCCTTGTTCATCGTTATCGAGTGGCTGTGGAGTGACCCAAGCCGTGCGAATATTCGCTGCCTTGGCTTGATCGGCCATGCCTTGTAAACCGTCGATGTAGGGCTTGAATGTCTGCTCGGAGAATTCGCGATAACTGCCGTCGTTCATCCCAAAGTCGACCGTCATCGCAGTGGGCTTGTGGAGCAGCACATCGCGTGCAAATCGAGAGTTTCCGCCAACGGATCTGTCTCCGCCAATCCCAACATTTCGAAAGGTGATTTTCCAATGAGGAAATCGCGTGACAGTCCACATCTCGACATAGTTCGAGTAGAGGTGCTGCTCGGTGATGCTGTCACCGATCATGACCACCCGATCCCCGTCGCGAAAGAAGAAGTCCTGGCCTAATGCATCTGCGCACAGACCGAAGGATGTTGTCAAAATAGACGCTAAACAAATGCGAAATTTCATGATCGTTTTCCGAAAAGGAGAGGAGGCCTGCGTGACGGAACAATTGCTTTGTTGCACTCGGATTAAGCCAATCGAGGTAAACCCGTGTGGTAGGTCAGAGGGATTGTAATCGCAAATCGATCAATCCGCTTTGGATCGAAATAGCATCGGAGCAAACTCTTTCAAGCTTCTGCGCCAGGATTGCCATTCATGAGCCGTCTCTGGTGAGAGAGTTCTCTTGGAACACTCTTTGCGCAAAGTGGTACAGGTTGTTTCGCCAGTGCGTTGGATCATGGCCGTGTGAGTCGACGTTCCAAATATGAGGTATGTCTTTTTCCTTGAGGAACCTCTGAAGACGCTGACTGAAGCGAATGAGGCCGTCTTTGTTCCCACACGATAGCCACAGCAGTTTGAGTTGGTCCTTGGCCTTCTGTACATCAGGAATCAACTCGTCGGGTGCCTTGGTGTTAGGCGCAGAGGAAAACCCTCCCACCCAGGCAAACGTATCCAGATGGGTCAAGCCAAAATTAAGCGATTGGCCTCCACCCATCGATAGTCCAGCCAAAGCCCGATGTTCGCGATCGGGTTTGACAGAGTAACGCGACTGGATCGTTGGGATAACATCATCGAGCAAGTCCTTTTCGAAAACAGCAAAAGCCGGTGCAGCGGCCATCACGTTCCCTTCGGCACGGTCGTTCTTTTGTGCGCGGCCATTGGGCATCACGACAATCATTGGCACAGCTTTGCCATCGGCGATCAAATTGTCAAAAAGCATGTCTGGGGTCGCAAACCTTTGCCATTCTGTTTCATCCCCTCCGATCCCGTGCAGCAGATACAAGACGGGGTACTGTTTGTCCTTGGAGTAGCCCGGCGGAGTATAGACGTTTAATTTGCGAGTTGTGCCGACGGTCTTCGACTCGTACTCGATCATCTCGAGTTTGCCATGCTCGATCCCTTCTCGCCGGTCGGTGATCGTCTTGGGTGGATCATCGAAAACTTGCTTGTCCTCAGGTCCAAGCTCGATAGGGCCACCAAACCCACGAGGAGGTTGCTGAGGAGCTTGTGGCTCTGCCATCAAAGGCGAACATAACACTAGAACGAAAAGAAGAACTCTCATCAAAAATAACCTCTACTCGATAACAAAGCTACTCGTGCTCGAAAACGGTTCTTCTGGAATTACTGTGGGTATAATCTAGGACGCTGGCCGTATGCCACTGGTCTTCGAAGCGAAGATTTGGGATCGAGCCCATAACCTCAAAAACTACTGATGAAATCTTTTTGAAACACGGAGGCACAGAGAACACAGAGTCTTGAGGGCCTATCCGTTTCAAATCAATTTAAGCATTCGCGAAGCAATGACCCACAAAATTAACCGAAGAACCCAAAATCATGGCATGCGCGTGAATGCCCATTTTACGGTGTCGATCAGCCCAACACAATCGTATCGTGCGTATGCGCTGTACTCACTTGCTTGCCGTATTGTGCTTTTCCTCTGCCGCACTGCTTCGATAATACGTTGGCAACAATCCGATGATATCGGAGGTTTCTCCGCGAAGCCATGCTTGCCATCCTAATTCGGCCACAACGGAAGCTTGCGGTTGGCATTCCAACCAAGTTATTTGTTGTTGTGAAATACAATCCTTAAGCTTTTGTAACGATGGTCCAATCACAATCGTCTCAGAATCTTGTTCTCGCCTATGGATCTCTTCGGCCAAGCGCTCGTTGTCATCGATCCTTGTTGGTACCACTTGAACCATTCGTCGGTCGCCCATCCGATACCTACCCCAAAACGATTGACCTCGAAAAGCGTCCACGACAACGAAAAGATCGATTGGATTAGAGTTTCCACCTTGCGAATTATAAAAGCCCTTCGCGACCACATCCAGGGTGTCGACTGCTATCACTGGGATCCCGAGTGCATAAGCCATGACTTTGGCCGTCGCAATTCCCACACGTAATCCAGTAAATGACCCTGGACCTTGCACCACCGAGATCGCATGCAAATCACTAACCGTCAGCCGATGGGCAAGTAGCAGTTTCTCGATCGCCGGAGCGAGTGTCTTGGCAGATCCCCAGCGTGGATCAAGATCGATTGAATGGGTTGTGATTCGATCGAGCAAAGATTCGCCGACTGCTTCTTTTCCTATTGAATCCTGTAGTTCTCTCAGATCATGCGAGCAACGAGATAAGGCAACGCTGCCGCTACGACCCGAGGTTTCAAGAGCCAAAAGGTTGAGGGTCATTTGCCGGCCATCGACTGCCAAGTCGATTGGGCGACTTGCAACGCTTCGTCGATCTTATCAGGCAACTTACCACCGGCTTGAGCAAAGTCCGGTCGCCCTCCGCCACTTCCTCCGACGGTTTGAGCAACCGGCGAGATCCACTTGCCGGCGCTGAGTCCTTGATCGACAAGAGATTGGCTCAGCCCAGCAAGGAGTGTGACCTTGTCCTGATCGCTTGTGGCAAACATCACAGCAACGGGCCTGTAAGACTTTTTACGGACTTGATCGATCCACTGACGCATCATGGCTGGATTGGCATTGGGCACCTTGGCGACGATCAGTGATGTTGGTCCGACACTCTGAGCGTTGGCCACAAGCTGATCGACATCAAAGCCGCTTGCGCTGGTGAGCTGAGAAAGTTGCTCATGAAGTTGCTTTTCTTCGTTGAGCAACGTTTCAATGCGTCCGCTGACTTCATCCAGCGACACATTCAGAGCCCGAGCCGCCTGCTTGAGCGCACTGCGAGTTTCCAGATAAGGGGGCTTACCCAATGCAGATTTGACTTGACCGCCGATTTTCGCCGGAGGTGCTTCGCCCCCTCCTGCCGATGTGGCGATCTTTTTCAACTTGCGAATCGCCGTGATGAGCTCGACAGCTCGATTGCCTAGTTGATCGATGCCGCAGCCTAGCTTTTCGGCTGCAGTTGCCGCTTGAGCTTCAATCTTGTGCCTGTGATCCAGAGCGTTCGAACCGGTCAGGGCCGTGATGCGTCGGACGCCGGAGGAGACACTCTCGTCGGCTAGCAGTTCAATCGTTCCGATTTCCGCAGTGTTGCTTGCGTGGGTTCCACCGCAAAGTTCGCGGGAAAAATCACCCATCGAGACCATGCGCACTGGGTCCGGGTACTTCTCACCAAACAGCATCATCGCTCCGAGTTCCCGAGCTTGGGCCAGCGGGACAGTCTCCCACTTGATCGTCGCAGCCTGCGAGATTCGTGCGTTGGCGATCCTTTCGATTTCCTTCAAGTCCTCATCGGAAATGGAGTCTTGGTGGCTAAAATCGAATCGCAACCAATCCGCATCCACCTTGCTACCTTGTTGCTGAGCATGTTTGCCGAGTTTGGTCTGCAGGGCATGATGGAGGATATGGGTTGCCGAGTGGGCGCGGCGGATCGCATTGCGTCGATTCTCGTCGACAAGAGCCTTTACGGTCTCCCCCTCCTTGATCGCCCCGGAGAGCATCCGACCATAGTGGACAATCAGGTCGCCACTTTTTTGGGTATCGGTCACTTCGAAACTGCCGCTTGGTGTTTGAAGTTTACCGGTATCGCCAACTTGTCCACCGCTTTCACCATAGAATGGAGATTGATCGAGCACGACTCGGAGCATATCGCCTTGGGTCTCGGCCGTGACGGTGCTCACAAGCCGATCGTCTTTGGGTTTGCCAACGATGACCCCTTTGACTTGTGCAGGGGATTGTGTGGATACATAACCTAGGAACTCCGACTCATGCAGAGCTTCCTTGAGGGTCTCGATCGGTCCGGTTTCGAACAGCTCGATCGTACCCCCACCGCTGATGTCTCCGTGTTTGAGCATCGCCTCGCGATAACCATCCCAGTCGAAGGAGTAACCTCGTTCGGCGGCGATTTGTTGAAACAATTCAGGTGGCACACCGTGGGTTTGGTACAAGGTAGCCGCTTCTGCTCCATCGACCATCGTGCTCCCTTTACCACCCATGTCGCTAAAGAGTCGGTCGATGCGATCGAGGCCTGAGCCGATCGTTGAGAAAAAGTCGGATTCCTCTTTCTTCATGACTCCCGAAACGCGATCGATGGTTTCGGAAAGCTCAGGATACGAATTCTTCATCATCTGAGCGACCACGGGCACCAATTGATGGAGGAATGGTTCGCGCATCCCCATTTGGTGTCCATCCAAAACGGCGCGTCGTAGCAATCGCTTGATGACATACCGAGCCTTTTTCGGGCCTGGATAAACGTTTTCATGGATTGCGAAGGTGCAAGCCCGGACGTGATCGGTGATTCTTCGAAGGCGTCGACCGTCATCGGTTTCGTAAGCGTACTTGGTTCCGCAAACCTCGGCGGCCGCTTGCACGATCGGGTATAAGATGTCGATATGAAAATTGGTTGGAACCCCTTGCAACACACTCGCGGCACGTTCGAGCCCCATCCCTGTATCGATATTCTTGCTAGGAAGTGGTCGTAGATTATCCGGTGGGTTGCCCACTCGATTGAATTGAGTGAAAACCAAATTCCAAATCTCAACGTTCTTACCACCATCGAGGGTGTAGTAGATTTCCGAGCATGGACCGCACACACCGTCTGGACCTTGGCTCGGAGCGCTCGCTGGCCAAAAGTTATCGGCTTCGTCCATCCTCGAAATACGACTCATCGGTAGTCCGATCTTCTCGTTCCAAATCTTGGCCGCTTCATCGTCGTCTTTGTAGACAGTGATGGTCAATCGATCTGGGTCGATCCCAAACCATTTCTTGTCGGTCAGAAGTTCCCATGCCCACTCGATAGCTTCGGATTTAAAATAATCGCCAAAGCTGAAGTTGCCGAGCATCTCGAAGAACGTGTGGTGATAGGCGGTTCGACCGACGTTGTCGATATCACCGGTTCGCAAACACTTTTGGCATGTGGTCGCGCGGGTGAATTCGAGCTTGACCTTACCCAAGAAATGGTCTTTGAACTGGTTCATCCCCGCTGGCGTGAAAAGTACGGAGGGGTCCCAAGTTGGCACGAGCACGTCACTGGCTTGACGATGGTGTCCCTTGGACTGGAAGAATGCTAGATACTTTTCGCGCAGTTCGTCTGTTTTCATGATTCTCGGTGGTTTCAATAAATGCAGTGGCCAAGTTGCTCTTTTGATGGCCTAAAGAAAGGGATAAATTTACCCGCAAAATGTCCTCTCGCGTAGTCCTACCTAGCAAGAGAACCGTTACGATATTCGGCAAATTAATCGAGTCGCCAATCATCCCGGATCGTCCGATCGCCAACATTGGGCAACTCGATCCTGTGCGAAAGTCTTCATTATGTCTTGGGAATCGATCAAAGCACGCCTGCTCAAGCGTAAAACACTGTCGCAAATCGATCGAGAGATGGAGTCAGAAAGTTCCCAGTCTCTTGTTCGCAGTCTTACGCTTTTTGATCTTACGTGTTTTGGCATCGCAGCAGTCATTGGGGCTGGGGCTTTTACCACGATTGGCAAAGCGTCCTTTGATGGCGGGCCGGCAATCTCGCTGCTGTTTGTCATCACCGCTGTGGCTTGCCTGTTCTCAGCCTTGTGCTACGCGCAGTTTGCCTCGAGCGTCCCGGTCAGTGGCAGTGCTTACACCTATGCCTTCGTCGCCTTCGGAGAATTGACGGCTTGGATGATCGGCTGGAATTTGCTCATGGAGTATGCGATCGGCAACAGCGTCCTAGCGTTCGCTTGGTCGAGCTACTTTATGAACATTCTCGAAGGGATGCAAGGATGGCTGGCTAGTATCGGATTGCATTTTCAGATTCCGCAGTGGCTCGTGCAAGACTACTACAGTTGCTCTCACGCCCCGGCCAAGCTCGCTGCGGTCCAGGCCGCAGGAGAACCGATAAGCGATGAGCTTCAACGACACATTCAGGCTTGGAATACCGCACCGAGTATCGGTGGCTTGAAACTGATCGTGGATCTTCCAGCGATCTTGATCAACGTCCTGATTACAGGTTTGGTCATCGTAGGTATTCAGGAATCCAAGCGGGTCAGTAATTTGATGGTGTTACTGAAGATGGCCGTGGTGGTGATGGTGGTTCTCATCGGTTTCTTTTACATCAAGCCGAGCAACTGGCGCCCATTTGCACCCAATGGCCTTGATGGAGTTTTTAAAGGGATCGCAGGGGTCTTTTTCGCTTACATTGGATTCGATGCGATCTCAACGACCGCCGAGGAATGCAAGAACGCTCAGAGAGATATCCCGCGTGCAACGCTTCTGACGCTCCTTCTATGCACGATCATCTACATCGTTCTTTCGTTCACTCTCACAGGCATGGTCAGCTACAAGGAACTCAATGTCGACGATCCGTTGGCGTATGTTTTCGAAAAAGTAGGGCTTCCTTCGTTGGTTGGAATCATCTCCGTAAGCGCCGTGATTGCCACGACGAGTGTCTTCCTGGTCTTTCAACTTGGTCAGCCTCGCATCTTCATGAGCATGGCTCGCGATGGGTTGCTACCGAAAGCATTTGCGAGGGTTCATCCACGCTTTAAAACCCCGGCCTTTTCGTCGATCATCACTGGACTGATGGTCGCCTTGCCAACGGTACTATTCAATTCTCAGTTCGTCACTGACTTGGCTTCCATCGGCACGTTGTTTGCCTTCATGCTCGTGTGCGCAGGGATCTTGGTGTCGGATTCTTTCCGTGGACAATCCAGTGGATTTCGAGTCCCTCGATTTCCAGGCGAGATTATTTTGCCAATTTGTTTCGTGATCTACTGCGGACTGCTAAGAAAACTGCCAGAGAGCCATCAACTCGATGGGAATTGGATGCCCGAGGGGCAGTTTCACTACGATCGAATTCCCTACGCGATTTTTCTGCTTGTGTTTCTGGGGCTTAGTGCCGCTACGGTTCGCTACCGATGGTCGGCCATTCCTGTTTTGGGCGTGGTGGTCAATCTCTATTTGATCGCCGGACTCGGGGCCGCCAATTGGATCCGATTTGGCATCTGGTGCCTGATCGGATTGCTGGTTTACGCATGCTATGGTTACCACCATAGCCGAAGACGTGTCGACGAATCGATCGGATCAATCAATCCGTGATCTTGAGCACCAGCACGGGCACGTGGGCGAACCGTACGACTCGCTCGGCCACGCTACCGAGCACGAGCCTCGTGATGCCGCTGCGGCCATGCGAGGGTATTACAATCAGATCGGCACCGATGCTCTTGGCCCTATCGACGCAAGTCGACCCTGGATCACCGATCAGGACTTCTTTGGCGCACTGAGCATATCGCGGATCCGCGAACTCTTCATCGAGCGCTTTTTGGGTGTACTCCAAGCGGACTTGGTCATCGATCGCCTCTACCGGGAAACCTTCGGGTGCCAATGGGATGAAGGTTGGCAGGACGTGAAGAATATGCACCTGCGACGGGGAATCGGCAATCGACAATGCTTTGTCGACGGCCACCCTCGAATGGGTTGAAAAGTCGTAGGGAACCAAGACCGCTTTGTTGATTGACCAAGCCATGTTTGCACCATTTTGAGTCGCAAGAGGATCGAATCGAAGTGACATGTTCCACCTAGATTTTACGCTTGGGCAACCCCTCGAATCGTAACTTTTCTGACCATAAAGTCGAATTTAGTCCTAGGTGCGACATTCTTGCATTGCTCCTTTTGTCGTATAGGATGACGGTTCGTTTTTGAGTTTCGTTTTCATTTCCTCTTCGTTAAGGTACTGCGATGATGCGATCGACCTTCTCTTTGATTCTTGGCTTACTCGCTTTGATCATCTCCCGGACAACGGCCCCTCAAGGGGCAAATGCACAAGACTTACCCAGCGTCGATAAGATCACTGCGGTGAAACTTTTCGAGGTCCCTAGTTACTGCGAAGGTGTCGTGTTTGATCACGACGGTAAGGGTTATATCTCTTGGGATAAGACCCTAACGCAATTTCAACTTGATGGAGCGCACAAGGACTTTGCAGTGACGGGAGCTCCCAACGGGCACAAGGTTTTGGCCGATGGTACCCATTTGGTTTGCGATGCTAGCCAGCATGCAGTCTTGCATCTGGATCGAGATGGCAAGCCGTTGGAACATGCGTCTAAGGAGTGCGACGGAAAGCCTCTTCGTGGGCCGAATGACCTGACGCCTGATCCGCAGGGCGGTTTCTATTTCACCGATCCAGGGGACTCGGGTAAGGATAAACTCATCGGCACGATTCACTATGTGGATGCAGCCGGTAAGACGCATCTGGTCGCTTCTGGTTTGGCATTTCCAAACGGGATTGTGCTGACTCAAGATGGTAAACGATTGCTGGTTGGTGAGAGCCAGTTCAATCGTGTGCTCGAGTATCCGGTTTTAGCACAAGGCAAAGTCGGGCCGATGAAAGTCTTTGCTGATTTGCCAAAGAACGCAAGTGGCAAATGGGAGGACAATCAACCCGACGGCATGTGCTCCGATGCAAAAGGAAATCTCTATGTGGCCCACTATGGGATGGGGCAGGTGCAAGTGCTCGATCCAACTGGGAAATTGCTCAGGTCATATCGTGTAGGAAATCAACTCACGAGCAACGTTGCCTTTGGTGGCCCTAAGCATGATCAGTTGTTTGTAACCGGAGCGATCAACCCAGATGGGAAACCAGGCGCTGTCTACCGATTGGATCTTGGCGTTCCTGGCCGAGTGATCCTACCGGCTAAGAAATAGCGAACCACTCAAGCTGGCTACTTGTCCTGCAGTAAGCTTCCGGCGAGGATAAAGTCCCACTCGAAAGGTTCGCCGTCTTCGATGTGTTTTGTTAAGCGATTGCAGAGTTGAAGGTTCTCTGCGGTCGCAGTTTTGGCGGCTTCTGAAAGCACTTCCCTGGCCTTAGCTCCTTGGTCGGCCGCATGCATTGCGGCCCCCAGGACAAAGTGCGAGAACCAATCGGGGCGGGGTTCAAGATCCATAGCCAACTGGGCCTCTTTCAAGGCACGTTTGCCTTCGCTGGGTGATTTTTCTGCGCGAACAAACGAGAGCATCGCCAGAGCGCGTCGAGCTTCGAGTTCCATCGGTTTGTGATTTACCAGAGCCTTCCATTCGACTTCGGCTTGCGAGTACTGTTTCTGCGACGCGGCGATACGGGCTTTAAGCCAGCGATCGATCGGGTGCTGCTGGGCTTGGGGAACTGCCGCTTGAGCTTTGGTGATTGCAAGCTGCAGTGCCTTGGCTTCTTTGTTTTTCCTAAGCGACAAAAGGATGGACACTTTGGCCAGTTGCGAGGTGGTTTCCAAGGTATGTTTGGTGACCAGAGAGTTATCGATCATTTCGAGTGCTTGCTGATGCTTGCCGATGCGTTGGAGCAAGAGGGCAGAGGTGATCATGGCCGCGAAGTCTTGAGGGTCGGCTTTGGCAAGTGCATCCAAGCGAGCTTGGACTTCGGCATTGGTGAATCGTCGTTCGGGGTCGGAGTGGGGCCAGTAGCGATCCATGAACTTGCTCCAATCGGCGTGCCACTGCATCCATTCTTGTTGGAGAGCCTGTCCTTTTTGGATCGTTTCAATGCGTCGCTGAACGACGGCCCGCTGTGCGGTACTGAGTTGTTGGAGCTCGACCATATGGCGGGCCGTTTCCAACTCCGCCTTAGCCTTTTGGTTAAGTATCGAACGGACTTGTCTTTCCGCAACGCGTCTTCCCTTCATCGGACTGCCCCTATTTTCAGCAGCGTATTTCTCCGCGATTGAGTTGGTTCGACCGATGAAATCGATCGCGGCGGACTCGTACAAGTAGGATTTCAGTGTCGAATCGATCGCCATGAAATGCTGCCTAACTCCTTCGACTTGAATGTTTTGCATATCACCTTCGGTATCTTTAAGTAACAGCAAAACATTTTCGTAGTCGGCCAAAATCTGCTTGCGTTTTTCCACGAACGAGGAGTAATCCTGGTAGATTTTTTCGATGGACGCTAAGAAATCATGGTCGGTGGATTGAGAATCTGGATTGTCATCTGCTTGTAATTTTCCAACCAAAAGGAGCGAGAGTACGGAGAAGGCCCCAAGAAGAGCAATCTTAAAGTAAGTAGGAGGCATGATCTGTTTAGCTTTGCAAGAAGAATTCGTCAGACCTGCTAATCTAGGCTCTTGGAAAGACGATATCAATAGTGCAGACGAAAGCTGGATTTATAAAACACCCAAGAAATCTCCTCGGATTTTTCCTTTCGATTGGAAACACTGACCTCGGCTGTTGTAGAATCTTATCGTCGATGGAATCTGACGGGCTAAATCGCAGTGTTCGATCCACGTTTCTTTCACCGCTAAATCCATCAAATCCGCGAGGTGTATGTTGACCATGGTTCGGTTCAGTACGCATGCTTGGAGTGGTTGGTCGACGTCTTCGTTGGCACGGATTTTTGCAATCCTGTCTGTATGGGCTCCAGGATTTGCTCAGGATTCGAATACCCAACTCGAAAAAGCTCAATCGAAAAATCCGCTTCAATCAATCCTCGAGGCGGAGTCCGAAGGCAGCCCGGTCGAACGCGACAAAGAGTTCTCAACCTGGTTTTTGGAGCCACAGGATCAACCTGTAAGCAGTGTAGCTCTTGATGCAATCGAATCCATGAGGTGGCACTCAGGACACCTACAGATTGCTCATCAATGGATACCCGTGAGCGATCTAACCCCTGACGTGTTGAGTTCAGACACGGCAAGATACCTAAAGGAACGTGGAAGCGAACCATTAGATCTCGAAGGGCATCGAAAACTTGCACGATGGTGCCGACAGCACAACTTGGAGCTCCAATCGCGCGCCCACTGGTTTGGGGTTCTCGAGCGGAATCCAACTGATGTCGAGTGTCGCAAATCATTAGGCTATGTTTTGTATGATAACCAATGGCTAAGTCCTGAGGAGCAAGTAGCAATTGAGAATAAAACGAAACAAGACTTCGAATCGTTGAAACAATGGGTGCCTAAAGTTCGAGAGTTGGTTTTGTTGATCGAGAGCAAAGACCCAAAAAAACGCCTCAAAGGAATCCAGCAGCTCAAGGATGCAAATGATCCTGGTATCCTCCCGGCTTTAGGTCTCGCGATAGGAAATGTAAGTTCGGACGCTGCATTGCATTTGATTGGTGCCGTCGAACGTTTCCAAACCGCAGAGGCATGTTTCTTGCTCACCAGTTTGGCTCTTGCAGATCCTAGTAATGAAGTCGGACTGGCCTCGATCAAAGGCCTAAGGAAATACCCCTACGAATGGTTCGTTCCAGATCTCTTAGACCTGATGTCCGGCGAATTCCAAATGAACCATCAAAACACTTTCTACGGAAACGGGCTGATAAAATCACAGATCGTCAAGACACGTGAGATGAGACGGAAGTACGACGTCGATCAGTTTCAAAGGCGATTTTCGGGCGGAATAGCAGATGGAAACCGCGTTGGGGTCGGTGTAGCACCCCGAACATCCTTGAACAATCATCCTACGGTCGTTTTCTGGGCCAAATACCCAGACAACCAAGTTGCAAACGCGATTTCGAAGAAGGAAAGCCTTCGTTTGGCCAAAGATACGCAATCCACTGTGGATCGGGCAAATCAAGATATCCGCGATTTGCAAAGAAGACTTGCTACGGTTTTGCGAGCGACCACCAATCAGAAACTCGGAGATGAGGCTCAACCTTGGTGGGAATGGTGGAATCAGTACGAAGAGCTATACGTTTCCGGTGAAAAATACATGGACTATTCTTACTACGAGGACACCTCGGTATCCTATGTCGCGCCGGTAGTCACCTATGCAGTTACAGACTTCTTGTACAAATACCCTCCCCTGAGGAATCTCATATCCTGCCTTGTTGCAGGTACACCGATCCAAACCCAATCGGGTCTGCGACCTGTTGAAGCCATCCGAGT
>JBJSXX010000009.1:0-3189 GCA_046086605.1 Pirellula sp. | reverse complement strand
CCAGTCGCCTCAAGGCGACTGGACAGTTAGACGAAAATCAGAGAGTTGAGAGTAGAAAGTAGAGAGTAGACCGAGTTGAGAGGAGAAAGCAGAACTAGAGTGTTGGACTCACCAAGTCCAAGATGAGACCCATGGCTTTTGGCTTTTCTACTCTCTACTTTCTCCCCTCAACTCTCTATTTTTCACAAACAGCCTTTTCGCCGTTTGGCGAAAAGGCTGTTTGTGAAAAATCGGGGTGAGAGGATTCGAACCTCCGGCCTCTACGTCCCGAACGTAGCGCTCTAGCCAGGCTGAGCTACACCCCGAATTGGAAGGAAGAAGGGAAAAGTTTGAAGAGGGAAATTTCCGAAGTGATTTTATGGGCTTGACGGGGCTTTGGCTAGGTCGCTTCGGTTGGGCCGTCGGCAAACGGCTCGTCCAACAACCGCTTGACATGACCCACTAACTCGTCCATCGAAAACGGCTTGTGCAAATACTCGTCGACCCCAAGCATCCGCGCGTAAGCTTGATGTCGCTCTCCCTCATTGCCCGTGACCATGATCACCCGTATCTGATTCCGCTGCGTCTTACGCAAATGCTCCAAAACCAAAAAGCCACTCTGCCTGGGCATCATCATGTCCAATACCATCAAGTCCGGTTGGTAACTCTCTAACTTGGTTATCCCCGCTTGACCATCAGGCATGTGTACCACCTCATAACCTAACTTCTCCATCGCAAATTTTACAGGTGCCGCTATCTCGATGTCGTCGTCGACAATCAATATGCGAGGCACCCGCTTCTGCTGCTTCCAAACTGGCTCTGTCGACATCTCGATGATGGCTTTCGTTGGTGTGATTTTTTAACCCGTAAACGGCTGAGGACAGCCGTTGAACGTTATTCCTTGGTGATCGTGACAATGATGTTCTTGAACATCGGCGTGCGACTCTTGGGATCTACGACCCGAGGCACTAGGACGTTCGACTCGGGATAATACATCAGCGCACTTCCCGATCGTATGTCCTCATACCCCCTTGCCAAAATCCGATGCATCGACCCCGTCGAACTCGTCACGGTGACTAACTGGTCATGCTCAAGCCCCATCCTGGCTAAATCCTCCGGATGCATCAGGATCACATCGCGTCGCTCCTGATGCCGATACAAATCGTAGTCCTCGTAGACCACCGTGTTGAACTGACCCTCGCTGCGGACGGTCATAAGCCGGAGCTGATTGGCCGCCAGCGGCGTGATCTCCGGTAACTCATGAACCACTAGTTGCGCTCGTCCATCCTTGGTGTTGAACCTGGCCTTGTGATAAGTCCGACCGCCAACTTGAAACTCCTGCTTGGTCTGTGCAATCTGCTCGATCTCCTCGTATCCTGGCACCACCTTGGATATCCAATGACGGATCGTGTTGGTCTGCTCCATCTGCTCCCAATCGAGAGCCTCGGATTTCCCTAACGTCATTTTGGCAATTTGAGCGATGACATGCACCTCACTACGAGGACCCGGCAGTCGCTTGGGCCCCCCATCGCTGAGCCTGACGTAATTGAACATCGACTCCTGAGTGGTCGGCTCGGGCTCTTCGTCTCTTGCCAATACCGGCAATACAATCGTCTCTTTGGCTAACCCATTGGCATGCCCCGTGTTAAGCGTGGTATTCAACATCACAAGCATGTCTAAATTCCGAAGCGCCTCGTCTGCAAACTGTGCATCAGGATTCGATCCATACAGATTGCCACCTAAACAAAAACCGAACTTGAGCTCCCCTCGATGGGCCGCCTCCATGCAGTCAAGCGTATCGCGTCCAGGACTCGTCGGTAACTCAACCCCGAACTTGGTTTTCAAATTCTCAAAGATCTCATCCTTGAGCTTGGGCGTCACCCCAACGGATCCAATCCCTTGGACATTCGAATGCCCTCGGATAGGCATGACCCCTGCCCCCTCGCGGCCAATCATCCCCCTGAGCAATGCCAAGTTGACGATCGACTGAACATTTTGCACGCCATGCGTATGATGGGTGATTCCCATCGTCCAAGAAAAAATGGATCCCTGGCTGGCGCAGTACACATCGGCAAGCTGCCGGATGGTCGCCTCATCGATTCCGCTCTTGGCAACGATCTCCTCCCATGGCCTTGCTGCAAGTTCCGCAAGAAACTCTTGCGATCCGTTGGTGTGCTCGCGAACATACGCTTGATCGTGTCCCCCTCGCTCGACGGTCGCCTTGGCAATCCCAGTCAAGAGCGCTAAATCCCCCCCGATATGAGGCTGCACATAATGGGTGGCGATCTTGGTCCCAAAGACCATGCTGATCGGATCGCTAGGCACCTTGAATTTGATCAGCCCGAGTTCCTTGACCGGATTGATCACGACGATCTTCCCACCACGCCTTCGCAGATGCATCAAACTGGTCATCAAACGAGGATGATTGCTAGGCGGATTGCCTCCGATGATGAACACCGTGTCGCACTTATCGAGATCCTCGAGAACTACCGTGGCCGTGCTGGTTCCGAGCGTCGTTTGCAATCCAACACCACTGGCTTGATGGCAATAGTAACTGCAGTTGTTGACGTTGTTGGTGCCATAAACGCGAGCAAAGAGTTGCAACAAAAATCCGGCTTCGTTGCTCGACCGGCCACTGAAATACCAAAAAGTCTCCTCGGCCTTGAGCCCTTTGAGCTTGTCGCTGATGCGCTCAAAGGCCTCCTTCCAAGTGATCGTTCGGTAATTGGCTTTGCCCTGCTCGTAGAGCACCGGTTGGATCAGTCGACCGCTGGTCTCGAGCTGACGCGGTGTCCAGCGACTCATTTGTGGGATCGTGAACTTGGGCCAAAAATCAGCCGTGATCGGCGGTTGCATGTCGGCGGCCATGGCTTGCAAGGATTTCTTGCAAACCTCGGGGAACGAACCGTGCTCGTTGACCATCCCGCCATGCTGGCCTCCCATCCCCAATGCGCAAGTTTTGCACGCGTTTCGCGACCGCAATGCCTTATACATCTTCCAAATCCCGCCGGATTCAAATCCTTTGCGGAACGTATACCGAACGGCTTGCCAGCCTCCGCCAGCTTTGAGTCGTTTCATCATGATTTATCGCGTTGGAGTGGTGGGGGGTAAGGAGTAAGGAGTAAGGAGTAAGGAGTAAGGAGTAAGGAGAAAGGAGTAAGGAGTAAGGGGTAAGGCTTACCGCTTATGACTTATCGCTTATCGCTTATG
>JBJSXX010000008.1:0-18143 GCA_046086605.1 Pirellula sp. | reverse complement strand
GATCGCGATCGTCGGGTTGTCGGGGGTGTCGGATTCATCGCTGCGGGGGAAGGATTTGAGAGCAATTGGATCAGGAAATTAACGACACCAATTCTATCCAAAAGTCTGTTGCATCGTGTCTTTGCATGGTATCTTATCGAGCGGAATCCGCTATTTTTTTGTTCATTGATCCCTTAGGAAATTTGGAGAGCTTGAAAGATGACTCGTCCTGTGACTTTGTTTACTGGCCAGTGGGCTGATTTACCGTTGACCAAGATGGCACAGTTTACCAAGGATGCGGGATACGATGGGATTGAGCTTGCATGCTGGGGCGATCATTTCGAGGTGGACAAGGCGCATTCGGACGCGGGTTATTGCAAAGCCAAGCGAGACCTGCTTGATAAGATTGGATTGCAATGCCATGCGATCAGTGCTCACTTGGTGGGCCAGGCTGTATGCGATCCGATCGATGGTCGACACAAGGCGATTTTGCCACCTTATGTTTGGGGCGATGGCAATCCATCGGGGGTCAATCAGCGTGCTTCGGATGAGCTCAAGAAGACAGCGCACGCGGCGAAGAAATTTGGTGTCAAGGTCGTCAATGGTTTTACCGGATCTAGTATTTGGCACTTGAACTATTCGTTCCCTCCGGTTCCTCAATCGATGATCGACGATGGGTTCAAGCTGTTTGCGGATCGGTTCAATCCGATTCTCGATGAGTTCAAGGCTTGTGGTGTTCGATTCGCGTTGGAGGTGCATCCGACCGAGATTGCGTTCGACATCTATTCAGCAAAGATGGCTTTGGAGGCGCTCAAGCATCGGCCTGAGTTTGGATTCAATTTCGATCCGAGCCATTTGATTTGGCAAGGCGTTGATCCCGTGGAGTTCATCCGAGAGTTTCCTGACCGGATCTATCACGTGCATATCAAGGATGCGAAGGTGACGCTCAATGGCAAGTCAGGGATCCTTTCAAGCCATATCAATTTCGGGGATGCTCGACGCGGTTGGGACTTCCGAAGTCCAGGTCGAGGTGGTGTGAACTTTGAGGAGATCATTCGAGAGCTCAATCGAGTCGGTTACAATGGACCGCTGAGTGTCGAGTGGGAAGACAGTGGAATGGATCGCGAGTTCGGTGCACGCGAAGCGGCGGCATTTGTCAAGAAGATGGATTTTTCGCCGAGCAATCGCGCGTTTGATTCTGCGTTTGACAAGGAGCAAGCGTGAGCGTCCGACAAGCCAGTTTGCTGTTGGATCCCGGCAGCGATGCCCTTCGGTTTCTTCCCGAGGGGCCTTATCCAATCGATGCCGACAGGTTTTCTTGGGTAGCTATTCAGCACGGTGCTGGGGCTACTCATGGATCGCTGAACATCTACGACTTTAGGACATCGAGCAATCAGTCGTTTGATTTGCCAGGCCGACCTGGGTTTGCGTTTCCGACCGACCGAGGTAATTTCGTCGTTGGTTGCGAGCGTAGCGTTGGGATTTTTAATCCTTCGACGGGTGCTTGGGAGCCATTTATCCAAGGCGTGGATTCGAACGTCTCGGGCACGATCATCAACGATGGTTTGGTTTGGGATGGGAATCTGATATTCGGTACCAAGGACTTGGAGTTCAAGACCAAGAAGGCTGGTTTGTATTTATGGCGTCGAAGCGATCGGAAGTTGATTCAGCTTCGGGACGATCAGATCTGTAGCAATGGTAAAGTTGTTTTGCCACGTGATGATGGAGCCGTGGATCTGTTGGATATCGATACACCGACTCGCAAGGTTGTGGCTTATCGATTGGATATTGAAGGGGGCCGAATCGATACACCAAGAGTGGCTTTGGATTTATCGGATCAAGTTGGATTTCCCGATGGAATGACGATGACACTAGACGGCAAGAGTTTGATTATCTCGCTTTACAATCCGGACTCTGCTGCATTTGGTCGAACGATCCAGGTTGGTTTAGAGGACGGCAAGCTCGAGCAAGAGTGGCACACTCCCAACAGTCCCCAGGCGACATGTCCCCAGTGGGTTCTTCCCGGAGGTGCTTTGGGGTTGGTCATTACAACGGCTGTAGAGCATATGCCGGCAGACCGTCGTAATGAGTCATCGAATGCTGGCTGTCTGTTTGAGGTTTTAACAACTCAGTTAACCGATTTTTCGATTTTGCGTAGATTTTTGCCATTGTTTAGCGAGCTTTCATGAAAGGGCCGTAAGGGTGTCCGGCAGCCTCGTTTTGGTGGTTTTTCTGATGGATACCAAATGCTTAATGGACTGTTGTTTGCCTTTCGCTTTGAGGAGTTCTTTAGTTAAGCTGGGTTTGAACCTGGATTCTGTTTTGTGTCTCACCCACGGCGTATGTTGGGGGTGATAAGATAAAGTGGCTGAAGGGATTTAGCGGACCCGAAACTTGTTGCGATGAGTTGGGTTCAAACTTTTCAAGTATCTGTAAGGCAACGGTACGAGCGTGTCAAATTCCAACCCAACTGAATCCACTGGATCGAGCCACGAAGCGGCGAGTGATCCGATCAAAGATCCCGATGTCGCCTTGATGTTGCGAGTCAAAGAGGATGATGCGGTGGCGTTTGAGTTTTTGGTAGATCGATTTCAACGCAAGATCATACGGTTTATGAGCGGCTGGACACGGAGTGCGGACTTGGCCGAGGATTTGGCCCAAGAGGTTTTCATGCGGATTTACAAGTCGAGGAAGTCGTACGTTCCGACGGCAAAATTTTCGACTTGGCTTTACCGAATCGCGCACAATGTCGCTTCGAATCATGTTCGAGACGTGTCGGTTCGTCGTGAGTACCAGTTGTCGAAGGCTGAAAATGGTTCGACTTCTGGTTTATTGCTAGAAAATATCGCTGTTTCTCCAAGCGGATACCAACCAACGCGAAATATGGATCACCAGGAGCGATCCCGGGTTATAATGGTTGCCTTGGAGGCTTTGGGGGAACGCCAGCGGACGGCGATCTTGCTCAGCAAGTTCGAGGGGATGAGTTACCAGGAGATTGGAGAGACGATGGGGTTGACGGTGCAAGCAGTCAAGTCGTTATTGATGCGTGCCCGTGTGAACCTCAAGAATCTGCTTGAGCCCTATTTGCATGAGGGGCTTGTTCCTGGTAGCGAATCACCTGATGAGGGTGATTCTGGTGACGGCAATGATCCTTTTTGATGCAGAAGGTTTCGGCAAACGAGTATGAGCGACCGCGAAAGCGACGCGATCGACGAAGAGTTGACGGCTTATCTTGACGGTGAATTGACGCCCCAGGAGTCTGCTGCGCTCGAGCAACGACTGGTGGAAGACGAATTCCTGCGCACTCGTTTAGCTGAGTTGCGCAAAGCCTATGACCTTCTCGATGAACTGCCCGAGACGCCGCATAGCAAGAATTTTACGCAGACAACCATTGAAATGGTGATTGCGGATATCAAGCGTTCTGGGACAAGGGATGCGGTGGATTCTAAGCAGTCCGCACAGGTTCAATCGTCGGTTGATTGGAGCCGACGATGGTTCACTTTTCCGTATGCACTTGTTCCACTAGCCGTATCGCTTTTGATATTTCACTCATTGGGATTTCTGCATCGGCATACCGGACCTCACGTGAGCTTGGGGCATTGGACTTGGCGTCGAACCTTCCGGGGTTGCATGATATTGATGAGTTGCAAATATTGCAGGAACTAGCCAAGGATCAAAAGCTCATCGGATATCTTCAAGAGCACTATCGGGATGCGATTATTCCGCCGGTACCTGTTTCGTCTACTGAGAGAGTGACTTGGGTTCGCGGGCTCAATACGGTGCAGACAGCCAAACTCAGCAGTGCTAGGGAGTTGCTCGGCAAGTATCCCCCGGATGTCCGGCAGCGATTGGAGGCGATTCAAACGCAGATCAATACGCAGCCCAGCCCACAGGAACTCAATCTCACAGCAAAGATGGTTGGAATGGTCTTTGATTCTCTGCCAACGAGCAAGCGGCAGTTGCTGCCTGAGTTGAATATGACGGCCAAGATTGGGATGATGCAACAGCAGTTGGCTTTCCGAGCTGCGATTTTCTACTCAGCGGATTTGCAAGGATCGGATTCGGAGGCTTTGGAAGAATGGAGCAACACCATGCTCTTGCCATCAATTGTCACCAACATGCCCTTCTTACGCCGTGAGACCGATGCCAAGTCAGCATTGATGGCTTTGTATTCCATCAGGCCGATCGAGGAGGGGTTTCGTTTGGATAACCAAGACGCTTTGGTTGCAGATTTGGCAAGTAGGTTGTCCGAGTTTCCCAAGCGACTACTGGAGACGGTTGATCCGACGGATCAGTTGTTTGTGATTTCGAGTTGGATGATTCCTGAGGGGGTAAATAGCAACACGCGTACGCTCGACGCTTATGAGCGTCTAAGGCGGGAGGTGCGCGATGAGATCGACATGGCCGACCCGAAGGAGTTTCGGAGGCTTTTGCGGGATCGCAGTCGACGAAATGGGAATCAAAACCGCCCTGTTCGCTAAGAGGGGTAAGCAATGCAGCGAACAGATCCGATTTGGTTAGAGTTTTCCCGTCGCGCGATGGCTTGTCAGTTCGATGTGCTGCTGCATCCGGGTCGACCTGAGCAAGGCCCCCAGGCGGCCGTCGAAGCCTTGGAGTTGATCGAGTGGCTCGAGCAACTCCTGAGTATCTACATCGCAACGAGCGACTTGAGTCGCTTGAATGCCAGGGGACTAGAGACTTGGGTGGATGTCTCGTTACCTACCTTGGATATGCTCAAAATCGGTTGTGAGATTTACGAGCAGACCCGAGGTTGTTTCGACATGACCGCCGCTAGGCTTTCGGAGGTGTGGGGGTTTTCGAGTCGTCAGGGGCGAATGCCAACATCCGAGCAGATTGCACAGTCGCTCACGCAGATCGGCTCGGAGTATGTAGAAATCGATCCTGCCGCTCGGCGTGTTCGTTTCCAACGAGCCGTTGCGGTCAATCCGGGTGGGATAGGTAAGGGGTATGCCATCGATCAGGCCGTTGGCGTCTTGCGAGACCAAGGGGTCGAGGATTTTGCGATCCATGGTGGCAAAAGTAGCGTTAGCGCTTTTGGCAAGCAGTTGTTGGTTCAATCAGAGCCGGGGTGGAAAATCGCGGTACGACATCCGGAGCAGTCGGAGCGAATTTTGGGCACATTGGTGTTGAAGAATCGATCGTTGGGTACCAGTGGGCCGGCGAACCAGTTTTTTTATTTCAAGGGGGAGCGTTATGGTCACATCATTGACCCAAGGTCTGGGTGGCCTGCTCGTGGGGCGTTGAGTGTTTCGATCCTCCACTCCTCGGCAGCTTGGGCTGATGCATTGGCGACGGGCCTGTATGTGATGGGCATCGAACAGGCGTTGGAGTTTTGTGCCAGTAGGCCGGAGGTTGGATATTTGGCGATCGCTCCTGGTCGTCGCATTGGAGAGGTCGAGATCATAACCAGCAATCTTGATGAGTTTACGTGGATTGCTGGGCCGGATAGCAATTCCGTTGTTTAGCCAGGCAGTCGGCCGCTTTCGAGCGACTTGGGGTTAAGCGTTTTTTCTTGGACGTAGATCTTCCTGAGTTCATCGGCGTTGATTTTCAGTTCACGGCGGGCCTGTCCGACGCTGTAGGAGCGGAGTTCCTCGATGGGGATTAATGCGATATCTGGGATACCCATAGAGCGTCCGGTGTGAACTCCAAGGTCGAAGATGTGGAGTTTGTTTCCGAGGATACGGAAGGGTTCCGGGTACCAATGTTCGAGAGCCTTTCGCATGAGGTCTCCATCGGCATCGCGGTATTTCGAAGCGTTGCCCATGGTGAAGCCCAAGACGAATGCTTCGTCTTGGTCGAGCAGACCGCGTCCAAGAAGGATGTGAATGACATCGTGTCGTCCGAGCGTCACGGCACCGGGGAGTGCAACGGGACTGCTGGGGTTTTCGAGTTGTCGAACGATCTCTGGAATATCGATGTCGCTTGCTCCTGGTAGCGAAGCGATGAGCTCATGGAGTGGTATTTGGTCATTGTCTAAGCCTGGGTACCAGTGACCCCAGTATTTGGTGGTTGTATCCGAGTCGATGCGATTTTTGTGGGGGTCGAGGAAAAGAGGCTCAGGGTTGGCACGTTGGGAAGTAGTCTGTAGGAATTCGGATTGGCCAAGTTTGCGGAGTTCCTCGATGCATGCGTCGGTCTCGGATTGTAATAGTTCCAGGATACACTCGGCTATTGCACTGTAGGACTGATTGTTCTCTTTTAGAGAATATTCGCCGAATCGTGCGATCGCGAGATCGACTAGTTTGCAATGTTCCCAGAAGGGTGTTTTGCCAGGCTCTTGGGTTCCGAGTCGGCGGGACTGCAGGAGTGACAGATGGCATTCGGGCTGAGCGTCGCCGACGAGTTCCAAGCAGATTTGTCGATCCCAAAGCAGGGCCCATCGTGCGACATCGAGCAATCTTTGCTTTGGAAGGTTCGCTTGCTCGGAGAGCGAATCGAAGCGGTTGAGCCACGGAAGCGAGTCGGACTCGCATCGCCAGGGCGAATGGTTTTTCATGATGGGATCCCCTTGGCTAAATCGTATCCTAGCCGGGGGGCTGAGCCAAGTTACCGAGTGGCTTTATCGGATCATGAACATCGATTCGAGAGATTTCGCCAAGGAGGCTTTTGGTTCCGGAACATCTTCTCCGGCGATGTATTGTCTCCAAGCATCGATGTCACCGCCGTAGCGTTTCCCGGTGAGTTCACCGAGGGCTTGGGACGCTTGGAATCGCATGGCGATGTTTCGATCTTCAAGTTTACTTCCAAGGAAGAGCTTGACCTCTTCGGATGGGTGGCTGCCGAGTGCCCGCGTCGCACTTAGTTTGACGTTGTTGCTTGGATCGGAGCTCGACATGGCGATGAGGGTGTTGGTAGCCAGTTGGTCTTTGTTTTGCCGGAGGGCAGCGACGAGGGCCATGCGTACTTTTTCGTTTTTGTCTTTTGAGAGTGGGGTTAGTGCTGCAAGGGCTTCGGGGCGTTGCTGGACTTTTTCGAGGGTTAGGACGGTTTCGCGACGGATTTCTGGGCTGGTTTCCGATTGGAGAATCTCATCGAGTTTGGAGATCCACTCGGTTTGTTCCTGTGGGCTCATCGAGGCGATTTGGGTGCGCAGCAACCGGAGTTCGTCGATGCGTTCGGAGAAGACGATGACTTTTTCGCGGTCGGCTTGCCACTGTTGTTGGATATAAGGGTTGATTTTCTTTAGATGGAAAAACGGTCCATCGATGCATCCAGAGAGGATGCATGGAAGCAGTAAAAGCCCCCAGGGAGCGAACCGTTGCTTGCGATGGGACATACGATGGGGGGCAAGTTAAAGGCAATGAAGACTCGACCGTTGGAGAGTACTTAGCAAAAAATGGGGTGCCAACTCCAGTCCAGATGCAATGGCCTCAAGGTCGATCAAAAAAACTAATCGAGTTTTTTGCGGTCGAAAAAAACGTCGAGTTCTTGTTTCGGAGTGAAGATTTACCGGTTATGCGTCCGAAACCACCCATATCGATCATCTGGATTGTCCTGTCGGCAGGGATCTTCCCGGCTGGGAATACCTTGACGGCCAAGCGGGAGCGACCTAGACTTTTCGGCATTAAAGTCCAACTAGTAAAAGACTTAGGATGCCTTAGAGCGCGGGGATTTCTGTCGTGACAAAGAAAGAGATCGTGAAAACGATTTCCGATGAGACGGGACTCAACCAACAGCAGATCAAGCAAGTCGTTCAGAAGACGTTCGACTCGATTGTTCAGACGCTGGTGGAGGAGGGTCGGATCGAGTTGCGGAATTTTGGAGTGTTCCAAGTTCGCCCGAGGGCGGCAAGGAAGGCACGAAATCCGCGGACTGGGAGACAGGTAGAAGTACCCGAGAAATTCGTGGTCAGCTTCAAGCCTGGAAAGATTATGGAAGAGCGGGTCAATGCGATTAGCGACACACCGCTTGCCCAAGCCATCCGAGATGCGGTTGCTTCTGGACAACTGGAGACTGCATCGGAGGATGACGAGGATACCCAGGACGATCCAACAACGTCGAGTTCGGGGGGCAAAACCCAAGGATAAATTGTTCACGGAGTAGAACCGATGCGACGTCGAATGTTGATGTGCTTGCTGTTGATGATGGCCACTGTGCCGATGGTTGGCTGTGCCCTTCCGATCTATTCGGCTTTGCCCGGACGACGCGCTGAGCAGCTGATTTTCACTTCGGAGAATCTTCGAGCGATGATTCAGGAGTGGGAGCGATTTTGGTTCATGGATCAACCCGATCACATGAGTCCATACCGTACCCATGGTGGCGTGATCTAGCACGCACTTTTGACAAATCATCGGATTGCGATACGCTAACGATTCGTCGGTTGCCTTGATCCAGAGGATGTCTCTGGGGGGGGATCGCTGGTTCGTTTAGGTTGTGGGTGTTGCAATCAAAAGAAAGCTTCGAGCCCTGAATCCGATTCGATTTGGGGTTACTGTCGTTGAATTGCTCGTCGTCATATCGATCATCGGTATTTTGGCGGCTTTGCTGTTGCCTGCTGTTCAAGCGGCCCGTGAGATGGCAAGGCAGGCTCAGTGCCAGAACAATCTTCGGCAGGTCGGTTTGGCGCTGCACAATTACCATTCAGTTCTTAGGACGCTCCCACCGGGTTGCATGCAGTGGCGTCCGTTCAATGGGCCCAGGTTCCTGAAGAACTTCGCTTGGTCGGCCCTGATTCTCCCCTACATGGAGGAGAAGAATGTGCATAGCTTGGTCGATTTTGATCAGCCGTTTGATCACCCGGTCAATGCCCTAGCGCGTAAGACCAACGTTCCGACGTATCTTTGTCCAACGGTTCCGATGGTCGAAGGCAAATCGGGCAAGACTGACTATGGTGGGCTTTACGGTCAGCGTATCACGACGCGCATCAACACCGACAATGGAGTCTTTGTCTACAATCAGCCATTTAAATTTCGGGATATTCGAGATGGGCTGACCAACACCGCAGCGGTCGCTGAGGACACCGGTGGGCCCGATGGTGAGTGGATCAACGGCAGCAACATCTTTGAGCAGTCGGGTGGGATCAATGACCCGAAGGCTTGGGTGATGGACAATGAGATACGATCCCATCATCGAAATGGAGCGATGATTTTGTTTGCCTGTGGTCGAACTTGGTTCGTTTCGAACAGTTGCAAGCTCGATACGCTTGCGGCAATGATTACCCGAAATGGCCAAGAAGACTGGACCTTTGATCCTTGATCAGCAGATCCTAGGATTCGTCGATCGCTGGATCGGTCGATGAGGCTGTTGGGTTTTGGCTATTGCCGAGCCAGTTAGCGCCTGCAAGTTGGATCGTTTCGCACCGGCCCGATGCATGATTCAGGCAGTCTCCTAAGACGCGACAAATCCATTCGTTGGCAATCTGTCGATCGGAGCGTCCGTCGTTGAGATCGAGTTGTTCGATACCCCAGTAATCCGCAGTGCCCAGGTACACTCGGACTTTGGATGGCATAAACAAGGGACTTAAAACCGATGTCCCCATACGAGCCCCTTCGATCCACATCGGAACCAGGGGAACGCGGGCCCGAAGCGCTACCAATGCGGCTCCCGGTCGCACGGCGATCCAAGCTTGATCGGTGCGGTTGATTCGTCCCTCTGGGAACATGCCCACGAACCTCCCTTGCTTGGCCAACTCGATGGCTTTTTTGGTCGAGGCTGTGTCGACGCCACCACGATTCGTTGGGATGCATTGAAAACTTCTGAGCAATGCTCCAACGATCGGTACTTTGAAATACTCACCGGCAACCATCCAGTGCACTCGATCACCGGCGGCTAATTGAATAAAGCAAGGGTCGACCGAAGCGCGATGGTTGGCAACAAGCACAGCACCTTGATGGCAACACGTGCCGCGTTTTGGAGGCTCGGTTTTCGATTTTCGTTGGCTTGCATTTTGGATCAGTTCAGGGATGTCTGCGATGAGTCTCGAAGCGGTTGTCCACTGACGGGTCGTGGGATCTTGTTGCAGGATCTCGACTCGCCATAGGTAGCGAGCCATCAGGTAGACCGGTCCGTACTGGAGGCGTTCCCAGGGGGTGTATTTGCCTGGCCTGAGCAGGAGCCAGATCGCCACAGCCGCAACGAGGGCGGCCAGTAACAACAGAAAAGTTAATGCTGCGTGGGCCATGATCGAATTTTCCAGGCTAGGAGGCTTAAGTCCATGGCCAATAGACGGTTAGGGAATTGAGCACGTCGGTCCGGGTCGGCCTTGGGGTAGGCTACTATTAAAAATGCTAGCAAATCGCTGGTTTTTTTGGTGGGTCGACTCGATGAATTCGCGAAAAATAGGGATTCAATCTACCTCTGTTTCGGTTATTGTAGAGGGGCCAATCCCAAGCTCGACCGTAGCCGGTCGGGAGGTGGGACGCCTGGATCATCGGAGCGATGTGAGAGGTCTCCTTGGGTAGCATCTGAGTCTCGCGGCCACGGGCTCAGGGCGTCAACTTCTTAAGCAGAGGAGGTTGCCCAAGTGGATGGATCTTACGCAATACGGCGCGTTGAATGGAAACTCAGAGTGCAAGCTTCGATTTTTTAGGTGTCTTCCCCGACCGGCCTTTTCTTTTCAATGCCTTCGATCCATATACCAGTTCTCCTTGAACCGATCCTCACTGATTGGCTCGAAGGCTTAAACCCCCGATCGCCTGACCGAAGTTCTTTGGTGATTGTCGATGGCACATTTGGAGGGGGTGGGCACACATTAGAGATCGCCAAGCGATTGCGAACGGGCGACTGGATCCTTGGGATTGACCGAGACCCGCAGGCACTTGAGCGATTCATTTCCGATCATCCGGAGTTTCATGCTGCGAGTCATGACGAGGATCATCGAGAGCCCAGTGGCTGGTCGAGTCGATCTCTTGTTTTGCCTTCGGGCTGTCGGCTATTGTTGGCTTGTGGATCCTACTGCAATCTACCGGGCTTGCTCGACGGGCTTTCGATTCCTTGTGTCCATGGGATCTTGCTCGATTTAGGACTTTCGAGTGATCAGCTTTCGGATTCGCAGCGTGGTTTTTCTTTTCGAGTTGATGCACCTTTGGATTTGCGATTCGATACGAGTGTTGGAATCCGTGCATCGATGTGGTTGCAACGGCACAGTGAGGTTCAGATTGCCGATGCGATTTATCAGTTTGGCGAGGAGCGTTTTTCTCGAAGGATTGCAAGGGCGATTATTGAGCAGAATCGGATCAAGCCTGTGGAGACATCCAAGGAGCTTGCGGATTTAATTCATCGGGTAGTACCGGGGCGAGTTCATGGTCGAGTCGACTCGGCGACTCGGACTTTTCAAGCCTTGAGGATCGTGGTCAATCGAGAGCTTGAGCATGTGCAAGCTGGATTGGAGCGGTTGCCCGACACATTGGCGTTACCACAGACAGGTCCTGATGGGCAGTTGATCCAGAGTGCGGGTCGTTTGGCGGTTATATCCTTTCACTCGCTTGAGGATCGGCTTGTGAAGAATGCGATGCGTGAAGATCCTCGATTAAAAAGCCTCACAAAAAAACCTCTTGTGGCGACCGATGTGGAGATTGCTGTGAATCCTCGGAGTCGATCTGCTAAATTAAGGATCGCTGAGCGGACGGCTACTGGTACTCAGTGAAATGGTACTGGTTCTTGAAAGGTGACAACTTGGACACGAAATTTGCAAGCAAGCTCAGGGACTCCTTTTTGAAGTTGGGTTGGGGGCCGTTTCTTTGCATGATGGCAGCGGTCTTGTGGAGCACGAGTGCATTTTTCGCAAGGGCACCTGAGTTTGATCGATGGCCCTTGGAAGATCGTGGAGCGGCGATCGCTTTTTGGCGGGCGGTCTTTGCCCTAACGATCCTTGTCCCCTTGATTCGCAGGATCGAATGGTCTTGGACATTGCTACCGATGAGTCTTTGTTTTGCTTTGATGAATTGGACCTATCTGACCGCCTTGGTCGGTGGTCCACCGGCGAATGCGATTTGGATGCAGAACCTCGCACCTGCTTGGGTGATGCTCGCGGTGGTTGTTTGGTTCAAGGAGCCTACGACGAGCCGAGATTGGTGGATGTTAGGATGTTGCATCACAGGAGTGCTTTTTATTCTTGGGATGGAGCTGACGCATGCGTCGGGGAGCCCCAAGGACCGATGGTGGTCTCCTTGGTTGGCACTTGCAAGTGGTGTTTTTTATGCAGGAGTGATTCTTTCACTTCGAGCTTTGCGGCGATTTGATTCCGCTTGGTTGATCGCACTCAACCATATGGTGACGGCATTGGTAATGCTCCCTTTGGTATGGAGTTCGGGTGTTGATTTTCCAAGTGGAAGGATGTGGTTGCTATTGGTTGGCGTGGGTGCGTTGCAGATGGGTACCCCGTACTGGCTTTTTGCGCAGGGGCTTCGCAGTACCCCGAGTCATATCGCGAGTTTGATAACACTTTTGGAGCCGGTGCTTTTGCCCCTATGGGTTCACTTAGCACGCAGTGGTGAGGTAGACTATCGTCCTCCGAGTTGGTGGACTTGGGTTGGCGGTCTGATGATCTTACTAGGCCTTTGCATTCGATACCTTCCGCGTCCGAGTTACACCTCTGAGATTGAATCACAGAAAGAGACCAAAACCGATGAGTGAATCGATCGACAAGCAGCGTCAGGCCATGCATGACGCTTTCTTCATGGATCCGGATCAGGAGTTGTTGGACTTTCTCCGGGAACAAGAGCAATCGCAGCAGGACGATACAAGAGAGGCGCTGCGTCGGGCGGCCAAGGTGGAGGATCCGCGTGTATTAGAGATGCTTGAGCGTTTGGGTGTCGGCGCTGCTGCCATGACTGCCTTCAGTCTTTTGCCATTGGTTCGGCTAGCTTGGGCCGACACACGCATATCGCAAAACGAGTTTGCAGCGTTGCTTCAGGCGTCCGAAGACGAGGGGATTGCTTATGGAACTCCTTCCTATCGTTTGCTGAGCCGATGGCTTGATGAACGTCCCAGCGAGCAGATGATTCAGGCTTGGATCGCTTATGCCGAGGCTCTTTCCAAGGAGCTTGATGAGGAGAGTCTTGCCGTGATTCGCACCGCGACGATCGATCGAGCCAAAAGGATTGCACAAGCCTCGGGAGGTTTTCTGGGGCTTGGAGATAGGACATCGACCGACGAACGCAACGCCTTGATCGACCTGCAACGCGCTTTGACCAAAAAGAGTTAATCGATTCAATCCTGGAGAATCCAATCATGTCCTTTTTCGATCGGTTCAGAAGAAACAAAGGCAAGAAGAAGTCTCGAGTCGACGAGAACATACCTCGATTTTGCTTTGTGCTTTGTGAATCCACGGAAGCTGGCGATTCAAAGAATGCAATCGCAGCGGTCAACAAGGTCTTTGGCAAGGGGTATTCGGTCGACTGTAGCGATCCAAATATCTTTGTCGTGCAAAAAGAAGAAAATACGATTGGATTCTTAGCGCACATGCCTGCCCCGGTTCCGGGGGAGGAAGCTGAGAATAATGCAGATGGAAATTTTCTTTGGCCCGATGGGAGGCAGGAGGCAAGTAAGCATCAATCGCATGTGATCGTTACGACCTTTGGTGGCGAGGAATTGTCTCCGGTTGAATCGGCGATCGAACTGACGAAATTGGCGCTGGTGGCTTTGGAAGCGTTCGATGGGCTTGGGGTTTACTGGGGAGGTGCTAATGTTTGCAACTCAAGGACCGTATTTGAGAGTTTCACCGAAGATATATCCACCGAGAATCCTCCGATTCCGATTTGGCTTCGATTCCAATTCGTAGGTGTCTCGGATCAAGAGATCGGCTTGTATACGCTTGGTATGCAGCAATTCAATTTGATGGAGATCGAGGTCGATAAGTGCAAGCTTGAGGCAAGCGAGTTGTTTGAGTTTGTTTCGAACATCGCCTTGTATCTGATCAATAGCGGACCGGTGATCCAAGACGGCAATACCGTGGGGGGTGACGAGAACGAGCAGATCCTCGTTCGGCACTTGCCTAGCATGATCGAGGAAACCAAGACGGTTTATAAGATCATTTTTGATTGAGTCGGCAAGTCGCTTGGTGGACTAAAACGGTGGCGAACTAAAACGGTAGCAGGCACATTCCACGTGCCGCCAGCATTGAATCCGCGCGGTGGCCACCACCCGGCTTCACGCCGGTGGGGGCATGACTTGCGACTCGTGCTCCTAATCGTACTCGAAGCCCCTCCAATACATTTAGATCGAACAGACGATTGAAATTCTGCGTAGTTCCACACCCTAAGTCCTTCGCTACAAACTCTTCTCGATTACGAGCACGAGCACCGTTTCACTGAGCACGAGTACGAAGTCACTGAGGCCCAAGCACCTCTTATTTTACCTAAGATAATACCCCAAGAGCCCTAATAACTCGCGCTACTGGATTGGCTACTGTGGGTAAGCACGATCGGTTCAAGGCCCAGAGCTGCGCGGGCAGGGTCGAGGAGTTCCCTAGTGCGACTCGAGCCGCATCTTGAGACGCCCAGATCGCGGACGCTTAGGAGCGTTTGCAGATCCCTCACGCCCCCGGCGGCTTTGACTTGGACGCTCGGTTTGGAATTGGCTCGCATGAGTTTTAAATCCTCCATCGTTGCGCCCGAGGTGCCATAGCCTGTGGATGTCTTGACCCAGTCGACACCGATGTCGCTACAGATCCTGCATAGTTCGATTTTATGCATATCCTGGAGGTAGCAGTTCTCGAAGATGACTTTGATTTTTTGATCTGCGTCATGAGCAAGTTCGGTGAGCATGGCGATTTCGTCGCGGATGTAGTCCCACTGGAGGCTCAGAACTTGGCTGATGTTGACGACCACATCGAGTTCTTGGCAACCGTCTTCGAGGGCTGCGATCGTTTCGGCTCGTTTGACCGACGCTCGATGACCACCATGGGGGAAACCGATGGTCGTCGATGCTTTGACACTCGAGCCTTCGAGCCGCACAGCGCAGCGTTTGAGGTAGTAGGGCATGATGCAAACGCTGGCCACATCATAGGCTAGCGCAAGATCGATTCCTTGTTCCAGATCGCGGATCGTCATGGTAGGGACCAAGAGCGAGTGGTCGATCATTTTGGCTAGGTCTTGGTAGGAATAATTCGCCATAGATTCATTTTCTGATTCTCGAAAAATTGGATCGGCTAGGGTATAAATCGTGGCTTAACATGAACCCACCCCCCTGCCCTACAGTCGAGATTTTATCATGCGAACAGGAATTGATGGGACCCGAAACCAATGGCAATTGGCGGAAAGATTTGTCAGGAATCGCCGCGAGTTTTTGATGTCCGGAGCGAGCCTTGCGATATTGCCCTTGGCCGCTCAGATCGCGCCCGGGGCGGTTCGATCCAAGATCGCTTGGTCGAGTGATCCTTTTACACTCGGAGTTGCCTCCGGAGATCCCCATAGCGACGGCATGGTGCTTTGGACACGGCTGGCACTCGATCCGATCCAGTTTGGTGCGAATCCCAAGGAGCCGATCGAGGTGGTTTGGGAACTTTCCGACGACCCAACGATGAAGTCGATTTTAAAAACAGGTAAGGTGGTTGCAACCGAAGCACTGGGGCACTCGGTGCATGTCGAGGTGCATGGATTGGAACCGAATCGCTGGTATTGGTACCGATTCCAAAGTGGAGAAGCGATCAGTCCCATCGGTAGGACTCGCACGGCCCCGGCCCATGAGCAGTGGGTCGATGAATTGCGATTTGCCTTTGCTTCCTGCCAGCATTACGAATCGGGTTTGTATACCGCTTATGAGCATATGATCACCGAAGAGCTCGATATGATCTTGCATTTGGGGGATTACATCTATGAGGGGCCTCCTGGACGAAGTGGACTTCGTAAGCACAACAGTCTGGAGATCGTCAGTCTCGATGATTACCGCAATCGGTATGGTTTGTATAAGTCCGATGCGCATTTGCGAGCCGCACACGCTTACGCCCCTTGGTTGGTCGTTTGGGACGACCATGAGTTCGACAACAACTGCGCTGGTCTGATTTCGGAAGAATTGTGGGTTGATCCGCGCGATTACGCGATCCGCCGAGCCAGTGCCTATCAAGCCTACTATGAGAATCAACCCTTGCGTGCAACTGCGATGCCAGCCGGTGCGGATATGAAGATCTATCGGGATGTGGGTTTTGGGCCTTTGGCAAGTTTTGCCATGCTCGATACCCGCCAGTACCGTTCGGATCAACCCAATGGAGATGGAGGCAAGAAGCTTGAAGGGGCCGTATTCCATCCGAAATCGACGCTGCTGGGACCGCAGCAGGAAGCTTGGCTCAATGCCCACCTGCAGGACTCTCAGGCTCGATGGAACATCTTGGGCCAGCAGGTGATGGTCGGTCGCGTGGGTCGCAGCAGTGGAGACTCCAAGGTCTACAGTATGGATCAGTGGGCCGGTTACGATGCACCTCGCAAACGTCTACTTGGGCAGATCCAGCGGAACACATCGGCCAACACCGTCCTACTGACGGGAGATATTCACAGCAATTGGGCCAACGAACTTTATTTGGACTTTGACAAGCTCGATCAGGATCCGGTTGCCGTCGAGTTTGTTGGAACAAGTATTTCCTCAGGTGGCAATGGGTTTGACAAGAACAAACAAGAGGAAGAACTGTTTCGCGAGAATCCGTTCGTCAAGTTCCACAATGCTGAGCGAGGTTATGTTTCTTGCCAAGTGACCAAGGATCAGTGGAAGACATACTATCGCACGGTGCCTTATGTCGATCGCCCTGGTGCTCCCTTGCAAACCAGAGCGGAGTTTGTCGTCGAGCACAACAAGCCACGATTGGTGCGATGATTACCATCGCATCGCATGCAATGGGCTAGCGAATTGATCGGTCCAAAGGGTGCTCTTGGGGTTGTTCGGATCCCTTGAGGGATCTTGGGAAGGAGCGAGTTTATCCCGGGCACCTGGCCAAGCTGGCAGTTCGTTGTGTTGAGGAAACAGCACAAGCCAACGGACTTTGCGAGAGGCTGGTTCGTAAGTTGCCAGTTTGGACTCAACTAGCAGTGGTTTAAATCCAGCCTGTTTGCTCGTCGTAAAAAGGATCGGGGCAAGATCAAGGTTTCGGTTGGTGATATTGATCGCGAGAATTCCGTTTGGTGCCAATCGCTGTTGGTAGAGTTTGAGGGCTTCGAGAGTCAGCAGATGGATTGGTAGCGAATCGTTGGCAAACGCATCGACAAACATTAGATCGTAGTACGGTGCGTTGTCTGACTGGGTTTCTTGTTCGAGTAATCGTCGACCGTCACCGACTCGAATCTCGGTCGACCCGGTATGGGCGTCAAGATAGTCGAAGTGTATTTTGGCCATTTCGCAAACCGCCGGGCTGATCTCGTAGTATCGCATGGTGTCTTGAGCTTTCGCATAGAGCGATAGCGAGCCGGTTCCCAGGCCGATGACCGCGACGTTTAGCGGTAGTTTGGATTGATCGTGGCACCAGCCAAAGGCAAGAGCGGCCCCCGAGTCGGTTTGATAATAGGTCGTTTGGTCTGGATCCAAAGGGTCTTGGATCGGTTGGGTCCCATGGCGGATGCGTCCATGGAGCATCGCTCGAAGCGATTGTTTGCTGTTCTCAATCACGCTGACAACTCCGTAGAAATCCCGTTTTTGATCGATGAGGGTTTCTAGGCTCGGAGTAAGTAGGAGCATGGATAAAGCACCCAGCAAGAGTGTTGGGCATAGGATCGTCAGAGGCCAAGCGATTCGTCGAGTAAACGGATCATAAAAGAGCTTTTTCGACATCGCTCTAGCGTGATACCAAGCGATCCAGAGGGCACCTAATGCCAGTGCTGCATGCAATTCGTAGTAATCGCTAAAGAGCCATGGAGCCAAAACCGTGGCAAAGAGTGAACCTAGCGCACCACCAAGGGCGATGTGCAAATAGAAAGCTGGCATGAGCTCCGGATCTGGACGAAGTCGATAGATCAGCCCGTGGCAAGCAAGGCCGATGCTTGCTACGCAGCCCAAGCAACATCCGACCAGAGCGATCCAGGGAAGCCATAATTTCAATGCGACGATCCCTATCGCTAAAAGTGCACCGGCATAGAACAGACTTGTTTGGGCAGCCCAGGATTCGAACAGCTTCAATGAAAAGGCAAGCCACCATGTGGCAAGGTAGACCGCGAGGGGCAAAACCCAAAGCCCAGGGACGATCAACCCCACTTGGCTGGCGTGGCTTGTTGCCGTTGATA
>JBJSXX010000007.1:0-3641 GCA_046086605.1 Pirellula sp. | reverse complement strand
CAGCGGACATGGCATCGTGCGATGTCGCTGGTTTAAAATAGATATCCCACCAGAGGAACAGCAATCTATGAACGCTTCGATTCAAACCGCAGCGCCGTTATTCTTCAGACAAATGAATGCAATGGCGCTATGTTGCGTTGTATTCGCATTTTTGAGCACGCCACTCTTTGCTCAAGAAAATAAGAAAACTTCCACGGTCGTGGGGCATGCTACCGTCCACATTGTATTTTTGCTTCCCATCGAGCCTCCATCGCAAACACCTCAAGGTTCAGTGCCGCAAGCCCAGGTCGGTGACATTGTCCTTCCGATTCAATCGATTCATCCGATATCGATTTCCATCGACGGCGAATTCGTTGGCCATGCGCTCACTGGATTTAATGGAGTCAAGCCTGTGTATGTTCTACCGCATGGCAAACACAAGTTCGAGTTCGCCTGTGAAGTGGAATTTGTTTGCCCGGTATTGCCGTCTTCGTGAACGCGGTCTCCGTCCACAATCGCTACAAGCCATCACCGAACTGATTGCCGAAGCTGCGGGGTGGGGCGACAACGCCCGCAGAGAGTTTACCGATTGGATCTACTCCACATTCCTACGCAACCCCGAAGTTCATCAGCTAATCCCAACACCGCTCAACCAGCAACTCCTGGTGCCAACGTTGCGAAAATGGGCGGCATTAGAATCATCGACGGCAATACCGGAACGCTGGCTTGGTTTCGCAACTGGTGACCACCAGCATTTCGCGAACGCTCTCTCGCGTGACCCAACAGACGATATTTCGCGTTACAGGCTAGTCTCGCGCGATCTTGCTGATGTGGACCATCAATGCCACCATCTGCCGGATTACTTCATTGGCGAAATAGGCACTGCGATTATGACTTTGGATCGTGCAAAGGCAATGGCGACTGAATTTTCCAATCCTGACATCGGCCCAACGCTCGAAGATGAATTCAGTGAACTATACGGCAAGGTCCGCGATTGGCAGGCCTTCCAAGCGTCGGGCGGTGATTCGTTCGGTGATTGGTGCATTGCAAATGGTCGTGACTATCACTGGGTCAAAGCGTATTATTATGAACGCTGACCAATGTGAGGCAGAACAAATCGGTGAACGGGAGCCGCCGATGACGTGGGTTTTGAAATCATAGTTTTTTTGCGGCGACTGGGTGATCGCCGCCGTTCTGCCTACTGGAGACACCATGAACTCAACGATGCCAGTCGATCGACCAACGCATGGCCTGCAGAAATCCGGAACTGTTGCCTTCTGGACATCCGCTTCGGCGCTAGTTGGAGTTTTCATGTGCGTCTTGGCGTTCTTCGCAGTACTCGGCTCCGATTCCGGAGTAGGCGGGCCCATTGCACTGTTTGGCCGTGCAATAGGTCCATACTTCGGCGTTGTCGCTTTGCTTGCACTTGCGCTGGAGCTATTGGCAATCGCGTTGTGTGCAATCGGAGCAGTACGCTGGCACTTCAGTATCGTCCGTAGCCCACGTTGGATTGCCTCTGGAGTTTGCACATTACTCGCAGCCTTCGCAATGCTCACGCTAGGCTTACTTTACGCCCTTATCGCAACTTCGCACGTGTAACTCTCTGCATTGGGCATAACTAATCGCTCAACCGGAGCGGCGGTTGACGCGGATTCGGATTTGGCAGTCACTGGCCGCCGCCCGGTTAGTTCAGTCGTTATCGCCCACGCTGCCAAACTCCCGAATTTGACCGGACGAATCTCATGGAACGCCAACACGAAGAAATCTCGACCGACGAAATTGGAGGCGATCCGATGAGATTGCGACTCCCCTCAGCTTGGCTCGCATTCTATTCGTACACGTTACTACTCCTGGGATGCACTACTTTCGTCCGTCTAGTTTGGACCGACACAACGTTGTTTCCAATCCCCACCGCTTTGTTGGTTCCAAAAACGGGTCGGACTTTCACTGTATATCGCATTCGCTTTCGGTATCATCGCTTTCGCCGCTTATCAATTCGCATTCGACGGGTACACTTTCGGTCGAGTCGTAATGGTCATCGGCGGATTGCTAATGCTTGCTGGCTATCCGTCGGTGGCTGAGGAACTACCGATGGGAGGCCATAACGATCCGATGGGCCGAAGCGGTGGATCGGCCGACACCGAGCACAAGGAAACCAAGATGTCCGACGAAGCCCAAACACGAAAAGATCGTTCCATCACCATCCTCAAGGCTGAAAAGGTTCCTTTCATCGAACATTTGCCACCGATTGAAACCGAGGCCGACTCAACACGTCGCACCACCGAACAAGTCGCTAATCGTGCTATGGCCCTATGCATCGTGGCCGTCAAAGGCGAAGGACTCGAACAAGAGTTCATCGATAAACTGATCGAGAAATACGCTCTCGCGTCAGCCTTCACGCCAGAGGAAAAGGAATTTATCAGCAATCCTAAACCGACCCAACATGATCGCGTTCAATTTGCATGGCGATACGAGTGCTTTTGGGTTATGTTGTGGGCATTGGGTTACATCGACGAGCTCGGACGTCCCGATACGATTTGCGACGTAAAACGCGCAGTCTCAATCCTTCGCGTAAACGGCCGCGACGGATTTCTAAAGAATGCCAAGCTTCGTCCTCAATCAGAACTCCTTGATGCTGCGGATCTGATCTATCGGTATCATTGGGCGGTGGTCGATGCACGTGTTAACCAACGAGACGCACCTGCCGGTCTCGACGGCGGAATCGTAATGGAACGTCACCACGCCCTAAATTGGCTAATTGGATACATGGATCAAGATTGGGACGATGTATCTACAGACACCTAACATTCAGTTCAACCGGAACTGTCGCCCGGTCAACCCTGTCGCTACCCGAAGAAAGGAATGAAACCAATGGCACACACAAAATTTTTGCTGGCTTGCTTCTTTGCTATTCTCTTGAGCACAGGCTGTATATCTTAGCCAAAAACACTGGTTCTAGGTGGTTACGACGAACTACGTGGTCAAGGCCGTGAACCGGAAATCTCGCTGACTATCGATTAGGGATGAAGAATTTATGATACTACTCAAGATTGCCTGCTGGCTACTACTCGGATACATAGGTGGTTGGATCTTTGCGAAAAAAGGCTACCCTCCGAAAATGGGAATTTTGATCGGGATATTTTTTGGGCCACTAGCAATCGCTCTCTGTGCGGTTTTACCCAGAACACGCGAGGGTCGTGAACAAGCTGCCTTGGAACGCGAGATCGATCTTGAGAATACGAGAAACGATGGATCGAAGCGATGTCCTAAATGCGATCGCGAATGTGGGATTTCAGCTCGCTTTTGTCCTCGATGTGAGCACCGTTTCGAGGCAGTATAAATTAGACTGTTGGTTGCCTAAACCAATACACTGCCAACGATAATCGAAAAAGCGATCATTGCCGTTCGGTGCAACTGGGATTTGAATTCCCGATAATCTTGTGACTGCTTGCCTAGTGGCTCCCATGACGATTCGTTTTCACGAAACTTTTGATCAGGTTATTGTGTACTTCACCGACGATGAGGTTGACCTGACGACTCAATTTTGGGTTTGTGAGTTGATCACCCTTTGGCCAGCCACTCAGCGACGCGAGGAGCGAAGTAGGTCAAGATGGCGTCGGCCCCTGCACGGCGAAATGCCAGCATGCTCTCGATAACACAGG
>JBJSXX010000006.1:0-7855 GCA_046086605.1 Pirellula sp. | reverse complement strand
CATCCAACGCTCCTCGGGACCAGGTAAGTTCGGTAGGGTCGGTGCATACCATACCCATGGCTTGGCACTCTTCTGCAAATGATTATCAGCCGACTGCAGTCGACAAGGACGCAAAAATAAATGCCTTGAGCATTAACCCATTTACCAAATGCTTATTCATCATGGATTTCCTTGAGGAGTAGCCACCGGTGGCAAGTTGCCCGGCGTGCCGTTCACGGGCGCTGGATTCGCGGGTGGTGCACCGAAAGGATTCGCTCCAAATCCAGGGATCTGCAAACCCGGTATTCCCGGTATCCCCGGAAGATTGGGCAAGGGCAACTGTGATCCGCCTTGTTGCAATGGCCCAAGCAACTTGTTTAGACCTCGATCAATCTGTTTTTGTGCTGCACCTGCAAGAGCACTGGTGGCTAATTGCTGACCAAGCTGAATCAGGCCGCTGCTATCCAACTGAGGCCTTGAGACCGTCCCACGAATCGGAATCTGAATCATCTGTCCAGCTAACGACTGCAGCGCGGGGGTCTTATCCACCCAATCCTTGAGAATCGGCACCCCGGCTACGAGTTCCAAAGTCCCATCAAGCCCCACTGCACCAGAAGTCGTTAACACAACATCCCCCGCCTGGATCTTCATATCCCGATGCATGACCCGTCCACGATCAACAGCAAAGGCGATATCCTGTTCGGGTAGCTGCAACCAGCTCGTCGGTTGGCCTCCTCCATCGCTCGCCCCTGCTCCCTTCCTCAAATTCCGAATCTGTGCGACGAGCATCAATAGTTGATCGGCGATTGGCCCTGGACCGACGTTGGCTCCATGAACATGCAACCGCCCCTGAACAGTCTGCCGGAACGATTCGGTCGGATAAAGTTCCGCTCGATCAATATCCAACGTCAGGTTCCCTTGTACGCTCGTGACATCCGCGAGCAATGGCGTGACATACTTGAGCCAGCCTTGGCACATTTGACGTGTGATCGCGACATTCTCGATGACTCTCTGCTGGGTTTGTCGAATGACCATAGGTTCTGATACCAAATCGCCATCGAGATTCCACCGCAATACACCCTGCGAAACCGGAAATTCAGCTTTCGATGCAAATCGACCGTTTTCAATCACCAGCGGAATATCTGCGCCACCGATATCGATGCCCACAACGTTGGCACTGTCCCATCCAATACTCGACTTGGCCGAGAGTGCTTCGGTCCACTTGTGCCCAGGTGCACTTACCCAAGTTACTTCGAGTGGTTGCGATTTCTGACCGTTGGCTGCAAGCGTTCCACCCGTGTAGGGTCTTAAGCGTTCCGCAGCCTTGGCCGCATCGTAGGTCACGCTCCCTTGAGATTGAACAATGGTAGTCTCACCTTGATGAGTCACCTGCGTGGCCCCGCCATAAGCGAGCCATTCGGTCTGCATGAGTACTTGGGGCAGTTGTAAATTGCCGTCAGAGAATCGATACGATCCATCCACGGTGACGACAGCCTGAGGCTCTTGCCATAATACGCTTTCGTTGTTGGCTAATGTCCCAGTGCTTACAAGCTGGTTGGGATTGCGAGGCGGTATTGTCGGTTGAACGGCTCGCAACTCACGAGCTTGTGTCACCAAATGCCACTTGATATCGCTCGGATCGATTGTCCAGTCTAATTGCCCAGTAACATCGCCAGTGATCATTACCGGTGGGCTTGCTCCCGCATTCGGTTCACTTTGAATCGATGCGATCATCCGACTAGGATCGACTCGGAATGCGGCTTGTCCCTTGCGAGCTCCTCCTGCGCCCGTCGCTTGATCTTGAGCCTGTATCGCAAAGGAGTCCGCTCGAACCAAGAGATTGTCCACCTGCAAGTTCGCCATGTTGCTGCTATCGAACTTCCCTTGGAACTTTCCAACCATGCGTGATTCCTGCAAAGCGGTCGTACCGCTTCGAAGCTGAAAGGGTTCGGTAATCCAATCGACCATGGAAATCTCCACATGCCGATTGTCGATCGCTCCTTGGACATCGAGCGATATCTTGCCTGCTACCGAGACACCCAGATCTACTCCTGCGAACATTTGCCCGCGTCGTTGCCAGCGTTCCATATCACCTGTGAGCTTCAATACCATCGGAGCCGCACTTTGCTGAAGTCTGCCCGATATTCCAGCGTCGGCTCCACTTGCCTCGGACCCGCTTGAGATAGCTAGAGGTTCCAAAACCTGCAACTCAAGCGACTCTTGTTCAGACTTTAGATTCGCTTGTATCCGATCCAGTTGCAACACAGAGAGCCCATCGAGCTGAGCGACGGTCGTAAACTCTCCATCCCATGCCGGTTCTTCTAATTTGCCGTTAGGATGCACAATCCTAAGAGAGGTGGTTCTGAGCGACCCGGTAGCGGCCAAACGATTCCCCTCGTTGAGTTTCCATGCAACGGCTGCTTGAGCCGAACCGGTCAAGCTCTCCAGTGGTAAGACGAACCATTCACTGAGCCGCTGCTCCATTTTGTCCAGATCCAACTGGGCTGTGAGCCGTCCATCGAGTAGATCGCCAGAACCCTCGATCTGACAAAATTCCGAGTTACAGAATAATCGCAAACTTGGAATACCTTGTGCATTTCCTGATACATCCAAACCCGCCGACATCGCTTGATCCCATACGATCTGCTTGCCTTGCATGTTGGCCTGCAGATTTCCTAGCTTGATCTGATAGCTACTCGACGGAATACTAGAAGCAGACGTTGCCGTCGGCAGACTAACGGGCCTGCTCTGCGCGAGGCTCAAGGTCGCATTGCCTTGCATCAAAGTGACTTGATCCTGGGTTTTGATCAGATCCGGAGCGACAGCGATAAGCCTGGGTAAATCGATTACGCCTTGGATGTCGAACTCCGAATCCTCGAGCCATGGGGAATTCCAAGCTGGCAGTTTGGTAGGGATAGCTATATTCGCTTTCGATACCAACGTCCCAAAATCACACTCGAGCTTAGAACTGTTGGTACTGATTCGGTTCTGAAAAAGGCTTACATCACCACTGAGCTTTATCTGTTGGATTCCCGCCCCGCGCTGCCCGACCAAACCCGGTGCGATAATCCTGAGGCGATCGAGTTGGGCTGTTTTGACAAAAGCCGTTAGAGCTTGCGGTCCGGTGTATTCAACATCCGCCAAAACTGTCGCCTGACCATCAAGTTGTTCGATTGGTAAGTCTGGCAACCGACGTTTCACCAAACTCATCCACTCCAGCGGTAAGCCTTGGGTTGAGACAGTCATACGAAGCGATGGCAAATTCGCCGCAGCTAGCGATGTCATTCCGGGTGCTATCGGCTCGGTCCTTAATGTGAATTGACCCGTTGCCGCTTGTTGGCCCGGTAGAGCGGAGGTCTGTTTTAACTCCCCAACAAGCGTCATCGGAGGAATCGGTTGTTCAGCCGTTGGAATCGGAACGTCTGCTTCGCTGACTCTCAGCGACCAAGCCGTCTGATCAACGGTATCGCGAGCCAACACCACCGCCTCGGCGACACGAATACGTCCGGTAAATCCGGCTTGCCCTGACTGCGTCGATGTTGGTTCCTGTTTGCTTCCTGATTGCAACAGCGGCTTTATCGCCTCTTCAAGACTTGTCGTTCCAGGATGCACATCCAATGCGACTGATACATCGCGCAGCGTTATCGTTCCAAGTTGTCGGTATTTGGCAATGAGTGAAAACAAGGTCAACTCCGTATCGACGGCCCCTACCTTCACAAGCTCTGATCCTCGATCATCCACCAACCGAATCCCTTGCACCCCAAAGGACTGAATCCAACCCCCTCGCAACGGACCGATGTCGATTTGAATCGGGCCCAACCCCGAGCGCTTATTGATTTGCGATACAAGCCAAGCTCGCTGCTGCAGAAGAACGGTCGGAGCCACTGCCAAGGCACCTACCGTTACCGCACCTCCGATGACAAGCCATCGCTTCCACTTTGAGCGTTTTCGGACAGAACGCTCTTTACCAGATCGATCTTTCGCTAAACCAGCATCCACTTGTTGGCCTTTTTTCTGATCGGATCGAACTCTTCGCATCGCTTCTGTAACCCTTTGGTATTCATATTGCTAGCAATAAACACCCTTTGGGTGTAAGGGCCCTCAGGGTTTATCTAGAGGGGTTAGACTACTCTTTTTCAGTCTGAAAGGGCCAGATCGATCTTTGTGCGAAAGCGGGTGATTTGCTACAAGGATTATTCGGATAAGTCCGAAGGGCCGTACCGGGCCCAATTAGGGTCACACTCAAGCTGGAAATATGTTCATGAGTATGCAGCTAAATCGTAAGGCTTGCCGTCGCCATATGGACGGTCTGATCGCACTTGTTGTCACAGCATGCCTTTTGGACTCGTTCTCAATGGTCCGGGCAAACGATCATCCTGTACCTAGCGATACGTCGACTCGCAAAGGAGTTACTGCATCGGAGGAAATTCAGTGCCAGCAAGCGTCCAGTCCCCGAAGTTCAAAGATTCAGAAAGTCAGGGAATCCAATGCGCAAGACAATGTTGCTTTGGCTCAATGGGTAACCGGGTGGATGAAACAACCACGCAGGGTGACTGCAAGACTTGCGATCCATGGTGTAGTGCCTGAAATCGAGTTCGAAGCTGTCATTCCGGCGGCCCAGCAAAAGATTTGCGCCAATGGCAAGTGCTACGAAGTCGACGAAAAGGTTGTCGAGGGAAAACCCTGCGATCAATCTATGCCTACTGATTTGGATTCCGAGCAAGAGCCGATCGTCGAAGCTCCGGTAGCTCCGCCGGTGCCACCAAGCTTTCCTTTTGCTCTCGATTGCAAAGAACAGGATAGCGCGATCCTCGAGTTTCAAGTTGAAGGATCGCCCTATGCACTTGGCTACTTGAACCAAGATGATAACGGAGCTGGCATCGAGAATCAGGACTTCTATGGATCGCTCTCGAAGCTGCAAGTCTCCGTTCCTGCCAGTACGCTGGTGGCATACTTAGTCGCCCATGCCGAAAATACGGTACGACTTGAAATGACCGAGCAGCTCGCTGCTGAGCGAGCGATGTACGCCCAGCGCTACGAGCTGCTCCTGCAACACAATCAGCAACTGCAAACGCAGTTGGCGATCTTAGAAGCTCGTCAGCAATTGCCAGAGGCCTTGGCCATGCAAGTTGCTCCGACCCCACAGACCGAGCAAGAGACACGGTGCCAAAGCCTAACTGCATCCAAAGAGGACTGGGATGCAATCCAGGAAGATCTCTCGAATATTCGTCGTCAAATTGCAAACCTGAAAAACAGCAGTCCAATACCCTTTGCGCAGAGCAGTATTGGAACGGAAACAGCAAATTCGTCGCGGCAACCCCAAGCCTGGAGAACGGCCCGCTCGATCCCTTATGTTCCGGTTTTTCCATCGACTGCTAAGAGTCCAGATACAAATAGGAAATAGCAGATTACAATACAAGTCAGTTAGGAAAGTGCGAACGATCGCACGAGACTTTGTGTTCTCTAAAGGTCAAGCGATATGTGCGGCATTGCAGGTGGGGTATGGTCAGCCCAATCATCGGGTTTGTCCATCGATCAACTCCGCTCGATGACCGATTCGATTCGCCATCGAGGTCCCGATGATGAAGGGCTTTGGATTTCTAGGCCAGGCCAGCGATCAAGCCATTTGGTCGAGTCGACTTGGAATTCCGGAGTGGCATTGGGCTTTAGGCGGTTGTCGATCATCGATCTGGATACAGGTCGCCAGCCAATGGCCAACGAAGACTCCTCAATCCGTTTGGTATTCAACGGAGAGATCTACAACTATCGCGAACTGAGGCAGCGACTCGAAGGATCCGGTCACCGCTTCAGTTCTCAAAGCGACACCGAAACGATTGTTCACCTCTACGAAGACCTCGGCACCGATTGCTTTAAGCACTTCAATGGCATGTTTGCCATCGCCATTTGGGATTCTACGAAAGATAGATTGATTCTTGCCCGCGATCGAATCGGTAAGAAACCTTTGTTCTATTGGCACCATGGAGATCAAATCTATTTCGCCAGCGAACTCAAAGCCCTGCGTCGCGTAACTGGCTTTCCAGAAACGATCGACCCGACAGCGATTGATGCTTATCTAACCTACGAATACATCCCTCATCCTTTGACCATCTACCAAGGGGTACGGAAACTACCTCCTGGGCATTACTTGGTTTTTGAAAATGGTCAGATAGAAATCAAAAACTACTGGGATATAGATTGGTCGTACGAGCAGCCAATAACGATCGAACAAGCAAAAGTCGCGATCAGGCAAAAGCTCACGTCTGCCGTCGAACGTCGTTTGCGAAGCGATGTACCTTTGGGGGCTTTCCTATCTGGTGGGATCGATTCGTCTTTGGTTTGCTCGATTGCCCAGAAATTGCTTGAGACTCCTCTGCGCACCTTTGCGATCGGTTTTTCTGAATCGGATTTCGATGAGACTCAGTATGCAGCAGCGGTGGCCAAGCATCTTGGAACCAAGCATGAACGATTCGAGGTTCGGTCCGATGCCGTCAGCATTCTCGATGCACTTGTCGATCACTACGATGAACCATTCGCCGATTCTAGCGCACTGCCGACATGGTATCTCTGTGAGCTAACCAAACAAAACGTGACAGTCGCTCTTAGTGGAGATGGTGGAGACGAGCTTTTTGGTGGATACGACCGCTACCGCGCATTGCAATTGAGCGAGCGATACCAAAAATGGTTACCTGCCCGCTGGCTATCTCGATCTCGCCTGATTCGTAGTCTCCCGGACTCAACGGCCCGTCGATCCTTGGGACGCAGAATCCGTCGATTCTGCGAAGCTCTTGGACAAAGCGCTCCAAGACGTTACATGAACTGGATTCAGATTTTTGGCGAAGCGGCCCGCATTGATCTCTACCAAGACTCGTTTATTGAGACACTACCAGACCACGATCCATTTACATTTCTCAACGAAGCCTGGGAAAAAGCCAACCCAAAGAAACGCGATCCGATGAGTTGTGCGATGGCCACTGATCTTCAGAGCTATGTACCATGCGATCTGATGACCAAGGTCGATATGGCCTCTATGCGGCACTCGCTTGAAGCGAGACAGCCTTTCCTCGATTACACACTCGTCGAGTGGGCAATGAGCCTCCCTTTAGGACTAAAAATGCGCAACGGGCGAGGCAAGTGGCTTTTGCGCGAAGCTTTCAAAAATGACCTACCTGCTGAGATTTGGACGCGACCCAAAATGGGTTTCGGAATTCCGATCGCAAAGTGGTTTCGCACTTCGCTCAAAGACCGCACCATCGATGCACTGCTAGGATCGGATGCTCATTGCCACCGAATCTTCCGACCAGAGGCTCTTAAGGCGCTGGTCGACGAGCACATGCAAGGCCGTGTTAATCAAGGCTATCGGCTATGGAATTTGCTCGTCCTGGAGCTTTGGCTCCGCAAGTCGAAATCCCTGTAGGTGTCTTGGCCCAGCTAGCAACAACGATTTACCAAGAACCAGAAGTTAGATCGACCAGTCCCAAAACAACTTCTGATCCGACTGCTTGCGAGCTTGTTCATAAGCCCATGAGTAAAGATCTTTACGTTCGGCGATCGCACGACGCTCGTCGGGAGTCAAATGGCTCAAAAGCTGTACCGTGAAGCCTTCGGGGATCCCATTAGGGGTCAGACATTCATGGGCTTGAGGTTCCACGGCACTGGTTGCCCACATTGCCTCGTAGCGTCGGATTCGGTTTTGCACCATCGCATTGCTCTGATTCTTGGTATCGGCAAGGACTCTCGCTGGCAGAAAATTGACCTCAAAAGCCGCCATCTGCCGAGCGATGATCCTTGTCAGTTAAACCGCCTACAATTGGATTAGCAAGTCCCACAGCATACAGGAGTGCCACCGAGCGACACGCAGCATGAGCATCCCGCTTCG
>JBJSXX010000005.1:0-9622 GCA_046086605.1 Pirellula sp. | reverse complement strand
GCTCGATGAGATTGGAAATACTCAGGATGCGACGAAGCATTGGCTAAGGTTTTTGCAGTTATCGCCCCAGAGCCCATGGGCCGAGGAGGCACTCGAGCGGCTCGGACGTGTCTAAAACTTCAGGTGTATGAGTTCATAGCCTCTTGTATTTTATCGATGAATGTTGATCCCAAAGCCCGAAGGACTAGGGCAGGCTAATGGGGCTGCATGTGGTGTATCGATCCATGTTCTGTCGGCCCTTTGGGCCTGAAAACCAGCACTTTTGTTCAGAGCTGTTTTTTTGCTTCGACCTGTTTTTTGTTTAGAGAAACTCTTGGATGCAATTAAACTATACCTGCATCATCTCTGCACACTCGGAGCCTGGTATCTTGTCAGCAAAAAAAACCAATCCAGATAACTCGAAAAGTTCTAAAGCTACAACGCCTCGAAAGCCATTGATGCTCAACCAGCAGGATCGCTATCGCCTCTATACGCGCTCTGAGGAGCTTACTCAGGACTTGCGAGAGAAAACGAACTTCCTGAAATTCACCCTGACCTTTGACGATCCCTTTCTTGACCCCGGTGATAACAAGCTTAAGATCCATAAATTAATTCTCGCGCCGTGGGAGCCGAACTTAACCGACGGACCGACGAGTTCGCGATTTGCTGTAGTAGACTACAACTCTGATGACGAAGTTCTTATAGATCCCGCGCGATGGGATGAGTCGAACGGTGGTTTTATTGCAAAGAACGAACTCGAGAAAGATCAAGTCAGCATCTGGGCGTTACTGCAACGTGCATTGGACAGTTTTCAACACAGCAACGCTCTTGGTCGCCTGATACCTTGGGGGTTCGATGGTAGTCGACTGATCCTGGTGCCTCATGCAGGCTACGATCGAAATGCGTACTATGATCGAGAGAGCAAGTCGCTTCAGTTCTACTACTATTCCGACAGTAACGACAGTCCCATCGAGTACACTTGCCGTTCGATGCATATAGTCGCCCATGAATTCGGTCATGCGATTCTCGATGGGATTAGACCCAGGCTTTACGAAAGCGTCGCGATTGAATCGAACGCATTTCACGAATTTTTCGGCGATCTAGTGGCACTGCTCGTATGTCTACAGGATCGAAAAATTCGCCAAAAGACAGCGATCAAGACGAAGGGTGATTTTGAATCTGCAAGCGATTTCCAGAACCTAGCCGTAAAGCTTGGCAATGTGCTATTGAAACGTCCCTACTTGCGGTCGTTCAAGAATAAATCCACCATGAGAAAAATGGCTGGTTCAACAAGCCATCACGATCTGTCGGAAGTTTTATCAGGCGCTGTGTTCGATATCCTGGAGAAAATCGGTAAAAAACTCAGCACAAAGCCAGCAAAGAAACCCAAGACGCCAAAGGAGGTTTTCTGGAATGCGACCAATACAATTCGTGGACTAACTCTTCAGTCCCTCGATCTGCTGCCACCAGTTGACATCCATTTTCGGGATTATGCTTTTGCGATTTGCGGTTGGTACAAGTTTTCCAATCCGGTTGATTCGAATAACATACTCGATCTCCTATCGCAGTCCTTCAAGTCCAGGGGTGTATTCGATCTCAAAGATGTCGAGTCGCTCAAGACCTCGCAAGACACGTTGCTCAAGCCATTTAGTGAAATCGGTACTCAGCCATCGGCTCAATCTTTTGAACGATTGATGTATCGTCCCTTGCGTTTAGAAATTAGCCGAAACATTGAGCAGATCATCGAATCTCGCGAGTCGGCTTACAGATTGGTTGATGATAACCGCGAGCAACTCTTGATTCCACTTCATTGCGATGTCTCTGTGGCAGATCTCTACGAGACTTACAAGTTCAATAGTGCCAATGAGCCGTTGGGAACCCATTACGTTTTACAATACCTGTGGCGTGAAGACGTCCAGCTTATCGGGGAGCGTTTCGCGCAATTCGACTCCAAGCATACAGTCATGCTTTGCGGCGGAACTCTTGTTTTTGATCAAGCGGGTAAAATCCTCAGTTGGTCGGCCAAGCCTGGATCAAAGCCATACACGACAGGAACAAGCAAACCGAGTCGTACGTCGATGATTTGGAAGTCCAGTCTCGTAAATGGAAAGGCGAGGCGTAAGGCTTATCTTGATGATTTAGCTCGCCAGATCGCCAATGGACAAGTCGGTAATATCATCCAGTCCCCCCTGGGAATGCTTGGGAAAGATGCTCCATCATTGGTTGCTAAAACCATGCCCGACGGATCCATAGAGTTTCAGCGTTCTCCGCACGGGCACCTCAGGAGTGATTCAGGCACCTCAAACACATTTGGACAACGTACATGGGAAATAAGCTTTTAGTCCGCGTCTACAATGTAGGCTTTGGCGATTGCATTTACGTCCGAATTCCCAGTTCCAAAGGGGGATTTCATGTTCTTATCGACTGCGGAACTCTCGGGAGTGTTTCGATCCTAAGATCGGCTCTTGAAGACCTCAAAAGAGCGCTTCCTGATAGCCATATCCCAGGCAAAAAACGGCTCGACTTGGTCGTTGCTACCCATCGTCATGCCGATCACATCAAGGGTTTTGAATTAAAATTTTTCGAAGATATCGAGGTTCGAAACATTTGGGTAAGTGCGGGTATGGATCCAAACCATCCCCAAGCCGAAAAGACCCGCAAGCTACGAATGCTTGCCGAAACCTCCATGCGTAGACTCGTAGACAGTGGTAAACCACTCAGTGGCGAAGTATCGATGCTTGCGTCGTTCTTTAGCGCTTCAAATCAGGCCGCAGAAACACTCATTACCAAGACCCTACCAGAGCTTAACAAGATAAAGCCCAAATTTGTTCATTCGCAAATGACTCGAGGCCGATTGGAATTAGAAAATTTACCACCAAAAACATCCATTGAGGTTTTAGGGCCTGAAAAGGACATCGATGGTTATTATCTAGGCAAGACTACCGACGAGATGCTAACTGGTTTGAAGTACAAGTTTTCAGCAGGAATATCCAGTCCCGTTGCCATGGGCAAACATGTCGTAGAGGGTCAGGGTCCAAAGAACATCAGCACCAGAGATTTTGACAGACTCAGGTCACGCATGGGTTCTAACGGATTGGAATTTGCTCGAAATGAATCGGCGATTCAGAATAATTTGAGCGTAGTGTTACTGATCACCTGGCGCAAGCGCAGATTGCTGTTTGTCGGGGATGCAGAGTGGAATGGAGAGTACAAGGAGGGGAAGCAAAATGGAGGTTGGAATGTTATGTGGAAACGCCACTGCAAAGGTCGACTGGCGACACCAATCGATTTTCTGAAGGTTGGACATCATGGAAGCCGTAATTCGACGCCTTGGATATCGGATCAGACCAAAAGGAAAGAGTCTCAGAAAAATCTTGGAATCGGGAGTCTTTTAGATGCCTTGCTTCCAGTACCGAGCGTTGGTAGCCCGAGTGCAGGTGCGATCGTGTCGACCCAGCGGAGTCGTGAAGCGACGATCCCTGATGGACCGCTAATGGTCGAATTAGGAAAGCGAGTCAAAACGGCTCGTAAGTACTCGGTGAGCATGAGCAAGAAAGGGATCGATCCGAGAACGATTTGGGAGTCGTCGGTAAGTTCGATAGAAAATGTCTATCAGGAACACGAGAAGCCTCATCTGAACAAACCGCAACCATGGAGAACGGATCTCGAGGGACGCTTGACCGACGGGGCCGATCTGTACACACAGATCGAGTTCGATCCAGGCGACTAGAGTCACTTGAGCAATGCGTTATCTTGATAGGAAAAGGACTTTGTGTTTTTTTAGGTCGATATGAAACTTGGAATCCTGTCCGATATCCACGAATCAAATGGGTACTTGGTTAAAGCTATTGACGCACTAACAAGTCGTGGCGTTGATCAATTCATTTTGCTGGGTGATGTGTTCGAAACCGGCAAAGAAATCCGCCAGACAGTCGGAATCCTCAGGCAGCTCAAGACCGCTGGGGTCTTTGGCAATCATGACCTGGGGCTGGCCATCGAACCAGATCAAGAATCGCTTGACAAGTATGGGCAGGAAGTCATCGATTTTTTTGCAACACTCAAGGCTAATTATCGCCATGGAGATTTTTTGTTCTCCCACGTCAATCCGGCTTGGGATGCAACCGATATGATGGTCTACTACTACTGCCCCATGCCTTGGGAAGATCCCGAGTTTGGGAAATCCTTTGAAGTTCATCCAAGTTTAGCGCAATTCAACGGGCATTATCATTGCTGGCGCCATGCGGTCGACGAAGTTTGGACCCATTGGGACGGCAACTCGCCCTTAGTCCTCCCAAAAGGGCATCGCCATTACGTGATCCACGAAGCGGTCTTCCAAGGATGGTGTTCGCTCCTCGATACCGACGAATCGGTGCTCACGCCGATTTGTCTTTGGTAGCTTTTTGTACACCATGGGCAATTCTCCACGCGGACCGATCGGTTGATCTTCCGTATAAATTTGCGGGAATTATACTATCGGACGAAATTAAACCGCGTCCGGAATTTTGTGAGGTCGTCAATGGTCCGTTGTCTTGTTACCGGTGGATGTGGGTTTATCGGGTCACATATCGTTCGAGGGTTGCTCGATGCTGGCCATCAGGTTCGGATTCTAGACAACCTCTGCACCGGCCATCTCCACAACATCGATGAAGTTGCCGATCAGGTGGAATTCGTCGAAGGCGACATCAATGACGCACAGGCTGTGCAGAAAGCGTTAGACGGTATCGAGAGGGTCTTTCACCAAGCCGCCTTGGCTAGCGTGCCGCTTTCTCTCGAACGACCTTTGGATACCAACCACGCATGCGTCACCGGCACGCTCAACATGCTGCATTGGAGCGTCAAGGCCAAGGTCAAACGCTTTGTGTATGCTGCAAGCAGCAGTGCCTACGGAGATACTCCAACACCATCCAAGCGAGAAACCGATCTGCCTCAAACCCTCTCCCCCTATGCTGCTGCAAAACTCGCCGGGGAATACTACTGCCAAAGCTACTTTCATAGCTTTGGTCTCGAAACCGTAGGAATCCGATACTTCAATGTCTTTGGTCCTCGCCAAGACCCAAATAGTCCTTACTCGGCAGTGATTCCGCTCTTTGTCAGTCGCATCCTCAGTGGCGATCAACCTTCTATCTTCGGAGACGGTCTCCAGTCTCGCGATTTTACTTATGTAGCGAACGTCGTTCGAGGTAACTTGCTCGCCAGCCAGGTCCCCAACGTCGGTGGGCGAATCTTCAATGTCGCTGATGGCAGGCAGACAACCTTGCTGCAACTGCTCGAACTCTTAACCAAACTCCTCGGGAAAGAAATCACGCCGGTTCATCTCCCACCACGCATGGGCGATGTCCGCGAAAGTTTGGCCGATATTACCCAAGCTCGTAAAATCCTTGGATACGAACCGGTCGTGGGCCTTGAAGAAGGAATACGCCATACCATCGACTACTATCGTGAAATTGTCACGCAACGCAAACGGTAACCACGATGCCTAGCGAACTTGCAGATGCGTTGCCGTTGGCTAAGTCGCTCGTCGAGCACATTCGAACATCCTATTACAAAGTCGTCGTCGCGTTTTCCGGAGGTGTCGACAGTGCAGTGGTGGCCGCTGCCGCTCATCTCGCCCTGGGCCCAAGCGCAGTGGCTTGGACCAGCCTCGGTGCTGCGATGCCTTTGGCCGACCAACTCGATGCTCAGAAAGTAGCCCAGTTCATCGGGATCGAGCATGTGATGTTTCCCACACTTGAAATCGAAAATCCCAATTACATCGCCAATGGTCCCGATCGGTGTTTTCACTGCAAGTCAACACTCTACGAAGCCATTCGTAAGTGGGCTCAGGAGAACGATTTCGAAACGATCCTCTCGGGAACAAACGCCGAAGATCTTGGCGATTATCGGCCTGGGCTCCAAGCCGCGGCGAATTGGAATGTACAATCTCCGCTTGCAGACCTTGGCTACACCAAAGAGAACGTCCGAAGCATCGCAAAACTCTGGAACCTGCAGGTCGCTGACAAACCTGCAAGCCCTTGTCTTGCAAGCCGCATTGCCTATGGCCAAGTCGTTACGATTGGACGGCTAGGTCGCATCGAAGCCATGGAACAATGGCTCCATTCCGAAGGCTTGAGCGATGTGCGAGCCCGACTCCATGCCGACGAATTGCTCAGGTTGGAAATCCATCTGGATCAACTCCCGTTGGCCGTGTCCGAACCGATGCGATCTCAGATCGTTTCAAAGGCCATCGAATTGGGATTTCGATATGTTACGATAGATGTCCAAGGGCGGCAAAGCGGTTCGCTCAACCGTGTCCTTACCGACGTTTAGAAAGGCAAATACTATGTTGGGCTGGGGAATAATCGGATGTGGCATGATTGCCAAGTTCCATGCGCGAGCGATCCGCGAAATCAAAGGGTCACGGCTCATCGCCTGCTACGGTAGGGACAAGTCCAAGGCCGAGGCTTTTTGCTCGGAGTTCGGTGGGCTCCCCTACGATGATCTTCAGGCGATGCTCAAAGATCCCTCGATCGACATCGTGACGATCTGCACCCCCAGCGGTGCTCATCTTGAACCGGGTATTGCAGCAGCCCGCGCCGGCAAACATGTCTTGGTCGAGAAACCACTCGAGATTACCACCAAACGCTGCGATCAGTTGATTGCCGAGTGCGATAAAAACGACGTCTATCTCGGAACGATTTTCCCATCGCGCTTTCACCGCTCAGCAATCCTGATGAAGGGGGCGGTTGAACAAGGCCGATTCGGTTCGATCTCGGTGGCCGATGCGATTGTGAAATGGTTCCGAACTCAGCAGTACTACGATAGCGGTAAATGGAGAGGGACCTGGGCCCTCGATGGCGGTGGGGCACTGATGAACCAAGCGATCCATAGCGTGGATCTGCTGCTGTGGCTCATGGGGCCAGTGCGAGCCGTCAGCGCGATGGCGGCACTAAGAGCTCACGAGAGAATCGAGGTCGAAGACACCGCAGTGGCTACCCTGGAATTTCAGTCCGGAGCACTCGGGACGATCGTCGCCACCACTGCGGCCTATCCTGGCACGCTCAAGCGTATCGAGATCGCTGGCTCGCACGGCATGGCTGTGCTCGAGGAAGAAGCCCTCGTGCGATGGAACTTTGCCAAGTCGACCAAGCAGGACGAAAAGATCCTCTCGGAGATGAAATCAAACACCACCGGTGGCGGTGCATCGGACCCGGCGGCCATCGGACACGTGGCCCATCGCGAACTCTTCAAAGACTTTGCCAAAGCAATCCAAGCTGGGCTCCCTTCGAGGATCGATGGGACCGAAGGCCGCCGAAGCGTCGAACTGATCAATGCCATCTACAAGTCGGCAAAGACAGGCAAACGGATCTCGCTTTAAATCGACACAGTAGCTTAAGGAAGTTGGCATGCACAAGCCCGATGATCCCCAGGTCAACCTTCAGCAAGCAAGTGCGAGGGTTACTGAGCTTCGCCAGCAGATCCGCCAACACGACTACCTGTACTACGTTGTCGCAGAACCAGTCGTCTCCGATCTGCAGTACGATCAACTTCTCAAGGAACTCACTCAGTGGGAAACACGATTCCCAAGTCTGATCACTGACGATAGCCCAACTCGCAAGATCGGTGATCAGGTCGTCGAAGGGCTTGCACAAGTTGCGCATCGAATTCCGATGCTATCGATCGACAACACCTATACCGAAGGCGAATTGCGAGACTTTCTTCACCGCGTTGAAAAACTCTTGTCCGGTGAACCAGTCGAGTGGGTCGTCGAATTGAAAGTCGATGGTGTGGCAGCCTCGATCCGCTATGAAAAAGGCTCGTTGGTGGCCGCAGTCACGCGAGGCAACGGTGAAGTTGGCGACGATGTGACCCACAACGCCAGAACCATTCGAGGACTGCCGCTACAACTCCTCAGTAAGCACATCCCAAAAACCCTCGAAGTCCGAGGAGAGGTCTACATGACCAACTCGGATCTAGTGGAGCTCAACGAGCAACGTGCCAGTTCGGGCGAAGCCGAGTTCAAGAATCCTCGCAATGTAACGGCCGGCTCGATCCGATTGCTCGATCCGAAGCTCTGCGCCAAACGGAAACTGAGGTTCCTGTGTCACGGAATGGGCTTTTGCGAAGGTTTGCAAGTCAGAACCCACATGGACTTTCTCGAAAAAGTTCGAGAGTTAGGAATCCCGATCACTCCCCTGGTGCAGTCATTTCAAAGCACCCAGGAGGTGGTCGAGCATTGCAATCGACTCGTTGAAAATCTCCATGAGTTGGATTTCGAAGTGGATGGACTGGTCATCAAAGTCAACTCGCTCGAGCAGCGAGAGTCGCTCGGATCGACCAGCAAATCCCCACGCTGGGTCATCGCCTACAAGATCGAAAAATACGAAGCCGTCACGAAGCTCTTGGCGATCAAGACCCAGGTAGGAAAGACCGGCACAATCACACCGGTGGCCGAACTTGAGCCTGTGCAACTAGCAGGAACCACCGTTTCTCGCGCCTCGCTCCATAACCTCGATGAGATCAAGCGCAAGGATGTTCGGGTCGATGACTGGGTGGTTGTCGAGAAAGCCGGCAAGATCATTCCGCACATTGTCCGCGTGGAGAAACATAGGCGCGAGCGTGAGTTGCCTGAGTTTGAGTTTCCCGAACAATGTCCCGAATGCGGTGAGAAGTTAGTGAAAGATACTTCGGGGGTCTACATCCGATGCGTCTCGAATCAGTGCCCGGCGCAGTGGAGACAGCGGCTTCGATACTTTGCCTCACGCGATTGCATGGACATCGAAGGCCTTGGCGAGAAATTGGTCAATCAACTCGTCGATGCACAGCTTGTAAACTCCTATGCTGATTTGTATGGATTGACGCTCGATAAGCTCATGGGTTTAGAGCGTATGGGAAAGAAATCAGCGGAGAATCTCTTGCAAGGGATCCAGGCCAGCAAGGAGCGAGGTTTATCGCGGGTTCTCAATGCGATCACCATCAGGCACGTTGGGCAGCGGGTTGCGATGGTTCTGGCGCGTCGGTTTGGTTCGGCAGAGAACCTGATGAAAGCCACCCAAGAGGAGCTTGCCAACACCGAAGAGATCGGCCCGATCATCGCCAAGAGTGTCTTTGACTTCTGTCGTGGCGAGGAAGGTGTGCAGGTTTTTGAGCAACTGGGTAACGCGGGGGTATCGCTGAGCACGTCGCAGGAAGACTCGGTCGACCATAGCGGTGTGTTTGCTGATAAAACGTTGGTCGTTACCGGCACACTCGTGTACTATTCGCGCGATGAAATCGAGAGGCTGATCACTAAACTCGGAGGCAAGGCATCCGGGAGTGTCTCGAAGAATACCGATTTCCTAGTCGCGGGCGAGGCCGCTGGAAGCAAACTGCAAAAGGCCAAGGATCTGGGAATTACGATCCTAACCGAAGAAGAATTTCGAAAGATGGCACAGTCAGGATCGTGAGTTCGTTTGCCGTAGAACCACGCTTTGGAGTACACTCTATAGTGTTGCTTGCAAACTTTTAAGAAAACTTAGAGCAAACCTAACACCGAGCCTTTGAGCCGGTAGGCCGATATGATCGAGTTAACGAACTTTGGTAAAGACTACGGCGAATTCACCGCCGTCGGTTCGGTCAACATGAAGATCGAGGCCGGAGAGCTTTTTGGATTCATCGGTCCAAACGG
>JBJSXX010000004.1:0-22375 GCA_046086605.1 Pirellula sp. | reverse complement strand
GCTCAAGCGTGCGGCTTGAACCTGGCCAAAGCCGGATGACCAGCGTTGAAATTTCCCAGCAACCCCTTTAGAAGAGAGTTTACTGGCGAGAGAAATTTCTGAATGTCCAAAAAACAGTCCCCAGAATTCCCGCCCATCGGTAATTCTGGGGTCGCTATCTTCTCGGAATAAAACGCAGGCTTAAAACTAACGAATGGTGATCATCCGTTCAGAATTCGCATCGCGGATCACCAAGCTAAGAGGCTCACCAGCACGAACCTCGCCAATCGCTTCGACAAAGTCCTCGATCGAGCTCACCGACGTTCCGTTGACCGACAGGATCACGTCCCCAACCTTCAACCCAGGAATTCGGCTACGACGCGAAATCTCCGTGACGATCACTCCTTCTCCTGGCTCAAGCTGCAAGTTCTTGGCTATCTTGGCCGGTACAGCATCGACCGCAAATCCCAATCTCTGGATGTTTTGGTTCGCTTGACGCTCGCTTGCAGCCAAGGCCTTCTCATCCAATGCAGCCACTTCGACGGGAACATCGATCGTCTTGCCGTCGCGATAAATCTTTACGGCCACTGTCGTCCCCGGCTTGGTCTCGCCGATCGCACGACGCATGGCCGAATCGGATTTGATCGCAACACCATCGATCTCGACAATCACATCCTTGGCCCGTATCCCCGCTTTGTCCGCAGGCATCCCCTTTGTGACGGTCTCTACCAAAGCACCCTTGAGGTCCGTGGGGAGCCCAAGACTCTTGGCCAACTCAGGACTCATGGCCGCAGGTCGCACTCCGATGAAGCCTCGTGAAACCGTCCCGTTGGTGATCAGATCATTCAGGACACGCGAAGCGGTGTTGCTTGGAACCGCAAAACAGACTCCGTTATACCCACCCCCACGAGAAGCGATTGCCGTATTGATCCCGATAATCTCTCCTCGAAGATTCAGTAGCGGTCCTCCACTGTTGCCAGGATTGATCGCAGCATCGGTCTGGATGAAATCGTCATAAGGAGTAATCCCTTGGTCGGTTCGCTTCGTCGCACTGATGATGCCCGCTGTAACAGTCTGCGCTAGACCAAAAGGACTACCGATGGCGATGGCCCAATCACCAACCTCGACTTTCGAGGAGTCCCCGACCGGAGTCGCAATCAATCCCGTCGCATCGATCTTCAAAACTGCAAGGTCCGTTCGTGGATCGGTACCGATCACCTTCGCAACGTACTTCGTGTCGTCGCTCAAGTAGACTTCCAACTCGGTCGCATTGGCCACAACGTGATTGTTCGTCAAAATATAACCGTCTTGGCGTACGATCACCCCCGAGCCCAAGCCCAGTTGCACCATACCCTCTGGCACACCAGGATCCTCTTCGGGTTCCATCTCAGGCAAACCAAAGCCCGGGCCAAAGAATCGCTCGAACTCTGGCGGAAGACCTTGAGGCAACCCTCGCATATCCCTCCGAGCAACACTCCGCCGTTCGACAAGCGACTTAATACTCACCACCGATGGCTTAACCGACTTGGCAACTTCCCGAAAAGCCTTTGAAAGTTGCTCGGCAGGTGCGATCAAATTCGGATCCAACTGGGTTCGAGCCTGGGTCGCTTGTGCTGCCTGCTGCGCATAAGCCTGCGATGGATTGATCCTCGAGTCCGAGAACATCCAGTACCCCACCGGAGCAGCCACAACGGCCAACAAAGACAAAAGTTTCCAAGTGGACATCGGTCGATTCATTTTCATGCACCCTCAAACAAGGATCGAAAGTCTGAAATTCCAAGCAAAACCACAGTTCCTCAGGGCAAAGGTGCCAAATTGGCTGGCCTCGCCCAGGACTCCTAGGAATTATTCCGCAAATCGCGCGCCAATCCAACTGGATCGGACGGATCAGACAGATCAGACTTTAGTTTTTGAGAAGATCCTTCGGTAGGATCTTTTGATTGGTGAAGAACGCCTTGTCCTTAAACCCAAAGTAGCTGGGTTTATAAGATTCCGGGACCGTAACACTCGCCTTGGCTGGCACCTCGATGCCAACTCCCCAATAGACGGAATTGACAAACAGCCGACGAAGATCCTCGCTGAGCAAATCGACCGCCGCTCCAATCGTCGAACCGATCGCCTTGCCCTCCTTGCCCTCAGCCAATCCATTCCACTCAGGCATCTTATAAGTCTTGGTCCAAACCAACGGTTGCATCGGATTGTTCTTGTCCCCTTCCAACGGTGGATCCGTTGGCTTCATCCCCGATAGGACTTGGCCGTACATAATCACGTTGGCATCGGCGGGCAAGTGAACCACACCGTAAACATCGGTTGGTCCAAACACATCCGAAACTCCCTTGAGAATCGGAGCATCCGCAAATTTTGGATTGATCACTCCACGGGTTGCCTGTCCGTTGTGTACCCCATGGTGCGAGACCCAAGTCTCCCCGACGACTTGCTGTCCGAATCCACCTTGCCACTTGCCGTTGTTCCAAGACCAGTGCGCATAGGGGTGATTCCCATCTCCAAAATTGAAAGGATGCGTCGCGGTGCGGATCGCTAGAAGCGGTTTGCCGGCTCGAACAAATTGATCGATGTGCTTCATTTGCTCAGGGGGCAATGCTCTAAATCGCAGAAACATCACCATGAAATCCGCATCGTCGAGTTGCTCGAGACCAGGAATGTTGCTCGAGTAGTTTGGATCGACCGTCTTGGTCTCTGGATGGATCGCGAAGTGAACGGTGCAATGAAATCCATGCTGCTCCGAGAGAATCTTGGCCAACATCGGAAGAGCCTCTTCACTCCGGTACTCCTCATCGCCGGAGATCAAAACCACCTTCTTGCCAGACCCAGCCTTGCCAGCAGCGCCCGGTAGATTCAACCAGAGATCCTCAGCTAGCACCGCAAGAGGTTGCAATGCAACCGATAGCAATAGCAAACCACCGTATACCAAGCTTCGACCAACGCGTTTCATCGATCAGTTACCCTTTAAAATGGAGTGGATCAGATCAAAGATCCTAAAGGCTAGTACAGCGACGACGAACTACTCGTAATCGCGTTTGATCATCCTTGCAATCACCGGTAGCTTTTCGTCGATCGTACCGGTTGCCAAGACCTGACCGTCAGGACCTGCGATGGCACCGAAAGCATCTACTTTCAATGTTTCATCAATGAGTCCTTTGGAGTAGTACAGTTGGACTTCGGCAAGCCGATCCATGACGGTTCGGCTCGTGTCGGCGGCAAGTGCCGGCAGACGCTTCTTCTTGACCGATTCGGAAGGAATGTTCGGCAGATCGTCGAGTGTGTAGGACTCTTGAAGTCTCTGAATGAAAGCGTTGACCGCATTTTCAATCTTCGTCTCCGGAGTCTTGTCCAATGCAACTTCTCGGTTGTTGAGCATACTCGAAGTAAACGCCTTGTCCTTGGCATCCTTGGTAGCCTTCAGATTCACCGAGCGAATGCGGCAGTCGTTTTTGATCGTTCGATTCGCGATAATCATCGATGCATCAACTTCGAAAATGATCAGTCCATCGAAATGGGCTTCATTAGCACGCTTGGTCAAATCGGCGACACTTTCAGAGCTTCCGATGTAAACAAGTCCCGATCCGAGCGCTGTCCAACCGCTTGGCAGTTGAAAGTCCTTGGAATCAAAGTTCTTGATGTATGACTGAAGGTTCGACAAGGATGGGCCAGAAGGAGCTGCTGCTCCTCCACCGAATCCCGGTGCGCCACCTGGGAATCCACCACCGAGTCCTCCGGCACCGAGCCCAGGTCCTCCCGGGTTAAGCCCCGCGCCTGATCCTAAACCTGCTGAACCAGGGTCCAATGCGGCCCCAGAACCAGAACCAGAACCTGTTCCGAGCCCGACTTGTGGTGAGGGGAGAAACTTAAGCCCCGGAGCACCACCTGAAGGAGCCCCAGGCGCACTTGAAGGAGCTCCGCCACCGCCACCACCGTATCCTGCTGGCGGACCACCCGATCCGCCACCACCGTATCCTGCTGGCGGACCACCCGATCCACCACCGCCGTATCCTGCTGGCGGACCACCCGATCCGCCGCCGCCATAGCCTGCTGGTGGGCCACCTGCACCACCGCCGCCATAGCCTGCTGGTGGGCCACCTGCACCACCACCATAACCTTTAGGCGGGCCACCTGCACCGCCGCCGTAACCTGCTGGTGGGCCACCTGCACCGCCGCCGAAACCTGCCGGAGGTCCACCTGCACCTCCGAGACCTGCTGGTCCTCCCGGAGCCATTGGTGCACCAGGGCCACCAAAGGAGACTCCGCCTAAGCCACCGCCGAGAGATCCCAGACCGCCGCCTGCTCCTCCTGCACCACCAGCACCACCTCCCGAAAGCAATCCGGATAGTCCGGATAGACTTGGAGGTAACGACAGGGATCCAAAGGAGTAATCGCGAAAGCCTTCCGACCAGTTCCCCTCGCTGTGAGCTTTATTAAACGCATCGACAAACGTTGCTGCATAGTTTCCTGCAGCATCGCTGAGCTCCTGTGCCGGTAGTCGACGCACGCCCCCAGAGGACTGCCCGCCTGAGGATGGCCCGCCGAGCCCCAAGCCTTGTGGGCCACCGCTCCCAGGTGCTCGACCGGGGAATCCACCCGCTCCACCACCTGCACCGCCTGATTGGCCTGTAAGTTCAGCAAGAGGAGTTCCAATCGGTTTGAGCTCCTTGACTTGGGCTGATTTCTTAACGATCAAACCCACCGCAAAACTGTAACCCATGCGAGGTACGACTCGCTTCTTGTCCCAACGATATTTGTCTGCCGTGCTTTGGGCTTCATCGTTAGGCACCTGCAATAGATGAGCTTGGTAAAGTGCATAAGCTCTAGGTGCATTGCCCGCTTGGAATGCCAAGACGGCTCGATCTTCAAGTGTCAGTTCCACTGCAGGGATTGAAGGGGGTGTATTGCTTGGCGAATTTTGCATTCCATCGGTACCAGGCGAACCTACGCCTGGAGTGCCAGCCCCAAATATTCCCGCACCTGCAGTTCCGCCTCCAGGGTCCGATTGGTTTCCTAGACTGCCAAGTCCAGGTCCACTGATTCCTGCTCCGAGATTGTTATTGTTTCCCCCACCAGCACTCAAGAGATTTCTCGAAGCCGATCCACCACCGCTTCCAGTCGATGCTGCGTTGGGAGGACCACCAGGACCACCACCACTTCCTGTCGATGCTGCATTGGGAGGACCACCAGGCCCACCACCGCTTCCTAACGATGCTGCATTGGGAGGACCACCAGGACCACCACCACTTCCTAATGATGCTGCATTGGGAGGGCCACCAGGACCACCGCCACTTCCTAATGATGCTGCGTTGGGAGGACCACCAGGACCACCGCCACTGCCTAACGATGCTGCGTTGGGAGGACCACCTGGACCACCGCCACTGCCTAACGATGCTGCATTGGGAGGGCCACCAGGTCCACCGCCACTGCCGACATTTGCCGGCTCGTTGTTAGGAGCCGGGGTACTGGCAGGTGCTGCCGATCCGCTTGCAGTTGTCCCATTCGCATCGGTCGATGCAACCTCAGTTTTCTTCGATCCACATCCGACCAATGTGGAACTCAACATCACGCCAACAAGGCAAGCAAGACGAAACTTCATGGGTAAGCCCCATCGCAGGAAAGAATGGAAAAAGCAACCGGACAAGAATTGTCATTATCTGTAGTGTATTTCGCGTTGTCCACTCCCGGCGACTGTATATTGTAAGGAAGGCGGATTTTTCAGAACTTCGTCGGCCCCCAAATGGGTTTTGACAGCTTAACCCAGCCATATTCAATCAAGAGACACCATCCGTGCCCCCCCGACCAAACTCCCAAGAGTCCCCTTTTGCGACCCCCACCGAGTCGGCTCCAACCATCCGGCTATGGATGCTCTTTGTCTCGATGACCGTTATTGCCGGTTGCGCCTTACTGCTTGCCCTTGCGGCTCGTATTCCAAGCTTCTCGAACGGAATTCGAGACCTATTCGGGGTGAGTAACGGCCAAGCTGCCAACGAGAGTTCCCGTTCCGCTCACCTGTTCTTGCTCTTGCTCTGCTACTGCTCTCCTTTGTTGATGATGATCTGGATCAGCACCCTTCGGAGCTTTATCCTGTTTCAGCAGCGCAGGCTCGATCGCCGTCTTCGTCAGGAATACGAAGACGAAAAAGAATTCACCATGGAAAGCTAAACGGGTCATGAACGAAATCATTTCAGCCATCGAGCAGCACCTGCAACGTCGACTCAAAGTCTCGCAACTTGACTACTACCAAGTCCTCGGTCTTGAACCCTTCTGCGCAGATAAATCCAAAATCGAAACCGCCCTCGATTCTGCACAGCAGATGACTCGAAAAAGCGAACAGTCCAATAAAGAGAATAAGGATGCGACAGCCTCGCTGGCGCTGGTAAATAAGCTGCTTCGGCAGGCTCAAGCCATCTTGCTCGATCCATCCAAGAAGACCGCTTACGACAGCCAGCTGGCAAAACTCTTTGAGTCGCAAAAGAAACAAAAGGCACTAGGTGATAGTGCCCCAGCAACGGCAACCACCTCGATCGGCATCCTCTCGACGGCTTCGTCAAAGTCCTCGGCAAGCAAGTCCACTTCGGGCACAGCATCGGCCAACAAGACCGGTGCGAGTCCCGTATCAAACGCATCGCAATTGCTTCCGCCCGGTGATCCGATGCAACCCTACTTGGTTCCGTTTTCAAACCAAACAACAGCTAGTGGGACTCTATCGACAGCCATGAACTTCAGCGTCGATAAACGAAGAGCTGAACTATCCGAACTCTTCCCTTCACTGATGCTCAGTTCTTTGCAGACCGAGCCGGCTCAAGATCAAACCCCCGCATGGCTCATCGCCGCCGATCGCAAAGGAGGTAAACCTAAAACCGAGGTGCCAATCGAAGCCGCCACTGCAAGCTCCCCGCAACCTCCTGCAACCAAACCTGTCGACCTTGTCGATCAACTTCGCAAGCGACGCAAACGACGCAATTTGCTGGCCGTCGGATCGATGATCCTTGCAGCACTCGGGTTCCTGGGCATTGCGAGCTACCGATTCATCTCCAACCGCATGCAAATCGCCCAACAAGAAAAGAAGTCACCTCGCGAGAATTCACCGATCAATCCTCAAGCGGGCGATCCAGACGCCCAAGGTTCAGCGACCAAGCCTCCCCCGGAACTAACGATCCGTTCCAATAAGCCACGCAATGGCAGACCAGGTTCTGACACTCCACTACCTCAATTGCCCGGTGTCAATCGCGATCCCTCTGCGGATCAAGCCATGCCGCAAGCCAACATGCCCGAGCCTGAGCCGATGCCTAAACCCGCTGAGAATAAACCTGCAGATAACAAACCTGAGGAGATGAAGCCCGAGGAAATGAAACCCGAGCCAGCCCCGGCACCGATGCCCGCAGGTGAATCTCCCGAGTGGAAGTCATCGATGACCCAAGCCAAAGAGCTGCTAGTCAAAGGTGATCTCAAGAAGTTCGAGCCCATGATGGCAAGCTTATTGGATAAGGCTGTCACCAAGGAAGGCAAAGAGCAAACGCTCCGGCTCGATCAAGCCGGCCAGCTTTATCGGATCTACGTCGATTCGTTCGAGGAGGCCAAGAGGAAAGCCAAGGGAGCCTCGACGTTGAAGGTCGGGGCAGCCGAAGTCAGTATCGTCGAAGCGACCGCAGAGAAGCTCGTCGTAAGGGCTCAGGGGCAAAACAAAACCTACATGTGGGATAAACTCCCGCTTGGTATCGCGGCCGCTTTATCGGATCTTGGACTCAGCGAATCCGAGCCGGTGGATGTCGCAGCCAGGGCTATCTATTTTTCGGTGACCCCGTATTACCAAGAAGAAGCCCGTGCCAATAATTTGATTTCCAAACGGATCGATGGTTGGTTTGAACGATCAGCCGGGAAAGGGAGCGTACGGGCAGATTTAAAGCAATTTTTGACCGACAAATACGAATAGCGAACCATCATGTCTAGCGAGCGAACTTGGGTCAAACGGATCGTCTTTTTGGCAACCGCACTTGCGATCGTGCTAGTGATCTTAGGAGCCACCACGCACCGCCCGGTCTTGCTCAAACGCCCCGAGCAGATTCAGCCCAAATTCGAACAGTCGATCCTGCAGGCTGCCAGCAAAGTCGATCGAGAGTTCCAGCAAGCTTGGGAGCAGCAAGGCCTAACGCCTGCACCCAAGGCACCTTGGTATACGGTTGCAAGGCGGATCAGTTTGGGGATGGTGGGCAATGGTCTATCGCTTGAGGAGTACCGATCGCTCGAGAAGATCTCCGAGCAAGATCGGGTCGCTTGGTGGACCGAGTATCTGCTGGCCGATCGCCGCTGGGCCGACCACTTGGCCGAGCGATTTGCGCGTGCGACGGTGGGGACAAACAACGGTCCGTTCTTGATTTATCGTCGTCGCAAGTATGTCGACTGGCTCGCCGATCGCTTTGAAGAGAACCTCGCCTATGATCAGCTTGTGCGCAAAATTCTCGTTGCCCGTGGATCGTGGACCGACAGTCCTGAAGTGAATTTTCTTACGGCGACGATGGACGAGGCCGACACCAACAAGCCCGATGCGATCCGGCTTGCGGGTCGCACTTCGCGAGCCTTCCTTGCCATGCGTATCGATTGTTTGCAGTGCCACAACGATTACTTGGGGAACGTCAAGTTTCCTAAATCCGAAGATTCGCAGGACGAATCTACAGAGGAATCGCTCCGAGTAGGTCAGCAGAGCGATTTCCACCAGTTGGCCGCATATTTTGGTGGGATTCGGATGGAGAATCCATTTAGTGGGTTAAAGAATCAGGGGGAGGCTTACAAGACCAAGTATTTAGGCCAAGACACCGAGACGGAGGTTGAGCCGCAGGTTCCCTTTGAGCAGCAGTGGAGCAGTAGGGAGTCGAAAGCTAGGGAGGGGTTAGCCGATTGGGTCACGCATCGGAGCAATCGCCCGTTTGCACGAGCGGCGGTCAATCGCATGTGGGCGATCATGACTGGCAGGCCGCTGGTCGAGCCCATTGATGACATACCTGTCGAAGGTCCTTATCCGAGTGGATTTGAGCCGTTGGTCGACGACTTCATCGAGCACGGTTATGACATCAAGCGACTGGTGCGAGTGATCGTCTCAACGGGAGTGTACCAGCTTGATTCCAGGTGGGCACAATCTGATGAGCAGCAGGAGAAGGAGATTGACTCTAAGTACGAGCGGGCATGGGCTGTGTTTCCGATCTCGCAGTTAAGGCCCGAGCAGATGGCCGCTGCGGTGCATCAGGCTTGCAGGTTAAAGACGATTGATGCATCGAGTTCGATTTTGTCACAATTGGAGATGTTTGGCGGGGTCAATGAATTCACGGCGGCGTATGGGAGTCGGGGGGAGGACGAGTTTGCCGAGCAGTCGGTGACCGTCCCGCAGCGGTTATTGATGATGAATGGCAATTACTTATCGGAGCGGATTGGGAACAATCCGATCATGAATGCATCGACGCGGATAGCGGGCTTGGCCAAAGATGACGTGACGGCGGTACAGACCGCATATGTATCGACGCTGAATCGACCGGCGGACATTCAAGAGCAAGAGTATTTTGTCGAGAGGTTGGTTGGCAAGAAGGGAGAGGCCCGCAGCCGCCAGTTAGGGGATCTGTATTGGGTATTGCTCAACAGCTCCGAGTTCCAGTGGAACCACTAGAACGTACCACCTGGCTGTTTGGCAGCGGATTGCCCAATCTTCCATTGATTTCCCTTGTAAATTGCTGGTTATGAGAAAGTAATTGATTGGACTTTATCGCCAAATCGAAGCTGGTTATAATCGACGAATCCAAGTCCCACAAACATCGACATGCACCCATAGCTCAATTGGATAGAGCATCGGTCTACGGAACCGAAGGTTTCTGGTTCGAATCCAGATGGGTGTACTCAAGCAGCCCGCATTTGTCGGGCTGCTTTCGTTTGATAACCGGAAACAGACTCACGGTAAGACAACGAATCGATACGAGTTTTTTCAATCGCTATATTGGCCTTCTTATTCTTCCTTGGCGTCTTTGCGTCTTGGCGTGAGAACCGCGTGAGCACCGGAACTTGCCAAGATCCCTAAAATACGCCGATCATCGAACGCCATCGCCTGTGTCGATTCTGAACCGCTTTCATCCTATCCCCCCTTTTCCCACCTCCAATCCATGGCAAGTGCTGCGATCGAGTGTCGATCTATCGAGGTTGTCTTTGCCAATGGAAACAACAAGCAAACGATCCTCGATGGCTTGAACCTCTGTGTTCCTGCCGGTCAAATCGTCACGCTCCTTGGCCCTAGCGGTTGCGGAAAAAGCACCCTCCTTCGAGTCGTCGCAGGCCTCACCAAACCCACCTCAGGAACCCTTTGCATCGAAGGCAAAAGCATCGCGGAAAACCAACACAAACTCGCGTTCGTCTTCCAAGAATCCGCCTTGTTGCCTTGGAGAAGCGTCTATCAAAATGTTCGCCTGCCATGGGAAATTCGAAAAACCCAACCAGGCTTTGATCTCGACTGGGCAATCCAGAATGTCTTGGAACTCGTCGGTTTCAAAACCACCGACTGGAATAAGAAACCTCATCAACTCTCCGGTGGGATGAAGATGCGAGCCTCGATCGCTCGAGCGCTGATCACCCAACCGGATATCTTGCTGCTCGATGAACCTTTCGCTGCACTCGATGACATGCTCCGGTCTAAACTCAATGACTTGCTCCTAAGTATCGTCGAGCAAACCCGCACAACCATGCTCTTTGTGACCCACAATATCGCCGAGGCAATCTACTTGAGCCACTCGATAGCGGTCTTTAGCCAAGGCAAGATCGGCCAGCAGATCGATGTCGATTTACCCTTGCCTAGACAAGCTTCGGTAAGAAGCACTCCTGAGTTTGCTGCCATGTACGGTCGTGTCAGCGAGTCACTTGCAAGGAGCGCATCGGTATGAACAAGTCCCCTTTTTGGGCAGTTATCGCCCCTCCGATCGGCTTGTTTCTGGTCGTCGCAGTCCTCTGGCATCTGATGGTCGATTGGTTCAAACTCCCTCCGGTGCTACTGCCCAAACCTCTCAAAGTCATCGAAGCGATTTGGAACCAACGAGTCCAGCTTGCTAGCGGAGCTTGGGTGACATTCCAAGCGGCTGCGTTGGGGCTTGGCGTAAGCACGATTCTCGGGTCTTTCGTCGCGATCCTCTTTAGTCAGTCGGCCTGGATTCGAACCGCTTTGTATCCCTATGTGATCTTTCTGCAGACCGTGCCGATCGTAGCCATCGCACCGCTGCTGATCGTCTGGAGCGGTGCTGAGTTTCGCACGGTGGTACTAGTTTCATGCATCATCAGCATCTTTCCGATCATTTCCAATGTCACCAGCGGACTGCTTTCGATCGACCAAAACCACCTGGATTTGTTCCGGCTCCAGGGAGCTAATCGCTGGCAAACTCTTGTGAAGCTCAGGGTTCCATCGGCCGTCGGTTCGCTCGTCCAAGGACTGAGAATCAGTTGCGGTCTTGCGGTCATCGGAGCCATCGTAGGAGAGCTTTTTGTTGGGAATTCCGGGGCAAGCGACGGGCTTGGAGCCATGATGAATGCGATGCAAGCGAATCTCAAAACGGCTGAACTAATCGGTGCAATCATGGCCTGCACTCTGCTTGGAATCGTCCTTTTTCTTCTCATCGAGGCCCTCAATCGCTGGGTTCTACGCCGATGGACAATCGACACAGGTTTCGAGTCCGATCGCTAGTTGAGCCACCCAAGCGGGCCTCCGATGGGTTATACTCTTCGGTGGAATTTTAATTGGATCTAAAAAGGATCCGAGCAACACTTTGGTAGAAACCCCAATGACATGACACTAGCCTGGGATCGGCTTATACCTCTGCTGCGTTCGAACCAACGCTTTGTTCTTACCAGCCACATTCGGCCCGATTGCGACGCGATCGGTAGCGAGATCGGGATGGCGGGTTTGCTCGAGGGCCTGGGTAAACAGGTCATGATCGTCAACGGACATCCTACACCCCCAACTCTTTCGTTTCTGGATCCGAAGCAAAACATTCGAGTCTTGGGCGAGAGTATCGATCTTGAAGATGTCGTCGGCGATTGCCTGATCGTCCTTGATACCAGCGCCTGGGCGCAGCTTGGGCCGATGGCCGAAGCCCTCCGCAGGTTCCCAGGTCGCAAGATCGTCATCGACCATCATGTCGGCGAAGACGATTTGGGGACGGAGTTTTTCAAGGATTCCAGCGCCGAAGCCACTGGGCACTTGGTCACCCTCTGCGCCAAACAAGCAGGGGTTCCAATCACCAAGGCCATGGCCAATGCCCTCTATGCGGCGATTGCCACCGATACGGGTTGGTTTCGATTCGCCTCGACGACCAGCGACACTTACCGTGTGATCGCTGAGCTTGTCGACCATGGAGCATCCCCCTCGACGATCTATGGAGACCTCTACGAGCGAGACACGATTGGCCGAGTGCGGCTAAGGGGGAGGATCTTGGCCCGCGCGACCGTCGAGTGCAATGGTCAGCTCGTGCATACCTATGTTCGCAAAGAGGACTTCGTCGAATCCGGAGCTTTGCCCAGCGATACCGAAGATGCGATTAATCTGACGCTTGCTGTCGAAGGGACCAAAGTAGCGGTGATCTTCATCGAGCAACTCAAAGGGGGCTTCAAAATCAGCTTCCGCTCCCGTTGCCATGTCGACTGTAACGAGCTAGCAAGGCAATTTGCTGGAGGAGGGCACCGTGCTGCTGCCGGGGCGTTCCTCGACGGGGAGCTCGGCGAAGTCCAGTCGCGGGTGCTCCAAGCCGTCCGCGGAGCGATCGCCAAAGACCATCATGCTTGAGCAAACGCGTTTCAAACAGTTCTTTGGGCGTTAAATCTTACCCAGTCTCCTTGAATTGCCTAGCTTTTGGTTTATCCTCAAGGAACCAAACGGCGGAAAGTTTCGTCGTAGGCTTACGTTCATAGATCGCATGAGCACCATGAGTAAAGGAGCGACCAGGAGATGATCAAGAGGTTGTTGTTGGCGGCGCTTGCCGCGTGTTCCGCTGGAATGCTGGGAGGCGAAGTGCTTGCCGGGCATGGTTCTAGCGGTGGGTACGGATCCAGTGGCTACTATGTCCGATCCCATGGATCTTCGGGAGGCTCCTCTGGCGGTTACGTCGGACCGCTTCGCCGTCTCCATGACGCAGTTCACACACACTTGGCCGCCAAGCATGCTCGCCACGTCGCCCGATGGAGCGCTCATCATGGCAGTTCCGGTGGTTACGGTTCTAGTGGCGGTGGATACGGTTCCTCGGGTTCCTATCGCGTAAGCAGTTACAGCTATGGATCCTCCGGTGGTGGCTCGTCTGGTGGCGGTTCATCCGGTGGTAGCTACTACGGTGGCAGCCACTACGGTAGCGGTTCCTCAGGTGGCGGCTCCTCGGGTGGAAGCTCCGGTGGATACGGTGTTTCGAGAAGCTATGTTCCTTCCTACGAATACAGCGCTACCGAAAGCGGTTACAGTGTTCCGATCTACTCCAACGAAGGTAGCTACATCGAAGGCCAAACATTCTCGGCGAGCCGAGTTGTTCCTTCCAAGCCTGCTGTCTCCGGCACCGAAGTCCAATTGACGGTCGATGTACCTTTGAATGCCAAGGTGTTCGTCAATGGAAATCCAACCAAGGCGACTGGCACATCCAGGAGCTTTGTGAGCAAGGATCTGAGTCCAACCGAAGCCTATCGATTCGAAGTCCAAGCCGTCTACGAAGTCGAGGGTAAGGAAGTCAGTCAAACCAAGACCGTGATTGCCAAAGCAGGAAGTGCCGAGTCGATCGTGTTCGATCCATCCTTCAGCGACGATCCTGTCGAAACGACATTGACGCTGAGTGTTCCCGAGGGCGCAAAAGTGGTTCTTGCCAACAATACCACCAAGAGCGACGGGTCCATGCGAGTCTATCGCACCAAACAACTCAAGGTTGGAGAAGCTTGGGATGACTACAAAATCCAAGTGACCCACAACGGTGTGACCAAGGAAAAGACCATCCGTCTGATCGGTGGCGATAAGCTCGAAATGAGCTTCAACTTCGCCGATATCCAGGCCAATAAAATCGCATCGGCTGATTGATTTCAAGGCCGAAACCGATTTGCAATCAGAGCCCCGCTGAGTTTTTAACCTTGGCGGGGTTTTTTTATGACTGTTTGTCCCAAGTTCCGTTCAAGTCCCACTCGAAATCCGATACACTTACACGTAGTTCGCTTGAGATACTTTCCGTTGTCAATCGTCTTATGGGTTGCTCACTGGAGATCACTGCCGTGGAAAATGTTCGTAACCGTTTTGGCCGCACCTTCTTGATAGGCATTGCCACAGGCCTCGCACTAGCGACTGTTCTCATTGGATCATTTTTCGCCGGTCGATGGTCAACCAACTCCCAGTTGCGCTCGATACCCTCGAATCGCGTCCATCCAGATTTACCCGCAGAGTGGCTTGGAGCTACCGCAACTCATGGCATGAGCAACATGGCCGTTTGTACCGCTGCGGCAGGTGAAGAAGCCGAAGGCTTTTTCGCTTTGGACTTTTTGACCGGGGATCTTAAAGGCTGGGTCTACTACCCCCGCATGCAAGCCTTCGGTGGACTCTTTGCGACCAACGTCGTGCAGTACCTTGGACCTCCAGGAAAGAACCCCGAATACCTCCTTGTAAGCGGAGCTTCCCTCTCTTCTCCGACCGGAGGACAAGTCCGCCCCTCGCAATCGCTTCTATATGTCGTCGATGCCAAGCTCGGAACCTTCGTCGCATTTACCATTCCTTGGAATCGCTCGATGGAAAGCTCGGGCGTGGCCCAAATGAACGCCTTGCTTCCTGTCGGTGGCGATGCGATCCGTCCAATGGTCGGCCCTGGCCAACGCAAAGCTCCTGCGGTGGATCCAAACCAAAAAGCAAACCAAGCCAATCCAAACCAACCCAACCCCAATCAACCCAACCCGAATCAACAAAACCCCAACCAGCAAAACCCGAATCAACAAAATCCTAACCAAGCGAATCCGAATCAGGTACCCAACAACCAGAATCGCAAGCAACCTTAGACCGTTAGCAACTTAGATTTCCAAGCCGATGCCAATAAGTGAATGGGTCAGTCGTCGTGTTTTTCAGTTCGTCCATGGTAACAACCTCGTCTACAACACATGCTGGGAAGATCCCAGGCTCGATCGCCAAGCGCTGAACCTCAGCTCTGCTGATAGGTTGCTAGTGATCAGTTCCGCAGGTTGCAATGCCCTTGACTATCTTCTTGCAGGTGCAGGACACGTCTATGCCGTCGATATGAATCCTCGGCAAAATGCACTGCTGGAGCTCAAGTCCGCTGCGATTCGCAAGCTGCAGTACGATCAGTTCTTCGAGATGTTCGGACGAGGCCATTTGCCGATGGCCGAATCGATCTATGCAGCCAAGCTCCGAGATCAACTTACTCCTCAGAGCCGTAAATACTGGGATCGTTGGATCAAGTTCTTCGACCATCCCAAAAAGTCCTTCTACTTCCGAGGAACCTCGGGGGCATTTGCCCACATGGTAGGGAACTACGTCGACAAGGTCGCACGTTGCAGAGGCCAGATCAATCAGCTTCTCGATGCGCCTGATCTTGAAACTCAGCGCCAGCTCTATGCCGAATTGAAACCAACCATCTGGTCGAAAACTCTGCAGTTTGCAATGAACCGCGATACAACCCTGAGCCTGCTCGGGGTGCCCAAGGCCCAGCGTCGACAGATCGATGATCAGTACCCAGGTGGCATCGTGCAGTTTGTCGAGGATTCCATCGATGCGGTCTTTTCGAAACTCCCAGTCCAAGACAATTATTTTTGGCGGGTTTATATCACCGGGTCGTACACGCCGGCTTGCTGTCCTGAATATCTCAAGCCAGGGAACTTCGAAAAACTTCGAGATGGATTGCTCGATCAGTTGACCGTCCGCACCGATTCGGTTGAAGGATTCCTGAGAAAGCACGATGGCCAGATCTCGCGCTTTGTGCTTTTGGATCACATGGACTGGCTCAGCGACCATTACTTCCCTTTCCTTGAGTCCGAGTGGCAAGCCATCTTGGATCGGGCCGCACCGGGCACGAGGATCCTATGGCGATCGGGTGGATTGCGAACCGATTTCTTAAACGACGTTACGGTCAAGAGAAACGGAAAAACCTATCTTTTGCCCGAATTGCTCACCTACCACAATGATCTTGCCACCAAACTCCATCAGCTCGATCGAGTTCATACTTACGGAAGCTTTTACATCGCCGATCTTGCCGATGCCTGATCGGCTCTCACGGACTGCTAGAGGATGCAATTACTGATGCAACTACCCAAGGGTTTTCGTTTCGCTGGAGTTAGCGCAGGGATCAAAAGCCGCGCGGGAGCCAAAGACGTTACGCTCATCGTCTCTGAGGGCCCTTGCACGGCCGCTGGCGTCTATACGACCAACCAGATCGTAGCGGCTCCTGTGGTCTTGTCTCGATCCAGGACACCGAGTGCGAATATTCGCGGAATCGTTATCAATAGCGGTAACGCCAATGCATGTACCGGACAACAAGGGGATCTCGATGCTGCCGAAATGACTCGATTGGCTGCAGCCAATCTTTCAGGTTCGCTGCTTGCCAAGTCCGAAGACTTTTTGGTCATGAGCACTGGGATCATCGGACGCAAGCTACCGATGGCAAAAATTCAATCCGGGATCGAGCAAGCGGCTAAGAGTTTAGGGGATTCTCAAGCCCATTTTCTCGACGCTTGCGATGGTATCATGACCACCGATGCGTTTCGCAAAACCGCTCACCGAAACGTCCGGACTTCAAAGGGTTCGTACTCGATCGTCGGGATGTGCAAAGGGGCTGGAATGATCGGTCCGAAGATGGCCACGATGCTCGCGATCGTCATTACCGATGCGCCCATCGAAGCCACGGTCGCCCAGCGGATCTTACAAGCTGCCGCCAACCGTTCCTTTAATTGCATCAGCGTCGAGGGGCACATGAGCACCAACGACTCGCTGGTGCTCTTGGCCCAAGCACCTTCGAATGCAATTCCAAGTTTGGATCAAGCAGAGTTGGCCAAGTTCGAAGCCGAATTGACCGAACTGTGTATCGAGCTTGCGAAGAAAATCCCGGACGATGGAGAGGGAGCCACCCACTTGATCGAGATCCGTGTCAAAGGTGCCAACACCCAGGCCGATGCCGACGCGATTGCCCGCAGTATTGCACTGAGCAACCTTGTCAAAACAGCGATCACCGGCGGTGATCCCAACTGGGGTCGTATCGTCTCGGCCGCAGGTTACGCCGGTGTCCCGATCCAACCCAAACGCACCGCGCTAAAAATCAACAGCTTACCCCTTTTCGATGCCGGTGAACCTTTGGCCTTCGATGCCAAAGAGGTCAGCGAATCGATACGGGCAAGCAAACTAACACTCATTGAGCTCGATGTTGGCCTAGGCCCTGGCTCGGCTACCCATTGGACAACAGATCTAAATACCGAGTATGTCCGATTCAATTCGGAATATACGACTTGAAATTTTTCTGTTTTGGCTCGGGCTAAGTGGCGTAAAGGTTGGCTAGGGTTTCAGGCCCTAGCGCAGTCTTCTTGGCGAATTCATCAAGCGGGTGTATAAAACGTAAGCTAATCGACTAGTTTCCCCCAAATAGACTGCTTGTCGGAAAGGCCACGCGATGGCGGAATCCAAGAAAAAGCCGGATGCGGCTCCCAAAGTTGAAAATGTCTTCGACCTCGATCTGCTCCGCCGTTTGGTCGAGTTGATGAAGGAGCACAACCTTGGCGAAGTCGACCTTCAGCAAGATGACCAGCGAATTCGACTATGTGGATCGGCCCCGGGGTACTCGATGGCGCCTGTGGCGATGCCTCAGCCAGTCTCGCAGGCAACGGCATCACCTCTGCCAGTTCCTGCCACCGAGACCGATGGCGCTCACATCACGGTCATCAAATCGCCCATGGTAGGAACCTTTTACTCCAAACCCAATCCGACCTCGAAAGACTTCGTCGAAGTCGGCTCGACAGTTCAAAACGACACCGTCGTTTGTATTATCGAAGCCATGAAGGTCTTCAATGAAATTCCCGCTGAAATGCGGGGTAAGGTTGTCCAAGTCCTCGTGCGGAACGAAGAAGCCGTCGATGTGGGCAAGCCACTCTTTAAGATCGATACCCGAGGCTAAGGCTCGCTATGTTCAGTCGCGTACTTGTCGCCAACCGTGGCGAAATCGCTTTGCGGGTCATCCGCGCCTGCAAAGAACTCGGTATTGAAACCGTTGCTATCTTTAGCGAGGCCGATCGAGGTTCCCAGTATCTCGAACTGGCAGACCAGGCTTTTTGCGTCGGATCGGCCAAGTCGATGGACAGCTATTTGCGGATCGATCGAGTGATCGCTGCAGCAGAGTTGGGCAAAGCCGACGCGATTCACCCCGGCTATGGCTTCTTGGCCGAAAACGCCCATTTCAACGAAGTCTGCCGAAGCTGCAACTTTGAGTTCATCGGGCCGAGTCCCGACGCGATGGAAAAACTCGGTGACAAAAACACCGCTCGTGAGATGGCCATCGCTGCAGGGGTACCTGTTGTACCCGGAAGCGACGGACTGATCGAGAGCGAAGAAGGTGCGATCAGTGCCGCTCGAAAAATCGGGTTCCCGGTATTGATCAAAGCCACGGCAGGTGGCGGCGGCAAAGGGATGCGAGTGGCTCTGGATGAAGCCTCTTTGCAGAGCGCTGTGGCCCAGGCCCAGACCGAGGCCAAAGCCGCCTTTGGGAATCCCGGAGTGTATCTCGAACGCTACATCGATCGGCCTCGGCACGTCGAAGTCCAGATCATCGCCGACCAGCATGGAAGCGTTGTGCATCTTCACGAACGCGATTGCTCTGTGCAACGGCGACATCAAAAACTCATCGAGGAAAGCCCTTCTCCAAGGCTCCCTGAGTCGACGCGGAAAGCCATGTGCGATGCAGCCGTTCGCATGGTCAAGCAAGCCAACTACTACAATGCGGCGACGGTCGAGTTTATCGTCGATCAGCAAGACAATTTCTATTTCATCGAAGTCAACGCGAGAATTCAAGTCGAGCACCCAGTGAGCGAAATGATCTCTGGGATCGACTTGATCAAGACTCAGATTTTGGTGGCTGCTGGACAGAAGCTTGCGTTTAAACAAAGCGATATCAAGCCTCGGGGGGCAGCCATCGAGTGCCGAATCAATGCCGAGGATCCGGATCGGAATTTTCAGCCTTGCCCAGGCAAAATCCAATCGATGTATTTGCCCGGCGGTTTTGGAGTCCGTGTCGATTCCCATGCCCATACCGGCTACAGCGTTCCGCCTCATTACGATTCGATGATCGCCAAACTGATCGTCCATCGCGAAACGCGAGAGGAAGCCATCGCGACAATGCAACGGGCATTGAGCGAACTGAGGATCAGTGGGATCAAGACCACGGCGGGATTCCACAAAGTCGTACTTGCGCAACCCGAGTTTGTCCAAGGGACGGTAGATACCAAGTGGGTTGAGCGGGTTTTGCTGCCAAGGCTTCAGAGCAAGTAGTCTTGTTTCCCATGGAAACCAGCGGCGACATCGCGTTATGTTTGGTAGTCGCCTTGGTCGCTTGGCTCTATTCTAGTGTTGGACACGCAGGGGCCTCAGGTTACATCGCGGTGATGACCCTTGCGGGCTTTGCGCCAGAGCGCATCAAGCCATTGGCGTTGCTATTGAATATATTGGTTGCTTCGATCGCATCGGTTCAGTTTTACCGCGCGGGACATTTCTCGTGGAAGTTGTTTTGGCCGATTGCCTTGTTGGCAGCACCGATGGCTTTTGTGGGTGGCTATTTATCGTTGCCCTTGGCCTGGTTCAAAGTGTTGCTGGGGTTGGTGCTGGCAGGATCCGCCATATGGCTTTTGAATCCGATGCAGAATCAGGAGCAAGTCCACGAGCCTGCTAGGCACAAGGCGATTCTTGCCGGAGCGGGCCTTGGGCTCCTGAGCGGTTTGACCGGGACTGGGGGAGGAATCTATTTAACGCCTCTTTTGTTGATCATGGGTTGGGCCAAGACCAAGACCGCATCGGCTGTTTCGGCGTTATTCATTTTGGTCAATTCCGTCTCGGGCCTTGCGGGGCTTATGAGTTCAGGGCGTGAGATGCCCAGTGGATGGTACTGGCTAGCGCTAGGGGTCGTCATTGGCGGGAGTATCGGTGCGACGCTTGGAAGCTTCCGCTTGCCAGTTCGCTCCGCGCGAATTTTGCTGTCGATCGTGATGTTCATAGCGGCAGCAAAATTGCTCGCGTCCTAGCTTGATAAAGCGGTGCTTGACTTTGGCTCCTGCTCCCGTGGCTCCTGCTACCGTAGGACGGGTCTCCTGGCCCGTCAGTTCGTTAGAACCGGTTGGATCACTCTCCGACACCAAATCGTCTTGAAGCCGTTGAAGTTTTTTTCAGTTGGGCTTTGGGTCGTCAAAAAATCCGCTGTTTGGAGGTGAACAAGCGGGTTTTTTTCACTATATTTACCGGTAAGGGCCTTGGTAGCTCAGTTGGCCCTGGTAGCTCAGTTGGATAGAGCGCGGCTTTCCTAAAGCTGAGGTCACAGGTTCGAATCCTGTCCAGGGTACTTTTAACTTCGTGTGAGGACTGACTTCCAATGATTTTCACCGGAGTGTCTCGCTCCCTGATGGGTGGTTTGCTCCTGCTTTTGGGCGGGCTCCTTGCGATTGAGTCCAGAGTCTCTGCACAAAGTTCTGCTCTGCCGAATATCGTCATCATTTTGGCTGATGATCTCGGATATGGTGATCTTGGTTGCTACAACGATCGTGCCAAGGTAGACACGCCATGTTTGGATCGGCTGGCCAAGGAAGGGCTTCGGCTGCTCGATGCCCATAGTCCCGCGACCGTGTGCACTCCATCGCGCCTGAGTTTACTCACCGGGCAAATGGCCTTCCGCTTACCGCGCGGCTCAAGGGTCTTTACCGGACTCGGTGGTCCATCCCTGATCGCAAAAGATCAATGGACCATCCCGAAAATACTTCGCCAACAGGGCTATTCGAACTGGGCTGTTGGCAAATGGCATGTCGGTTTGACCTTCTATGACGCGCTGGGTAAACCCATCCACGATGACAGCCCTCAAGCTGTCGAACGGGCCGACTTCTCTCGGCGTATCGACGGAGGGCCTCTCGATCAAGATTTCGATCGATTCTTCGGTACTGCTTGCTGCCCAACAACCGACTGGCTCTATGCCTTCATCCAAGACGATCGCATCCTCACTGCTCCAACACAGCTTATCGATAAATCAAAATTGCCTTCGCATCACTACTCGCATGACTGCCGAAGAGGTTGGATCGCCCCCGATTTCCCGATGGAGGAAGTCGATCTTGTATTTCTCAAACAAAGCCAGCAGTTCATCGAAGAACATGTGAAGGCAACACCCCATAAGCCCTTCTTTCTTTACCACGCCACCCAAGCAGTCCACTTGCCTTCCTTCCCAGCCGATAGGTTCAAAGGAAAATCCAGTTCAGGCCCTCATGGAGATTTTATCCATGAGCTCGACTGGATCGTCGGCCAACTGATGGAGACACTAGATCGACTTGGTATTGCGGAAAACACGCTCGTGGTCTTTAGCAGTGATAATGGACCTGAGACAACCAGTGTCGTGCGTATGCGAGCCGATTACGATCATGACCCCGCCCGCCCTTGGCGAGGGATGAAACGCGACCAATGGGAAGGTGGCCATCGCGTACCTTTCATCATCCGTTGGCCAGGGAGAATCCAACCAAACACGACGAGCAATCAACTCACAAGTCTCACCGACATCATTGCAACTCTTGCTCACCTCGTCGGTGCGAAATTACCTGAGGGCTCGGCTCAGGACAGTTTTAACATGATGCCAGCATGGCTTGGCCAAGATACCAAGCCAATTCGACCCTACATGCTCGAACAAGCCTTTGGTGGTGAACGAACGCTATCGATTCGAAAGGGGAACTGGAAGTATATCGATCACACTGGTTCGGGAGGGAACCGATACGAAAACAACCCGGAACTCAAACGCTTTATCCTCCCTGAATCGGCCCCCGATGCGCCGGGACAACTCTATAACCTCGATACTGATCCCGGTGAAAGCTCGAACCTCTACTTCAAGCACCCCGATGTCGTTGAGGAACTCAAAGGATTGCTAGATTATCATGTAGGAAAGCAACCGTAACCAACCTAATAAAGAAACCTTGATTGCCAATTCGAGAAAAAAATACAAAGTCGCAGGCATATTCCATGTGCCGTCCGCCTCGAGCTTTTCTTGACTTTTAAATTGGGTTTGTAATAGATTGAAATGGGTTTAGTTATCACGGCACATGGAATGTGCCTGCGACACTGGGCTACGGCACATGGAATGTGCCTGCGACACTGGGCTACGGCACATGGAATGTGCCTGCGAGTGAGTGTACG
>JBJSXX010000003.1:0-4096 GCA_046086605.1 Pirellula sp. | reverse complement strand
GCTCGGCTCGGGCACCCCAGCTTGCCAAACCCCACCCCGCAAATCTCCGGATCGAGCTGTTACCACCAGATCTCCTGCCGATGTCGAAATCAACTTGATGACCGGGTCGTCGAAAAAGAAGGTGTCGCCTCCGACATACGATCCGAGGTTAGTCAAGCTGTCGTAAAGGCCCTCGGTTCCTCCTAAGCTACCACCCGCGATTAGCCCGGCCCCGTATTCCAGATTCTCGCCTAGATCCCAATGAAGAAACCCAGCGCCCTGGTAAGTCCCGCCGCTTGGATCATTCGCAAAATCTGCTGCAACAACAACGTATTGGAAGCCAGGATTTGCGATCAAGGTTGCTGTGTAGACAGATGTACCGTCAAAAATCTCTAATGTCACTGGATCGGTGTCCGGAAGTACTCGGATTGGCAAATCAAACTGACCATTATTGGTGGTAAACTCATGAATGTGGCTGTTGTCAGCAGTAGCGCTAACCCTCCAAGTCGCGTTGGTGAAACTGGTTGTACCCAGCGTACCTGTGATCAAGGAGTTCGGTCCTCCAGAGATCGAATAGTTCACGACAGCAGCCATGGATGGCAAAGAGATGCCAAGCATGGCCATCACGACAAGGAACGTTTTCAAATAGATCGAACGCATCGCCTGTTACTCCGACTAGTAAATCTACTGAATGAGCGCTGGACATAAAGAAATGGATCAAAGTCGCCATACAACTAGGGGTTAGCGTTTTTTTCCGACTGGTTGGGTCTAGCCGCAATTACCGGTTGCACCATCTATGTGCGTTGGTCGGTTCGTTCGGGTCGCACGGGTGCTCGAAGGTATTGAAAACCTGTCGGCACAAGTGCCCGATAAATCGGGGGTGGAAGGATCCCCGTTTTTTGCCTCGAAGGCTTCGAACTAGGCACAATGATTTCGCCGACGAGTCGACCAGTTCGCTCTGCATTTCCCGCGATTCAAATCGCGTTGGACTTTGCCATTATTGCCCTGAGCTACTTGGCAATTCTCTACTGGCAGACAGCCTCCATCGCCGCTCCATCCCTTCAGAACGTCTTTCTCGCGGCCCTTGGATACGTCGTCGCGGGCGAGTTCTTTGGAATATTCAATACAAGCCACCATCGACCAGCCGACTACGATATCTTGCTCATCAGCGCCTCATGGTTATCAGGCTTTACCTTTGCCATCTCTGGTGGGTTTTTACTCAGCCCTACTAGAGAACCTCTCCAAAGTAGCCAACAAGTTCTTTGGTTCATCCTAGCTTTGCTTTGTATCCTTTTGTTTCACATGCTCGGACGAGGGTTGTTTGTTTGGCTCAGCGAACAAGGTTGGACATCCAGGCGATGCGCTGTTCTGGGAAACAATCCTCTTGGGCATCAACTAGCCGAAGCGGCCGCATTCGACCGGGATCTGGGGCTCAAAATCGTCGGCGTTTTCGATGAAAACCCCGAATCCCAAGCACGAGGGTTTGAAGACCTCCTAACCGATATTCGCTTACGAAAAATCGATACCGTTTTTATCGCGGTTCCTATCCAAAGGGATCAAATGATCCGAGACTGGATCGATCGATTGGCCGATACGACCGTCTCGGTTTACCTAGTCCCGAACCTTGAAGCCTTTGATTATCTCTATTCCCGCTGGGGTTTTGTCGGTGGCCATACGGTCGTGAGCATTTTCGAAACCCCAATTTACGGAATCGATGGATGCCTCAAGCGGATCTTTGATGTGACTTTGAGTTTCCTGGGGCTGATCCTTTCGCTACCGATCATGATCCTAGCGGCATTGGCCATCAAACTGAATTCATCCGGCCCGGTCTTTTTTCGTCAGCGTCGATATGGCCTCGATGGTCAGGAAATCCACGTTTGGAAATTCCGAACAATGACGACCTTGGACGACGGCCTGGATGTCAAGCAAGCCATTAAAAACGACCCTAGAGTGACCGAGGTCGGGAGGTTCCTTCGCCGGACATCGTTGGACGAATTGCCTCAATTATTCAATGTTTTGTGGGGTTCAATGTCTCTGGTCGGCCCAAGACCCTATGCCATCGCCCACAACGAACAATTTCGCAGCCTAATTCGAGGATACATGCTCAGGCACAAGGTCAAGCCAGGGATTACCGGACTTGCACAAATCCTCGGAAGTCGCCTCGAAACCGACACGGTTGAAAAAATGCGTGCCCGAATCGAACTCGATCACCGCTACATCCGAGATTGGTCACTATGGCTAGACCTGAAGATCATGGTCAAAACCATCGCTGTGGTTCTGCGACAAGAAGCCCACTGAGAAAGGAAAAATTCTCGAACTTTTTCCCGTTTGTACCGCAGTCACTTGGAACGAAATGACTAAAATTCTATCCGTTAATCGCAGTCCGGAGCGCAACGTAAGAAGCTCTGGAGCGGAAAGGCTGGTCAACGTTTCCAAAGGTACAAAAAAAGATGCGTTGGGAAGGTAGAGAAGAATCCAAGAATATCGACGATCGCCGCGGCTCGGCGATGCCCGTAGCAGGGATGGCAGGCGGTGGTTTGCTGTTCCTGATCTTCGCCGTCATCATATCCATGCTCTTGGGTGCGAACCCAAGGCAGTTGCTCGAACAGGCCGGTCAGCAACAACCCACCCAGCAGCAAACTCGCGTTCCGCCTTCGGCTGAGAACGACAAAGATGCCGCGTTCAAGAAATTCGTCAGCGTCGTCCTCAAGGACAACGAAGATGTATGGAGCAAACTCTTCCGCGAAAAATTGAACGCCCGATACGAAGAGCCCAAGCTCGTTCTCTTTACCGGCGCAGTTCGATCGGCTTGCGGCGATGCAACCGCTGCCGTCGGACCCTTCTACTGCCCCGGCGACAAGAATGTCTATTTGGACTTCGAATTCTTCCGAACGATGAAGAACCAACTCGGTGCAGAAGGTGAATTCGCGATGGCCTATGTGATCGCTCACGAAGTAGGTCACCATATCCAAAACCTGCTCGGACTGTCGATGAAAATCCAACGCATGCAAATGCAAGCTAGCCAAGCCGAATCGAATCAGTTGAGCGTTAGGCTCGAACTTCAAGCCGACTATCTCGCAGGCGTTTGGGCACACCACGCTCAGCAGATGAAGGGGATCCTCGAAAAAGGGGATATTGCAGATGCTATCAACACCGCCAGAAAAATCGGAGATGACGTCCTTCAAAAGAGATCTTCCGGTGTCGTGCGAGAAGCTCTCTTCACACACGGCAGCGCCGAATCAAGAGCCTATTGGTTCACCGAAGGCTTAAAGAGTGGTGATCTCGAAGCGATGATGAAAACTTTCGAAGTTCCCTTCGATCAACTCGACCCCAAAAAGATGCAGTAACTAGCTCGCTCCGCCCGGAGCTTCCTTAAAAAAGCCAAGCGATGGGACCTCCCAGCTTGGCTTTTTTCTTTTCATACTGATTGTTTTCACCACCCTCCCATTTTTTTGCCGTCCGATTTTTTTGCCCTACCCTCTTCTACCTTCAAACCCTTTGAGGCAAATACAAATCCGTTTGCAATCGATCGGAATGAGTCTCGGGTGTATTGGTAGTATAAATCCCAAACTTAAACCGCTGATCCAACTTGAGTCGCTGATGCTTGGCAAGTCGCTCAGCGACCGCCAAAGCGTTCGGCAAATGCTCGTGGCTACCGATATGCTTGACGTGAAAAGCCCGACAAGCTGGATATCGCCATTCGATCAATTTCGAGTGGGTTGGTAAGATCAAGGAATCCGGAATCGCCCTACCGAGTAAATAGTCGATTCCCTGTGGACCTGTGGTGGTTCGCTTGAGAACCGAAACCAAGAGACCTTCGAGGGGCAAACCTTCCTCGCGATACTCTTGATCTAATCGAATTCGCAGATCGTCTACGGATTGGCCGAATTCAAACAAGCTAGTTTTTGCCTCAATCCCAGCGATTCGAATGCTTGCGAATGTTTCAGTCCCAAGGCTCTGGATTTGCGAGGAAATTTTGCCGCGTTCGGCAAGCTCACGAATCATGAGCAAGCCGCGCTGATAATCGTCTCCAATCATGTTGATGATCGAGGGCTTGAGCCAGAAAAGAAACCAAGGCAATGAGCCGTCGATCTTCCATGTCAACAAGGTTCTTTCG
>JBJSXX010000002.1:0-10407 GCA_046086605.1 Pirellula sp. | reverse complement strand
CTCGGTCATGGCATAAACGGTATCCCCAGGGAAAATCGGCTTGCAGAAATTCCAGCTTTGCACATCAACCAATGCCGCTGTTCGAACCAGCGGTGAAGTTGAGCTCAGGCCTGCGAGGATCGACATGCCCAACATGCCATGGGCCACGGTTTTTCCGAAAGGCCCCCGACTTGCAAACTCCTCATCCAAGTGCAAAGGGTCATGATCTCCGGTCAGTTCAGCAAACTGCTGGATATCCGATTGCAAGATCGTGCGGGGATCGCTTGTCCAACGATCTCCGACTTGCAATTCCTCAAAACTCAGCCCGCTTGCGTTGGTGATCATTGCTTATTAGCTTTCCATCAACTTCGATCCTCAGTGACGTCCACTGCGACTGCCACTGCGAAAGATTGTGGTGGAGTTTTCACCGCATTGCAAGTCCCAACGAGCCGATTCGATTCCGGGCTAACGAGTCCTAATGAATCGAACCACCAGCACCGAACATCGACGAGATCGATTGGTTCGAATGGATGCGTCGAATCGCTTCGGCCAATAGGGGAGCGACCGAAAGCACAAAGATGTTATCGAGTTTCTTTTCAGGAGGTAAAGGAATCGTATTGGTGATGACCAAACTCTTGACCGGAGCTTCCTTGATCAATTGAACGGCCCGACCGCACAGCACACCGTGGGTTGCAGCGAGGTGGATTTCTTTGGCCCCGGCCTCATGCACAAGCTTGGCCGCTCCGCAGATTGATCCACCGGTGCTGATCATGTCATCGAACATCAAGCAGATTTTCCCATCGACGGGCCCTCCGATGATATTGCGTTGCTTGGTTTGCAAAGGATTGTCGCGGACTTTATCGATAATGGCGAGTTTACCGCCGATCCGCTTCGAGTGCCCAAAGGCTCGCTTGATACTTCCCTCGTCGGGACTGACGACCACAATATCTTCTGGATCTAAATTTTGATTTTGGAAGTAACGGGTCAAAGCGGGTGCGGCGTAAAGGTGATCGACCGGCACATCGAAAAACCCTTGGATTTGCGGGGCGTGCAAGTCCATGGCTAAAACACGGTCGGCACCTGCACGGGTGATAAGATTCGCAACCAATTTGGCGGTGATCGGCGTGCGGCCTTCGTCCTTGCGATCTTGTCGCGCATAGCCGTAATACGGGATCACAGCGGTGATCCTCGCAGCGCTTGCTCGCTTGCAAGAATCGATCATGATCAAGAGTTCCATCAGGGTGTCATTGACCGGTGGGCAAGTCGGTTGCACAAGATAGACATCGCGACCTCGGACGTCTTCTTCGATCTTGCAAAAGTTCTCTCCATCGGGGAACTTGCCCAGTTGGATCGCCCCGGTCTTGAGATGCAGGAAATCACAGATCTCTTTGGCCAACTGAGGATTGGCTCGCCCGCTGAAAATCTTTAGCTCTCGCATCGGTATCCCATTTCTTTCATCTTTTCCTCGACCTTCGCAAGCTCGTCGATCGTGTTGATGCTCAAGGCCTCGCATGGCTTGAGGGCCGTGAGAGCTTCAACGATGCATCGATGTTTCACTAACAACTCAGGGCAATCCGTCAGATAGTATTCCCCTTGAGCATTGTCATTGCTGAGTCGCTCAAGAGCCCACAGGAGACGACTCTGTTTGAAGATATACGTGCTCATGTTGACTTCGAGGATCAGCTTCTCATCATCGGTCGCATCCTTTTGCTCGACGATCCGCTGGAATTGCCCCTCTCTATTGCGGATGATTCGCCCGAGGCCAAACGGCTGATCCTTCAGAAGAGTACCTAGCAAGCAATCCATTTCACATCTTCGAAACGTATTGAGCAATTTGGTAAGCGAAGTCGATTGCACCAAGGGAGAGTCGCCCGCTACGATCAAAACCGGCGACTCCATGCGTTCTGGTCTTTCGAGCAAAGCCGAAGCGCACATCTGAACCGCATGGCCAGTCCCTAGCTGCTGCTCTTGCAAGACAAATTCGATGTTCGAGCGAGAGGCCAGCTCACGGCGAACATCCTCATGACGATATCCAACCACCACCAGGATTCGATCGATCCCGGTTCGATCCAACGCATCGAGAACCCAATGGATCATCGGTCGGCCCAAGACCGGCAAGAGAACCTTGGGCAAGTCGCTCTTCATCCGCGTCCCTTTACCTGCGGCCATAACGATTGCCGTCGCACCAGTTCCTTCCAATCGTTCCGTAGATGTCGATGCGACGCCTGGAGCGCAATCATTTTTGGACTCGGTCAATGGAAAATCTCCTGGAATATCTGATAACAAGCAAGTTCAACCTTTGAGATCTGGGCAGATGGATATCTTGCCATAAGCAACCCAAGTCGAACAGGTCCAAGATTGACGAAAAAACCAGCTTAGACTATCGTTTCCCGTACTTTTCCAGTCCACATCCCCCAGAGAATCCAAGGATCCATCATGCCGAATGAACGAGCAAGCGAATTGCGCCGACGCAGACATCGAAAAGCCAAACTTACGAGGCTCAAGCGACGACTCGAAAAGGCCAGTAAGTCCGAAAAGGGTGTAATCGCTGCGAAAGTTCGAAGGCTCAGTCCCGGTGCCGAGCAGCTTTTGGCCGATTGGAAGGTCTCTTAATCGCCTTGATCGACCATCATGCACGTGCTGATCACCGGTGGTTGCGGCTTCGTCGGTTCGTGCCTCGCCAAGTTCTTTCTCAGCCAAAATAAGGATCGAACAAGCTCGCTTGGCAAGACCAAGATTTCCGATCCCTATCGAGTAACTCTTGTCGACAACCTGATGCGATCAGGGAGCCAAAAAAATCAAGCTCCCTTGGAATCGCTCGGGGCAGAGGTACTCGTAGGAGATCTTCGAGAAAGAGCATGGGTGGAGACTTTGCCTAAGTGCGATTGGGTCATCGATTGCGCGGCGAACCCAAGCGTCCTTGCAGGTCTTGAAGATCTCAGTCCGCAGCAAAGCTCTTCCCAGTTGCTTGTGGACCACAACCTCGGTGGAACAGTCCACCTTCTGGAGTATTGCAAGAGACATTCCGCTGGAATGGTGTTGGTCAGTTCTTCTCGAGTCTATTCAATCGAGCAACTTTGCAAGATCCCCTTCGGTTTGCATGATGCGAAACTTTCGATCGACTGGGACACGGTTGAAGCATCCAACACGATTGCTGGAGTATCTAGACGAGGCATCACGGAAAATTTTAGTATCGAGCCGCCCCTATCGCTTTACGGCACGACAAAACTCGCTTCGGAGTGGTTGGCCAAAGAATACGCAAAGGCATTTGGGTTTCGGCTTTGGATCAATCGTTGCGGGATTCTGGCTGGGGCAGGGCAGTTTGGAAAAGCAGACCAAGGGATCATCACTTATTGGATGCATCGTTATCTCTACGGGCATCGGCTAGCGTTTATCGGCCATCAAGGAACAGGTGCGCAGGTGCGCGATTGCATGCACCCAGAAGACCTTGCTCGATTGATCCAACTGCAAATGAACAGCCCGCCGAGCGATAAGCCCACGACAGTGAATGTCTCTGGCGGATTGGACTCGGCATTCTCGCTTGTGGAACTCCATCATTGGTGCGAGCAGCGCTGGCTTAAGAAGCGTTCGGGTGCAGAGGCAAACTTGGAACGCATCGATGAGCCGAGGCCCTACGATGCTCCCTGGATCGTGCTCGATTCCGAACTTGCTCAAAAGACCTGGGGCTGGATCCCTCAGCGAAATCGCTCATCAATTTGGCAAGAAATTGCCGAGCATGCCGAAGAAAACCCTCAGTGGCTACAAATCTCTGGCGGCTTGGGTTAAGCTAAATCGAAACGATTTCTCAACAGTCCTTTTTTAGCCCTTTTTTCGAGAACTACCCATGAACCCCTACTCGAGCGACCTATCTGGCCTGAACGATGGAAATCAAGAGCGAGTAGATGCCAAGCCGCCGGGTCTATCGGCTGGCACCATCATTGCAACGATCTTCATGCTGCTCTTCGGATTTGCCGGGCTCATGGGAATCATCGGATTGATAGGGAATGCTGTGATGCTCGCTAGTGGTAACAACATGATGCAGGTTCCCGTTCAAACCGCACCCGATGGCTCGACAGATCCGTCCGAAGACACCTCCGACATGGATACCGAGGACCCGGGCGCCCCTCAAACTGGTACCGGTACGAAAGTCGTCATGCCAGCGGTGATCAGACCGAGCTTTGCCAATACCGTGTCCACATTGGCCTTGGGCATATTTGACTTCATCGTCGCTATCCCGATGGTCCTTTGGAGCATCCAAATACTTCAGCGCAAACAAAGTGCGGCGGTGAAACTTTCCTGGCTCGCCCTTGGAATGGCTCTGATGACAATCGTCCGAGGAATCCTGGGCTATATTTTTCTACCCGAGGCGCTCGAACAAGCCAAACAAGGGATCCTGGCAGCTCAACAGCAGCAAAGGCCTGGAGGCGCCCCACCACCGCCTGTAGATACCGATTTGCTCCTTCAAATTATGACTTCCGTTGGCTTTGGATGCATGGGAATCCTATTTTTGTTCAGCTTCTTGGTCTACCTTTTTACCTTCTTTCAACTCCGCAAGCCTTCGACCTTGGAACGTCTCGATAGATAGTCTAGAAGACAACTGAGCAGACCAATCCAACGAGATCTTAAGATCACTTGCCATGGCCAAACTATCCTCTCAAAAAGCGGTTTACACTGGTTCGTTTGACCCGGTGACTCTCGGGCATCTGCACATCATCGAACGCTCCAGTGCTCTCTACGATCAACTGATCATCGGAATCGGAGTGAATCAAGAAAAGAAACCGCTCTTTGAAATCGAAGAAAGGCTGCGACTCGTCGAGCAAGTGACCAAACACTTGCCAAATGTCTCGGTCAAATCTTTCGACGGCTTGGCGGTTGATTTTGTCCGAAAACTCGGTGCTAAAGTCATGGTCCGTGGGGTTCGTCCGCTAACCGATATCGCCGGCGAGTTCACCATGATGATGGCCAACAGGCAACTTGATGCCGAACTCGAAACAGTCTTTCTCATGGCCGACGAAGAGTTCGTCCACGTATCGAGCAGCTTGATCAAACAGATTGCAAGCCTTGGACAAGGTCGATCGCTCGAAAAATTCGTACCTGCCGAAATCATTCAACCTCTGATCGAGAGAGTGAAGAACCATCGATCCATTTGAGTCTCCTGAGGAGTCACGGATGGACATGCGTCGCCCAATCGGCAACAAACGAAGCTACGATCCACTGAGCCATTTGGTTTTCAGTCGAAGCCTCGGGGAATTCGTTTGGGACGACCAAGGACGCAAGTACATGGACCTTGTCTGCGGATATTCGGCCTGCAATCTCGGGCATGCTCACCCAAAAATTATCTCGGCGATCAACCAACAGATCTCCGAATTGACCTGGGCTCACGGGGGAGAGTCCCACGAGCGACGGAAACTCGAAGAGACGCTCGGGGACTTGTGGGATCAGCATTGCGGCTCGAAGGCCAAACCCATAAAGCCTTCTAAAGTTTGGCTAACCGTCAGCGGTGCTCGCGGCATCGAGATCGCTTGGAAGTTAGCGCATGCAAGATCACCAGGAGCAGTGGTTCGATTCGATCTGGCTTACCACGGTCGCTCGCTGGCCAGTGCACACCTTAGCGATACCCAGCGGTCGATGGCAATCGATGGCTTTGGATCGGGCCAAGCAGTCCGAACCATCCCCTTTCCTCGGCATCTTCAGGGCTCTTGCGGACCCTATCTGGACGATTGCACAAGCGATCATGTTGGACGACTATGCCAGGAATGCCAGCGGTGTTTAGCACAGGCGGCAATCGCGTTCGATCAGGGGCCTCAGAAACCCTCGATCCTGTTTCTAGAGCCCGCCATTGGCGCTCGAGGCTATTACTTTGCTCCCGCAGTTTTCTTTAGGAAACTTGTAGACATCGCGAAGGAAAAAGGGCTTGCCGTCGTTAGCGACGAAATCCAGATGGGATTAATGCGCACTGGGCCGCTTTTTTTAAGCGTAGCCCAAGGCTGGATGCCGGATCTTCTTGTGCTAGGCAAGTCTCTCGGGGGTGGGATTGCTCCTATCTCTGCGGTGATTGGAAATCCGACCTGGATCGATGCGATCGGACCGGGAATCGAATCCGAGACCTTTGCCGGCTATCCCCTGGCTTGCCGCATCGCCAACGAAACACTCGCAATTTTGCAGGAAAGAAATCTCGGTGCCGAGATTGAACGCAAAGGGGAACGGTTTCGTAACCTCCTACGTCAAGGACTTCCGGGCAAGGTGCTGGTCGATGGGATCGGCTTGGCAAATTGCATCAGCCTGGAAAACTTACCCATCGCAGATCAAGCCCTCGCTTCGAAGGTCGTTGGTTGGCTTGCCAAAGAGGGAGTTTTGGTACACCTAACCGGACGGAACAGAAACCGCATCGCTTTGATTCCATCGTTGCTAATCCCCGAGAGTAGCCTCATTTTTGCGGCTGAAAAAATCATCGCTGGTTTCAGAGCTTTTGGACTCTAAGCCACCCGCTGGCGACTTACACAAACCAAGGACACCCCAAGACATGTTCGGCGAACCGACTCCAAGCCCCTACGACTGGCGATTCTCTCTGATGGGATTCCCGGTTCGAGTCCACTGGCTGTTTTGGGTAATCACCGCAGCCCTTGGGTACAACATGGCCATGGGAACCAACCAGCAACTATCGAGGATAGGAACGGCCCCAGGGGTTTTTCCTCTTTTGATCATTTGGATCCTCTGCGTGATGGTCTCAGTTCTTATCCATGAACTTGGACACGCCTTGGCCTTCCGTTACTACGGGATTGAATCCAATGTAGTTTTGTATGCAATGGGAGGTATGGCGATACCGACGGCCGGATTCTCGTTCAATCGATCCGGGGGACGTCGACGGCTCACCCATGCGAATCATATTGTCATCTCGCTTGCGGGGCCGTTACTTCAGTTCGTATCGGCCATCGCTGTAGCGTGTTTGGCTTACGCACTGGGTTTTTTTGTACCGACAGCATACGATTGGTTCGAATGGCTCAATCCCCCTGGGATCTCGAACCCATGGGCCAATGAAGGCCTTACGATCCGTGACCCTTGGACTTTCGCGATCTTCGATTTCTATGTCCTGGTAAGCATCTGGTGGCCACTGTTTAATCTCCTGCCGGTCTACCCGCTCGATGGGGGGCACATCGTGCAACATACGGCGGCGATCGTACGCCGAAGCGATGGCTACCAAGAGGCATACATGATTGGAGCTGCATTCGGATTCTTGGTCGCATGGTGGTTCTACCAACGTGGCAGTGGACTCAACGCGCTGCTGTTTCTGTCCCTTGCGATGAACAATGTTCAGGCCCTACAGCGCTTCGGCGGGCCTCCTCGATGGTGATTTTCGAAAAAAAATTCGAAAATTTTTCCACCTCAATTTCGGGCTCTATAGCCATTTTTTCATCCCCACAACCAACGCCGATCGAGTCTCTAAAAATGGCTTGCGCAAGGCGCATTGGTTCGATTCAAAAGTCATGCTCACGTAGATAAGCATACTCGCTCAAGCGCAGTGCTTTGTTCAAACAACAACTGCAAACCAATCGCCTCGATAAACGAGTAAACGCTCTCGAAAAAACACGCAGACCCAGCATTTTTATTGATAAAACGAAATCGACGCAGGCTAAGCAAACGACATCCATTCGGGCTCCAATCACCAACGAACCCAATCATTCAATCTAGCGAACACTATTGCAAGCAAACATTCGAAAGCGACCGATACGCAGGGCTTTTGACCTGTTCGCATCACACTGAGATCCGATGCAGAAGTGGCTTTCGAAGGATCCATCAAAGTGACATGAAAAGAACTCAGAGCCAAAAAAAACGTTTCATGTTTGTGGAAAAATTGTCGAAATCATGTTGCATTCAGTTTCGAGTTTTATACAACTACTCGTAACTATGGTGTCCATAGCTCAAACATTCGATCATGTCACGGATCGATAGGCCCAGTGCCAAGAGGCCCAAGGCCAGATCGAAAGTTTGAAGCGAAGGACGTTTTGTTTCGGTTGCCGAGTTCGGCTCCTGAAGTCTGCTGCTTCGGACCAAGGAGACCGCGTCAACCATGTTTTTGGTTTTTTGGAGGATATATCCGTGGCCAAGAAGAAAGCTGGAGCAACGAAGAAGAAGGTAGCAAAGAAGAAGGCTGCAAAGAAGGCAGCTGCTCCTAAGAAGGCTGCTACCAAGAAGAAAGTAGCCAAGAAGAAGGCTGCTGTGAAGAAGACCACGACGAAGACCCCTTCGTAATGCCGTTGCTCTTCCAAGAATGACTTCCGATAGTTCGGAGTCTCTTTATAAATCCTTGCAACCGCTGAGCGGCATTCGCCTCTCAGCGGTTTTTTCGTTATCTTCCTAGATCCCCCAACCTTCTCAATCCACCTCGCCTTACCGTGCACCGCGATTCCCAAGCAGCCTTATTCCACGGTCCCAATATCCCCTGGGAACTGCGCTCGGTATCGATCGGGCCGATCGGCCATGGGCAACTCCTAACACGTGTCCTAGCTTGCACGATCTGTGGTAGCGATCTGCACACCATCTGCGGACGCCGTCACGCTCATACGCCAGCAATCCTCGGACACGAGATCGTCGGCCAAATCATCGAGTTCGGCCCCGATGCACCTCGATACGATGTCGCAGGCCAGCCTCTGAACCTCAACGACCGAATCGTCTGGACCGTCGTTGCCAACTGCGGCCAATGCTTCTTCTGCCAACACGACCTGCCACAGAAATGCCAGACGGGTTACAAGTACGGGCATCAGCAGGTGACCAACACCACGTCCTGGCACGGTGGTTTCGCGACCCACTGCACCCTCTTGCCCGGCACCCAAATCGTCAAAGTTCCCGAGGGTGTCGATGACCTTGAAGCCGCCCCGCTGAGTTGCGCAACGGCAACCATCGCTGCTGCCGTCCGCACCGCAAACACTTCGAGCGATGAGGCCATCCTTGTCATCGGTGCAGGCATGCTCGGCCTTACGGCCTGCGCTTTTTTTACAACCCTCTCCCCACGGAAACTCCTGTGCATCGAACCCGATGAACATCGGCGAAAACTGGCACTGCAATTCGGTGCATCCCAGTGCGCTGCTCCAAACCAACTGCAATCAGCCCCCATAGACTTCGATACGGTGATCGAATGCTCTGGAACCAATGCCGGAACCCTTGAAGCAATCCGCCTGGTTCGAACCGGCGGTAAGATTATCCTCGTCGGAGCCGTTTTCCCCTCGGATCCAGCCCCCATCGTGATCGAACAACTCGTTCGCAAACACCTCTCGATCCACGGCGTCCATAATTACCAGGCCAAGGATCTGCTACTTGCCACCGAGTTCATGCACAAGAACAACCACAAGTTCCCTTTCAAGCATCTGGTCGAGCACACTTTTCCACTCGAGCAAATCCAAGAGGCTATTCTTTGCGCTCAGAAGCCGCAGAATATCCGAGTCGCCATCCTTCCCTAGCAGCCTCGACGCGGCATAGGATCTCTTTGACCCTCAAGCGATCTTCTGGCCGAAAACGATGAAAGGGATCGGCCAGGAAATCGTCGCATATCCCCAGCAAAGACGCCCCGCACTTGGTTCCCTTGATAAACCTAGACGCATACTTGCCAATATCGTAAATCCCTTGCAGTCCCTCGATTTGCCGATGCAACGATTCCCAAACCAAGTCCCCTTGTCGATACGACTCGTAAAGACTTACAAACAAATTCGGATACAGATTCGCCCCTCCTGCCACCCCGCCGTCGCCCCCTAACGCCAACGACTTGGCTAAAAGTGCCTCTGGGCCAATCATGATCGACCACTCAGGACGTAACTTCTTGAGCCCAACAGCACGCTCGAAATAAGCCAGATCGCCGCTGCTGTCTTTCAAACCCACCACCTGTGTATGCTCGGACAACTCCTGGAGTGTCTCGATCTCAAACCAAACCTTCGTCAGCGATGGGATGTTGTAAAGCATCACCGGCAAGGGCAACTCAGGCATCAACTCATCGACATAGTACTTCAGTTCCGTCTGCCCCGCAGGAAAGTAATAAGGGGTTGAAAGCACCAGACCTGACGCACCCACCTTATGCGCATGCTCTGCCAATCGAACCGATTCGACAAACGATGTATCGGTTATCCCGACCAACACCGGAGCACGACCCGCAACAAATTCAACGGTTCGACTCACCACCTCCTGCTGCAAACGATGGCTCAAACTCGGTGCCTCCCCGGTAGTCCCAAGCACAAACAGGCCGTGAACGCCCCCTGCAATCAGGTGCTCGACGAGCCTTCCGAGCCCGTCGACATCCAGCCGATCGCGGCTGCGCATGGGGGTGATCATCGGTGGAATCAATCCTGAAAACATTGGCTGGGCCATCATCTTGTCTCATTCGGAATTTTACTGAATATCAAATCGGTACAGGACGAAAAGGGGTCGCAATTATAGCCTCCA
>JBJSXX010000001.1:0-5575 GCA_046086605.1 Pirellula sp. | reverse complement strand
CTTTCGAATTCCCGCCGCACAAGTACGAGCTATGGCCGTTGACCCTCTCGGAGAAAGGGTTGCCTATGCCGATATGACTACTGGTTTGTCGCTTGTAAATCTTAAGTCGAATGGTGTGGAGCCTCCTATTTTGCTCACCGCAGATCCCAGAATAAATGATCTTAAGTTCAGCCGCGATGGTCACTATCTTCTAGGAGCGAATCGGGACTGTCGTATCGCAATTTGGGATTCGGATAGCCATCTGAAAATGGCCGATTGGAAGGGGCACATCGACGCAGTACATGCGTTGGGCTTTGTTGGTCAAAGTAAGCGGATCGCCTCGACGAGTCAGGATCGAACCTTGGCGATTTGGGAAAGCAGTGGCGAATTAGTTTCTCGATTCCGAGCAGGTAGCGAGGCGATTTGGAGTATCGACGATAGTAGCGACGGTGCCTGGATCGTGACCGGGGACAAATCAGGCAAGTTGATATTGTGGGATCTAGAATCAACTCTCCCAGCAGAGACTGCCATTGAGTTTCCCGTCGAAGGCGGCTCGCTGGGAAAATTCGCTGCACGCGTTCGGCCATCCATGATTGCAACCACCTCGAAGAATGCCGCTTTCGCCATCTATGACATGCCGAATTTTAAGGACTATAGGGAAATTGGCAAGGCAACGACATTGAACGATTTACACGATCTGTTCGTTGATGATTCGGGAGTTTTCGTCCTGGGGGCTAATCTCAAAGGAGACATGGTCACTTGGTCCATTCCAGATGGTCAAATACTATCGCGACGAAGTGGTAACACTGGACAAGTGTTTGCAGTCGAGTTCCTAAATGGCCGATCCAAATTCATCACAGCCTCGGAGTCTGGCGACGTATCGATTCAATCCTTGGTCAATGGGGATATAAGCCGGACGCTTTGGAGTCATCGTGATCTTGCGCTCTGCTTAGCCTTGTCTCCAAACGGAAAGCGACTAGCCAGTGCGGGCGAAGACCATCAAATATTTGTGGGTGCCATCGATGAAAATTCAATTCCAGTGCGACAACAGACCATAGCCCCGGATCGGATCGAATCGAAGAGTATCCCTTCGGCCATTACCTTTGTCGACGACGGACATTTGCTGATCGGAGATCGCGATGGTCGCATCCTGCAATGGGATTTGGAATCAAAACAATTCACAAAAAGTTATTCAGGCGCTGAGGATCGCATATTGGTTCTTAAAATGTCACCCGATCGCAAAACACTTTTGGCAGGTTGTCGTGATGGCAGAATTCTCTGCTGGAATCTAAACAACACAATAATGACACTCGAATTGCGTTCTCGCGACGGCGACTCGATCAAAGATCTTTTTTTTGATTCAAAAGGCAACTGGCTCGTTGCCTGCGTCGCAAAAAAGGATGGAACAAGTGTGTTACAGTGCGTCCTATCACCGTTACAAAACCGCCAAGATAAGGATCTCGGCACGCTAAAACAGTAGCTAAACCAAAGTTCCTCTACTAGCAACTCCTGCATCAAACCCATCTGAGAAGCTAGCGCTTATTTTTCATCCGTCTGTCATAGTAACCGTGCTGAGGTGCCAGGCACTGGGGAATTCTGCTACGGTTACTCCTGGAAGCCGGGAACTTTTTGGAATGCAGGGATCGCTTCGCTGGCATCAAAAGACAGCAAACGCGACTGACCTACGAAATAAGTATGATCGTAGTCGACCACCAAATTGTAAGTCACCTCGCTCAGTCCGTCCTTTATCTTTTGAATCGAAGCAAAACCGGTCGCGGTCCGCAAGTACGTTCCTTGCGTAAGATCCCTAGTCTTGACCCAGCCTTGGCCGATCACCCACCAGCGGTGACCAAGCGTCGATTGGATCGATTCGCCATTGGATAAAACGATCTCTCGAACATCCGACTCGGGTCTCTTGGTCGCTCGGAGTACTGCATTGAATCGCAACTGGCCACTTGGGATATCTTGGCAAGCTACTAAATCACCGACCTTGATCGTTTCGATCGGTCTGAGCCCCAGATCCGTTTGCACAGGTGTGCCTTTGACCAAGCACTCGTAGCGTCGTCGATCCCGGTCGGACTCATTGCGTCGTGGTCGCCAAACGTTTGCGGGAGTCGCAAAGGGACTGGTAACCCTTTCGGGATTTATATACAACACCTGAGTCCGATCTTCAGCATACTTGCTGTCGATAGGTTTTGGTCCTTCAGCATAGCTTTCTTCGTAACGATCATACCAGTCCCACCAACTCTCGGGCGAGTCGTCTATTTCGGCACCGGTGGCTCCCCGCAGCACTGTTGCAATCCGTCTTTGGAGTGCCCGGATGTTTTGGTTCGATTCCCGAGTGTTGTCGCCTATCGTCTTGGTGAGCTTTTGGGCTTCAGAGGTCACGATATTTGCTGCATTGTCATCACCGAGCACTTTTCTTGCGATCAGGATCGCAAACAAGCTATCGGTGGTTGACGAAGTGATCTGATTGTCAAATTGGCGATTTCCCGCGACGGTTCTGATGGCAAGCAGTCGATCGAGTTGCTGCTGCTCGTAACGGTTCTTGAGTTCGCGCATTTGAACCAGTTGCAGAATCAATTCCCCATTGCCTCGGGTAACGACTCGACTTTTAAGTTCGACTTCGGTTGACATACGATCCAACATGTCTGGAACATAACATTCGGGTGGATATTTGCGCAACTGCTTGATCGCAGCGATACCCAGCTGGCTCGTCGGATCGTTCAATGCGATCGTGGCCAGAGCTGTACAGGCTTGGCGCGTATGAAAATTTCCTAACGCTTTGACCATATGAAGGGCCGTCGCCGATGAAACCTGGTCGATCGCGATTTCTAGACAATGAATAATCGCAGGATCATCAATCTTGCTCAATTGCTCAATCCCACGCAATGTAAGATCTCTATCGCCGGTCTCGATGCTTGCTACAATCCCGTTCAAACGAGGCATCCATTTCTTACAAGCATCCAGTTTGGCTTGCGCGTCATTTTGAGCCTGAAGCATTTCCTCCCGGGTGAACCAGCGTCCCGCCATGAATTCATGACCGAGTTGTTCACGAGCCTCCAGATCCGAGGGGAGCAACTCCAAAACACCGTACCAATGCGCTCGAGCTTGCTTCGTGAGACCCTGGGTGACACACCAACGGGCCATGGTTCGGTGAGCTTGCGCATCGAAATCGATTTCCGGGCGGCGATTGTAATAAGACTTGACATCGTGATCCATCGAGTCGAAGTTCAATTGATCCAAGGATAGCCAACCTTGAGCCAAGCCTACCTGTCCGATTTGCCAGCGAATCCAATCATGGTGATCGTTCTCAGATTTCTTTGAATTTATCGACTCATACGCCAGTCGCTTAGGTTTTCCAGTCGCTACGGACTGCAAAGCTTCGGCACGATCGACCGGTTGTCCTTGAGCCTCGGCAGAAAGCAGGCGGTGTGCCTGCGATCTTGGAGCCCCTGGGTTGGGGTTAGACTGAGCATCGGCATGATTGGTCACAAAACCATCGCTTGCGATGATTCCCAATCCAAAAGCGAATTTCAAAAGCTGTACGAGGTTCTGATTTCTTCTCGTTCGCATGGTTTAATTCCTCCGAGCATGAATGGGGTGCCTACTTATCTAATCGCAAAGAAACGGGGGGGATCGCTCCCAAAGCAGCAGATTTTTTGAACTTCGGGTGGTTTTATCGTGCTCGTGTTCAGGCCTTTTTGCGATTAGATCTGTATGGACAACGATCAATTCAACTTCGGATCCGTCTAGGACGGAGCCAATCATGCCGTACTTGAACCTGCCTTCCGCCCCCCTCCCACTCAAATCGAGTGCTTTTTTTCTTTTGGCGATTCTTGGGATCCTAGTGCTAGGAAACACCGGCGATCGACAAGCTCATGCTCGTTGTCAAATTGACCCAGAACTTGCAGCGCTCAAGCAAATTGTTCTCGATTACAAGGATGCTATCCGACGAAGGCAGGATATCTTTCGCAAGTTCGACGAGAACCAAAGGCTCATGCAGCACTCGATGCTTGAAATGAGGGCCTTTACCCGAGAGATGGAGCGGGCCAGCGCGACAGAGATTCTTATGCGAATCAATCTTTACAGCACAGCAGCCCAAGTCTCTCAGCGCCGATTCGTCGACTATGTACAGAAGCGTCAAAAGCTCGATGCTGACTTCAAAAAGTGGCAGATCGCTTGGCCCAGCTTCATGCAACGCTACTGGGCGCACTGCGATATCGAACACACCTTAAATCGCCAACAGATCGAAGACCGTCTCAGGATTTTATCCAATGCCGATCCAGAGGACTATCCTGCATTGATCGCAACGGCTTGCTTGGTCGAACGTCTTGGCAGATTCAACGAAGGCCTTGTGCGGATCGAGCCCGTCATCAGTCGGCACACATCGCTTGACTCAATCGCGCTGCTCACGAAATCTTCTCTTTTGAGACTAGCTCAAAGAGATAACGATGCCAGGATCGCGTACACCCAAGCGCAGCAGGCCCTCGTCTGGCTCCCGGAAGAGCTTATGCCAATCTACCGCTTTTTGCGGGCAAGGCTCTGTGCGACTCTTGGAGACTACGCCGCAGCCCAAAACGAGTGGCAGGCCTTATCGCATATCCGATCGATGGAACTCGAAGCCTACCGCAGCTTAGCACTCCTGCACTGCAACCGCGTCGGGCCATCGGGATTCGAAGCCAAACAAGCTGTCAAAGAAGCCTCGACCGCCTTGGCTTTAGACTCTGATCCGAACTGGTTTTCCCACTTTGTCATGGCAATGGCTCTCCATGCTGCAGATCAGAAGGCCCAAGCCCTCGAACAAGTGCAATTGGCAAAGCAAAAGAGCCATGGAGAGAACCAATCCCTATGCGATGGTTTGGAACTGTGCATCCAAAATAGAAAAGCAACTCGCTGGGATTTCCGAAATACAATCAATCGTTAGTTGCTGACCACATGGATGGGCTAGTTTCCGCTTCCCGTAGGAGCTTTTGGTTTCGTTGGCTGGTCGATGATTCGACGCCCGTAGTGATGTCCAAGTCCGGAGCGATGACGCTTGAAGGTGGCTTGCAGGTTAGGCATCGCCAAGACGGCTTGCCAAACGATTTAGAACAGACATTTGGCAAGCTACTCGATCTGTTTTGGTCGAACCGAACGCTTGGTTCTCACCAAGCTGGAGCGTTTAGTTCGTCGACTAGTTCCGTCAGCAGACTTGCTCGCAAAAGGTCTCTTTGTGGGCTGTTTTGACCTTGTGCAACAGTCGATTGGGCCACTTTGGGTATAGAGCCGGAATCCGATTTGCTGACCGAAGCTATCGTAAAGTGCCTCGGAGACATTAGTGAGTTTGACACCGAAGACCTCAAGGCTTGCTCGTTTCGCTGTGCCCCCACTTCGGAGACTCCCGCAACAGATAAGGCACCGGGACCTGCAGTGATGATGCCTACTGGCTTGACTTATTCTGACTGCTACGCAATTGCGTAACGGTCGTGGAGTCACCGGTGAAGTCCACGGCACCGGTATCCATTCGCGTAATACGAATGGCACCATTGAGGTCGCAAGAAGGAAGATAGCTCGCCGTAGCTTTACCTATAACGCTTGAGCCTGTGATGGGTCG